>CBIHQM010000063.1:0-20398 GCA_966211885.1 uncultured Chryseolinea sp.
GATGCCGAGCTCAATAATTTCAAGCATAGCAATGAGTATCACGTCATCAAAGGTTCCTTTCAAACCCTCGGCCTGATGGACAATTATGTTACGGCAACGTGTATGGATGTGCACGGGCTCGAGATGAACGATGCCGATACCTGATGCTGTGGAACAATGACCTTTTACAAAATTAACCTAACCAACAAATCCTGAGAAGCTAAAAAACAATATGTCCTCTGACCCGACCCTGCAACGGGAAGAGGCAGTCTTTAAAAACAACATTATGAAACTAAAGATCTTTACAACATGCTGTCTGTTCTCCTTGCTTTTGTGCCTCGCGGGCCAAAACGCAACCTATGGACAGGTGTACTCAGACAAAGTTGTCGGGAAGAAGAACGCGGACGTGATCGATAGCCTCAAGGCCGCGCCCTACCCTTATGCGCTTCCCATTTATGGCAAGAAGGCTGCAGCGTTGGGATTCAACCTGCCGTACTCCGCCGGGATTGGTGTCAACTACCTGTGGCAGCAGTCCGACCTGGTGATCAACAACCTGCAAGTTGGATTTAACTATGGCCCCCTGCACAACGTGGATGAGATCATCCGCTTTAACAACGCCACGTCTACTGCCTCGGGTTGGAATATTCGCCCGGACATCTGGCTTTTTCCTTTTTTGAACGTCTACGGGATCCTGGCCAAAGCCAGTCCTTCCACGGCCGTGGATTTCGGAATATACGTCCCGGATGCCGATGGCAATTGGAGCAACGTGTTGTCGATGAATACCAAAGCCAATTTCCAGGCGTCCACGTTGGGGTTCGGTTTGACACCCACCATTGGCGTAGGCGGCGGATGGATGGCGCTCGATGTGAATTTCACCTGGAGCGATATCGCCGAGTTGGAGAAACCGGCCTTTGCCACGGTGTTCGGACCTCGTCTTGGTAAAAGCTTCAAACTCAAAAAGCCCGAACGCAACATTGCCTTATGGGTCGGAGGCTTCAGACTTCACCTCAACTCGGGCACTACCGGCTCACTCCAATTAAATGAGGTGATCGACATCACCGGGCTGCAGGCCCGCGTCGACAATGGGATCGCCAAAGTGGGGAGCAGCCAGCAACAAGTGGACACCTGGTGGAGCGGCCTCACCCCCGTGGAGCAAAAGAATCCCGTGAACATGGCCAAGTATGAAACGGCCAACCGCGCGCTCGATGCCGCCGGCACATTTCTGAACGGACTCGACGAAGCACTCAACGACGACAAGCACGCCACCGTCCAATATTCGCTGGACAAGCGCCCGAAGGACATGTGGAATTTTATTATCGGTTCACAATTCCAGTACAACAAGCATTGGATGGTACGGTGTGAATACGGCTTCCTCGGGTCGCGCAAGCAGGTGATCGCCGGTCTTCAATACCGGTTTGGACTATAAAACATAAGACATCATCCCAAACCGGCGCATGCCGGTTCTATATATGAACATGAACTCTAAACAATTTCCACGTATGAAAACAAAATTAGCTACTGTACTGCCGATCATGGTGCTGTTGGGGGCCTGCTACCCCAAAGGCCCCGACTATGTTGAAGATGCCGACGTTGTGGCTACGAGCTACGATGTGAAGTATGACTTTAAAGCAAAGTCCACGTTTGCGATGCCCGACAAGATTGTCGTGGACGTCACCATTGACCGGGGCGACACCACCTACGAATACATGCTGCCCGCATTTGCCACCCCCATTCTCGCAGCGATACAAAGCGACATGGAAAAATATGGCTGGCAACGCGTGGACATCGATGAAGATCCGGATGTGGTGCTCACACCGGCGGGCATTTCGTCGACCACATACTTTTATAGCTATTGGTACGATTGGTGGTATTATGGATGGGGCTGGTACTATCCTCCTTATTACACCGTGAGCAGCTACACCACGGGAACCTTGCTCATGGTGCTCGCCGATCCCAGTCAGGCAGCCAACAGCCCGATCAATCGCTCGCAAGCAGTATGGACAGCGGCCGGCAACGGCCTGCTTACCGGCTACTACGACATCACGCGTGCCACCGACGCGATACACCAGGCCTTTGCCCAATCGCCTTATTTGAAAACCAACTAATGCCATCCGCCATGAAAAAAATAATCATCCTCACCCTGCTTGGCATTTGTGCCTGCACCCTGTTAATGGCTCAAAATAATTTTGCCGTCAGCTATTCCATCGCCCAGCCCACGGGAGATCTCAACAGCTTCATCGGGAAAACCAGTTTTCGCGGGATCTCGTTCGACTACCGTTATACCGTGAAAGACAACATCGCCATCGGATTCTCCGCGTCAATGAACACGTTCTACGAGTCCAAGCCCAAGGACACCTACACCGTCGACAACATCTCGCTGACGGGAAAACAATATCGCTACAGCAACAACATTCCCTTGCTGGTTACGGGTACCTATTTCCTGAGTCCGGAAGAACCCATGAAACCGTTTGTCACCCTCGGTATCGGCACCATGTATTCACGACGCAACACCGACATGAACTTGTATACGGTCGAGCTCGAGGCCTGGAATTTCGCGCTGCAACCCGAGATCGGTGTGCAATATGAACTGTCGGACATGACGGCCCTTCACTTGTCGTTGAAATACATGCAGGGATTTCAAGCCGGCAACGAATTGAAGTCAGCTCAATCGTTCTTCTCGCTCAACATTGGGTTTGCCTTTTATTGAGAGCGATTCTCCTTTGATCACAATTTGACTTCAGCTTTAGCAAAACGTTTGGTATGTATCTCGCGATTCAATTGGTGATCTTGTTGGCCTGCATCTTCATAGGTGCTCGCATGTCGGGCATTGGCCTGGGGGTGATGGGCATGATCGGTTTGCTCATCTTCATCTTTGCTTTTGGCATGAAGCCCTCCGACCCACCGTTGGAAGTCATGTTGATCATCCTCAGCGTGGTGACGTCCGCAGCGGCGCTACAGGCAGCCGGCGGTATGGACTACCTGGTCGATATCGCCGGAAAAATACTACGCAAACATCCCGGACAGATCACGCTGCTGGGGCCGCTGGTGACGTACGCCTTTGTGCTCTTTGCCGGCACGGCGCACATCTCCTATTCTATCCTGCCCATCATTGCCGAAGTCGCCATAAAGAATAGGATACGGCCGGAACGCGCTTTGAGCATGAGTGTGACGGCGTCGCACATGGCCATCACGGCCAGCCCCGTTTCAGCAGCGGCGGCGGCGTTGCTCTCCGTGCTGAGTGGCACCGGGGCCGGACTCGCACAAATACTGATGGTCGCCATACCCTCGACACTCATCGGGGTGATGGTGGGCATTCTCTTTGTCTGGAAACGCGGCAAAGAGCTGAGTGAAGATCCCGAATTCCTGGAACGCATGAAGGACCCTGCGTTTGTGAAAAATCTCGAAGGCAACGTAGAGAAGACCACCACCACGTTAGCGCCCGGCGCCATCAAGTCGGTCGTGATCTTTGCGTTGGCGATCGCGGCAGTTGTGCTCCTGGGATCTTTCCCGGATCTATTGCCGGAGTTTTCCGGTAGAGAAGGGTTCACACCCGGCTTCGCGGTGAATGCCGCGGGACGACTGCAGATGCCTTCCATGATCATGATGATCATGCTGTCGGCCACCGGGCTCATCATTCTGTTTGCCAACACCACGGCGGCAAAAGTGACCAAGGCAAGTTTGTTTGCGTCGGGTGGCCAGGCCACGATTGCTGTGTTTGGTGTGGTGTGGATGAGCAGCACGTTTATGGACCACAATTTTGAAGTCATCAAAAATACGCTGGGCGAAGTAGTGGCGGCTTACCCGTGGCTCTTCGCCGTTGCCTTGTTCTTGCTGAGCATGTTGTTGTACAGCCAGGCCTCCACCACAAAGGCGCTGATGCCGCTGGGGCTTTCGCTCGGATTGTCGCCGGCTTACCTGATCGGCATCTTCCCGGCTTGCAACGGCCACTTCTTTATTCCAGGCTATCCAACTTTGCTTACGGCTATCCAATTCGATCGCACGGGCACGACGCGTATTGGGAAATACGTGTTGAATCACAGTTTCATGTTACCGGGCATCGTCACCACCATCGCTTCGGTATTGGCGGGCTTGCTGTTGCAATCCGTCCTTTTGTAATGTAAGAATGTACCGCTACTAAAAAATAAAATTCCAGACCACACGAATGGAATTCTACGCTGATCGAAAAACCCTAACAAACAAACCATGAAAAAACTACTCACTCTCCTAGCATTCCTGACCTTGATGGCACAAGTTCAGGCGCAACAATTACCAAGAGTAATCATTTTAGCCACCGGCGGAACTATCGCCGGCGCAGGAGCCTCTTCAGACCGGGCCGGCTATACGGCAGGGAAAATTCCCATCGATGATTTGATCGGCACCATACCTACTGTGAAGAAAATCGCCAGCATCTCTGGCGAACAAGTGGCCTCGGTTGGCAGCCAGGATATGACCGTCGACATTTGGAAGAAACTGGCCATTCGCGCCAATGAGATTTTTGCAAAAAATGAAGCCGATGCCATCGTCATCACCCACGGCACCGACACTCAGGAAGAAACGGCTTATTTTCTCGACCTGGTCATCCCCTCCGACAAACCGGTTGTCCTCACCGGCTCCATGCGCCCGGCGACAGCCATTAGTGCAGATGGTCCGAAGAATCTATATGATGCCATCACCGTAGCAATCAATCCTGCCACCAAAGGCAGGGGCGTACTGGTGAGCTTCAATGAAGGCATCTACGATGCCCGGGAAGTCATGAAGTTGAGTACGACAAAGACAAATGCTTTTGGATCTCCCAATACCGGTCCCGTTGGACAGGCTTATGATGGCCGGGTAGAATATTACTCATCTTCCGATCGCGAAGTGAACCCCAAAAAGCCTATTGTATTGACCGCCGACACAAAGTTACCCCGGGTAGATATCGTGTACATGTATGCAGACGCACCCTCCGACCAGATCGATATGCTGGTGGGCAAAAAGGTTGACGGAATCGTTATCGCCGGTGTGGGAAATGGCAACTTCAACAAAGCCTACATGGACGCCGTGAAACGCGCTGTGAAGGCGGGCGTGGTTATTTGTCGCGCAAGCCGGGCGCCTTCCGGCCGGGTCGTGCTGCACGATGAGATCAATGATGACGAATTGGGCACCATTGTTTCCGATGACCTGACGCCACAGAAAGCCAGGGTACTCTTGATGCTTGCCCTGACGAGGACAAAAGACAAAAAGCAGCTTCAGGATATTTTCTTTAAATACTAAACACCGACCCGATGCCCTGAATTTCATTGCGCTCAGATCCATCCTCTGGGCGCAATGCTTCCAGGGCAGTGTGATTTATCATAAAGACAAAAACCCAACATAATGAAAGCGACGAAATCCATAACCCTATTATCCTTGTTGCTGCTGATCAGCTGGCAGTACACCCAGGCACAACAGACCCGCACCGAAAAAGACTTGCTGGGAGAAAAGCAAATCCCGGCCGATGCCTACTACGGCGTTCAAACGCTTCGCGCGCTGGAAAATTTCCAGATCAGCGGGGTGAAAACCAATTTTTATCCCGACTACGTCAAGGCCTATGCCATCGTGAAGCTGGCCGCTGCCCGCGCCAACACCGAAGTGGGACGGATGAAAAAAGAACGCATGGACGCTATTGAGAAAGCATGCCAGGCGGTCATCAACGGAAAATATCACGATCAATTTCTGACCGACCTCTACCAGGGTGGCGCGGGCACATCGGCCAATATGAATGCCAACGAGGTGCTGGCCAATATTGCGCTCGAAATGAGTGGCCATAAAAAAGGCGAGTACCAATTTATCGAACCTCACGACGATCTGAACATGGGGCAATCGACAAACGATGTTTACCCCACGGCCATTCATATTGCTTTGATCTTACACAACGACAAAGTGATCAAAGAAGCAGAGCTGCTGTCGCAGGCGTTTCACAAAAAAGGCGAAGAATTTAAAAACCTGGTGAAGATGGGCCGCACCGAAGGTCAGGACGCCGTGCCCATGACGTTGGGACAGGAATTTCATGCCTTTGGCGCTCAACTTGACGCTGCCATCGATGCCCTCCGCAAAAGTGAATCTTATCTATACGAAGTGAACATGGGCGCCACCGCCATTGGCACGGGGCTGACCGCGTCGCCCGGTTACTCCGAAAAATGCATCGCACAAATTGCCAAGATCACCGGCAAACCCATCGTTGGACCAAAAGATCTGATCGCCGCTACGAGCAGCATGCAAGCCTTTGTCATGTTTTCTTCTGCGTATAAAAACCTGGCGGTCACGCTTTCTAAAATCAGCAGCGATCTGATTTTCCTTACGTCAGGTCCACGCAACGGAATTTTTGAGATCAACCTGCCGGCATTGCAACCGGGCTCCTCCATCATGCCGGGAAAAGTAAATCCCGTCATGCCCGAGGTGATGAACCAGGTGTGCTACAAAGCGATGGGCAACGATGCCACGGTGACGATCGCATCGCGGGATGGGCTCCTGCAACTCAATGCCTATGAACCCGTGGTCGCCACTTCCATCATGGAGTCGCAAGCGCTATTCTATAAGCTGATGCCCTTGTTCCGCAAAAACTGCATCGACGGCATCACCGCGAATGAAAAGGTCCTAAAGCATTACTTAGAAACGACCGTGGGCATTGTGACGGCGCTGAATCCAGTTCTTGGCTATGAAAAAACAACGGAGCTGGCAAAAGAAGCGCTTCAAAGTGGTAAGGGAATTCTTGAACTGATCCGCGAAAAGAAACTGCTGACCGAAGATCAGATCAAGAAGCTCATGGATCCGGTTGCTTTGACGGGACAGAAACTGTAACGGAATGGAACGACTCTACATCATCCATTGATCTTATAAACCAAAAGTTATGAAATCATCCATACGTATAAAATGGCTCTTGTTGTTCTTCCTGCTCCCCGCTACGCTTTGGGCGCAGAAACAGGAACGCCAGATGGGCGACACCACCTACTACCCCACGTTGATCCCAGAAGCAAAACAAGGATTGCTTCGGGACGTCAGCGTGATTGCCAACATGAATTTCGCACTGCGAAACGAATTTCAGGATGGCGACTACATGAAAACCCGGTTCCGCAACGAGCAGTTCAGGTTGGAAATACGAGGTAAAGTTCACGACAAAGTGTTCTTCCGTTTTCGCGACCGGTATACGCGGGCACAAACATCGGAGTCCGTCGACAACCTGAGCCGCTCGGTCGACCTGGCCTACCTGCGTTTCGACATATCGGAAAAATGGAGTGCCTCGGCCGGCAAGATGTGCGCCGATTGGGGCGCCTGGGAATTTGATTGGAATCCGATTGACATCTATGAATACTCCGACATTGTCGAGTATGCCGACAACTTCCTGACGGGGGTAGGCGCTACCTACACACCCAGTCAACGGAACCAATGGACCTTCCAGGTACTGGATTCCAGAACAAAAACCTTCACCGAATTATATGGAACGCAACCCAACTTCACCGAGTCAAAGGCGCCTTTGGCATTCGTGGTGAATTGGCGTGGAAGCCTGTTGGATGGCAAGATCAAAACCATATGGTCATATTCCTTATTCAACGAAGCCAGCAATGCCAACATGAACTACATCGCCCTGGGCAATGAGTTCACTTTAAATAAATTCAGATTTATTTATGATTTCAAATGGAGCGACGAGCAACTGGACCGGACCGGCCTGGTGAGTCAAACCGTTCCGGATAACATTTATCCCTATGCCTTAGCGAACACGCGCTACATCGGCCACTGGATCAATCTTCGCTACATGATCACGCCAAAGTTACATCTCACTTTTGTGGGCATGATGGACATTGCCCAGTGGAGGAACAGTTTCAATGATCCTGAAAATACAACGGGTGAACAACACATTCGAACGGCCTGGGGATATATTCCAGCCATTGAGTTTTATCCATGGGATAATTTGAATCTCAAGTTTTTCGCCAACTGGGTCGGTCGGGTGTATAAGTATTCTGACTATGCAAAAACCCGGTTTGGTGTAGCGGACTATAACACTGGCAGGTTTACGATTGGATTTATTACACCGCTGGGTATACTCTAGGAGCGTACGCGTTGTTAACGCCTTTGAAAATCATTGGTGGCGGGAAGCCAGATCACAGCAAGACATAGCGACGCGTGGGTTTTCTTATGAACCATTTATAAAATCGATCCTGGAATGAGGAAAAAAAAACGGCGAACGCATGCCATCAGAAACGCATACCTGTTGAGCATCATGGCAATGATCGCACTAACCTCCTATGGCCAGGATACGACGCAATACATTCCAGACGGAACCATGGGGGAAATGCTGGAGGTTGTTAATACGGACACCGTTCCAAAAAAATGGAGAGACAAGCGGTGGCGATTGTTTCCGGGAAAGATCACCACCTTTAAGGCGGGCGGAGGTTTCCTTTATGAGTTTGCAGGTTTCGCGCAAGACAGCAACAGCAAGCGGCAAGCCGATTCAGCAGGATATGAGGTGAAGTCGGCCTTTAAAGTCCGTGATTTCCGACTGGTGGCCAGCGGACAATTTAAAACAAAGAGGGCCTTCAGTTGGAAGGTTGGTTTTATGTACGATGGTGTTAGCGATTCCTGGTTGGTGCGCGAGACCGGTCTCATGGTCGGTGTGCCCGAATTGTGGGGCAGTTTTTTTATCGGCCGTACCAAAGAAGGATTCTCCATGAACAAAGTCATGAACGGTTATGCTGGTTGGGGCCTGGAGAGACAAATGGCGCTCGACGTCATTCCCATTCTGGCCGATGGTGTCAAATGGCTTGGCTTCCTTCCGAAGCAACGCATCTTTTGGAACCTCGGCGTGTACACCGATTGGCTTTCAAAAGGCCAATCATTCTCGACCTACAAATGGCAATTGGACGGACGCGTCGGGTGGCTGCCGCTCTATTCACAGCCCGACAAAACCGTTTTCCATGTTGGATTTAACTACCGATATGGAGAACCCGTCGACGGTGCAATCCGCTTGAAGTCCCGGCCGGAAGCAAATCCCGCTCCCTATTTTCTCGACACGGACAAGTTCTCGTCTACCGGCTCAAATCATTTTGGGGCTGAGGTCTACTTCAGAAAAGGCTCGTGGATGTTCGGTTCCGAATATTATCTCCACCAATTCAATTCACCGGAAGGAGCTAGTAAGATATTTTATGGCGGTGAACTGGTGGCCATGTGTATCCTCACCGGCGAGACGCGCCCCTACAATACGGCGACGAGTATTTTTGGATTTGTACCCGTTGCCCGACCTGTTTTTAAAGGCGGGCTAGGCGCGTGGGAAGTCTTGCTCAGGTTCTCCAATCTCGACCTGAACGACGGGGTGATCCAGGGTGGCAAATTCTGGAGACTTACGCCCATGGTAAACTGGTATCTCTCCAAGGATGTGCGGCTCGAGTTGGCGTATGGATACGGGGTCCTGGATCGATTCAATTTGAGAGGCGTCACACAATTCTTTCAAGCGCGTATCCAGCTAACCCTATTGTAGATCCTTCAAAAGTAAATCATATGCTAAAGACCCTTGCTGCATGTATAAACGCATCTGCATAATGACTGCTCTTCTTTTGATAGCGGAAATGCAAGGCCGTGCGCAACGTCACGAGCAACTCTGGTTTGATTATCAGCTGGACTATCCCTTTGCAAATGTGTTCCTGTTCGAGGTTTCGGCAACCTATCAAACCGTCTTAACACAGGATTTCAAATGGCGAAGTTTCAGTGTGAGCCCCACGTTTGAATACACTTTTTCGAGATGGATGGATCTGACGGCGGAAGTACCGCTGGGGTATACGCTCCAGAAAGAGGGAAGCAACTCGTTTGAGATCTCGCCGATCGTCGGTGCCCGCTTTTACATTACGCAAAACAAGCGGATCGACACCCGGATCCTCTTGCGGTATCAGCAGCGCTACTTCAGAGAGGTTGAGAATGACGTCTGGGACATCAGCAACCGCACCCGCATCAAAGCCGAAGCCTACATCTGTATCAACCAACCCAATCTCTTCACCGACAACCTGTGGTATGGCATTGTGGACTACGAAGAATTTATTGTGATGGACGACCAGGTGGACGAACGCTATGCCAATCGCCGGCGCGGCAGGATCGGGTTGGGCTACCGGCTAAACTACAAACACCGGTTTGAATTGATCTACACCCGCCAATCGTCACGCAATGAAATCGACGGGGATTTTATCAGCAACGACAACGTGATCCAGCTCCGGTACAAAATGTATTTGAATCCCAGTAAGCCCGTAAAAACGGATCCATAAAACCATAGGTTAAAATAAACAGCACCATGAAAAATTTACTAAAACCCGGCATCCATTGGTTGTTTGTTTTTATTCCGGTAACCTTTATTCTCGAGTCCGGCCATGCGACCGCGCCACTGATTTTCTTCTCGGCCGCCCTCTCCATCATTCCCATCGCCCGGCTCATTGGAACATCAACCGAGCAACTCGCCACGTATACGGGGGATGCCATCGGCGGACTGCTCAACGCAACCTTCGGCAATTTTCCGGAATTGATCATTGCCACCATTGCGCTGAAAGCAGGATTACACCAGATGGTGTTGGCCTCGCTGGGGGGAGCGATACTCGCCAATTTGTTGCTGGCCATGGGCTTGTCATTTTTAGTGGGAGGCGCCAGATTTCACAACCAGGACTACAATGCCACCAGTGCTCGGGTATACAGTTCCATGATGATGATGGCCGTGATCAGTCTCACCATCCCCAGCGCCTTCCACGGCTACGCGGCCGACAAGTTCCCCATCGCGGTTGAAAATTTATTGAACCTGAATGTATCCATTGTGTTGCTGGTGGCCTATGTGCTGTATCTCATTTTCATGATCAAGACACATCCCGATTTTTTCAGAAGCGAAGCCGCATCGGACCATGAGGAGGAACACGAAAAAAGATGGTCGCTGTCTCTTGCTGTGACCATCTTGCTCGTTGCATCGGTTTTGGCGGCCTTCATGAGCGAAGTGCTGGTGGGGGCTGCGGAGGAAACCGGAAAAGTGTTGGGCATGTCGAGTGTGTTTATCGGGATCATTTTTCTCGCCATCGTGGGAGGTGCCGCCGAAAGTATCTCGGCCGTGATCATGGCCTCCAAAAACAAAATGGATCTCAGCATCGGCATTGCGCTGGGTAGCTCGATCCAGATCGCGCTCTTCGTTGCACCGCTGTTGGTCATCCTCAGCACCTTCGTCGGTCCCCAACAATTGACCCTCTCCTTTTCAAGAGGGTTGATCTTGGCCTTGTTCCTCGCTGTGATCCTGGCCGGTGTTGTCGCTGGCGACGGGCGCTCCAATTGGTATAAGGGGGTTCAGTTGATCATCGTGTATATCATCATGGGCACCATGCTTTACTTTATCCCTGCTGTATGACGGACAATCAGAATTTTTGGAAAGGTGTCGTCAAAAGAGGCGCCGTGTTAAACCCAGTCGACAGGACTTCTGAAGTGCTGTTCGGATTGATCATGGTGTTGAGCTTCACCGGCGCCATCAGCGTGGCCTCCGACGGGAAGCAGGAAATCCGGGAACTGCTTTGGGCAGCCCTGGGATGCAATGTGGCCTGGGGGTTGGTGGATGCCATTATGTTTGTGATGAATGCGCTGCTGGAACGGGGACATGGCCTCACCATCCTGAAAAAAGTGACGCATGCAGAAAGTAAAACAGCATCACGCGTCGTGCTGAAGGAAGAACTTCCACCGCTGGTTGCCGTCCTGCTGACCGATGAGGAGTTGGACCGGCTTGGCGACCGGTTGAAGAAAATATCACCGCCCTCAAAAGAATACCTGCTCACCTGGAGAGACCTGGTCGTCGGGGTCGAGATCTTTTTGCTTGTATTTCTCTGCACCCTGCCCGTGGCACTCCCCTTTTTGTTTTTTCACGACGCTGCCCTCGCCTTGCGGGTGTCGAATGGTGTGGCTGTTTTTCTATTGCTCATCGGTGGCTTTATCCTCGCAGGCTATGCTGGCTTTCGCCGTTTCCCCACCGCCGTGATCTATGCCGGCATCGGATTGTTGATGGTAGCACTCACTTTACTTTTGGGAGGATGAGAGGAGGTTGTCTTTTACCTTTCTTTTGCTTCGGCATCGCCGCTGTGTTCGCGCAAGGCGCCCCCGCTGCCGATCCCCCGGCTTGGGAATTCAATGCCCACGCTAACTTCTATTTTATCCCCGACGATTTCTTTGTGCTGCCCTTGTTCCAGGCCGACAAAAACAAATTACACCTGGAAGCCCGCTATAACTATGAAGACCGCCAAACCTTTTCAGCATGGGCCGGCTATAACTTCAAAGGTGGCAATGCCTTGGAGTACACCATCACGCCCATGCTAGGCGCAGTGGTCGGGCGCTCCGACGGCATGGCCCCCGGCCTCGAGGTCACCTTGAACTTCAAGCGGTTTACTTTGTACACGGAGGGAGAAGTCTATCTTGATTTCCAAAGCTCCGAAAATCACTACTTGTACAGCTGGACCGACTTCACCTACTCCCCGACGGATTGGCTCTGGTTTGGCATCAGCGCTCAACGGATCCGGGTGTATGAGACTGCCCTGGATCTTCAACGGGGGCTCATGATTGGCGCGGGGGTAAAAAACTGGGAGTTTACTACCTACTTATACAACATCGGTTTTGAAGATCCCTTTGTGTTGCTATCCATTTCAAAAACGTTCTGACAGGTCAGGCAATCTTCATCACATTGGTCACACCCTTACGAACCTAAACACTTAAACCCGAACGTCATGAAAAAGAACATCACACTACTTTCCTTCATTTTCTGCTGTGTCTCCGGCTATGCCCAGCATTCGGAAGGTGAACTGATTCGAAATGCATTTAAATCCGAGAAAAAATCCATCGTCGCCGAATTTTTAACCATGACCAAAGATGACGCCGCTAAATTCTGGCCGGTCTATGAGGAGTACGAAAAGGAACGCTCACCCTTTGCCCTCCGCAGAATAAGGTTGATCGAATCCTATGTCGACAACTATGAAAAACTGGATGATGCGAGCACAAACAAGCTGGTAGAGGAAAGCGCCTCCATTCAAAAAAACGAATTGATGCTTCGAGAGAAATACTATGCCTTGTTAAAGAAAAGTATCTCGACCTCTGTTGCCGCCCGATTTTACCAGATCGAAGACGTGATCAATGTCGTGGTTCGGATGGGGTTGTATGAAGAGCTTCCCATGCTGAAAAAGTGAAATATAGACGATCATCTAGTCTATGCACCTATTCATGCGTTAACTCTCTTAGAAAGGTCGAATGCAGTCAGGGCAAAAGCCCTGATGATGAAGTGTTTTATCCTTATCCTCCAGGCTAAGGTATTCATATTAACGCCAGGCTAAAGCCCTAATCTATGCACACATCTTTTGAAAGAAAGGGTATAGATGAGTGAGCAACGCTCGTGTTAAGCTTACTGTTCGGAGCACAATGTGCGATATAATATCTTGAATAACCCCGGATTTTAGTCCGGGGTATAGACACCTATTTATGACGGGCTTTAGCCCTGACCTTCCCTCCGTATGTATCGTCGGCTGCCCAATCATAGGCGTGGTCAGGGCTAAAGCCCTTGATTGGATATGGCGTACGTACCCCGGACTAAAGTCCGGGGTTATTCATTTCATTTCTTTGCTCTTCGAAAGATGCATGCATAGACTAGTGCTAAAGCCTGGGTTGAACGATACGGCTCCCATCAGGTTAAAAAGCCCCTCCACTTAACCGTTAATTAACGTCATGTAACTTATCTGGGTGTTTAAAGGCGGCTATCTTTAAATCAGGCGCTGTGTCGTAAGTCCCAACGCGGGGTATGCGTCGCGCAAGGGGTTCAGGCGGCCTATAAAACATGATCGGGTTAACCCATCAAATTTTCCATTTAAACCAATAACAACGATATGAAAAAATTAGCCATTTTTCTTTTTGCAGCCACAGCCTGCAGTTCGATTACCGTAAGCTATGATTACGATAAGACCGTCGATTTTAATAAGTACAAGACCTATGCTTACACCGAAGAAACATTGAAACTGCCGGTGGGTGATCTGAATCGCGACAGAATGATGCAGGCGGTAGATGCCGAAATGGCGGCCCGGGGCATGACGAAGTCCACTACTCCCGATGCGCTGGTCGACCTCCAAGTGAAAGCAAAAGAGAGAACCGAAGCCACCGCCACCAATACGGGTGGTATGTATGGCCGGTATGGCTATGGCGGAGGCTTCTCCACTACGAACATTAATTACAATACGTATACCGACGGCACGCTCTTCGTGAACGTGATCGATAAGGCGAGCGAAAAATTAGTATGGCAAGGACGGGGCACAAAGACGCTGAACGAAAATGCATCTCCTGAAAAGAGAGAAAGCAACATCAAGACGGCGGTGAAAATGATCTTTGCAAAATACCCGGTACTGGCAAAAAAATAAAAAGACACAACAAGAAGCCGCTGCACACGCAAGGTATCACCCCCTACCTGGCACCCGTATAGGGAATATCTGATCTTGCCCAGCACGTCCAACCTCCAACCCATGCCTGCCAGCACCCTGCGGCTTTTTATCAAATGCATCTTCCTGCTCCTGCCAGGACTGTGGGTTCACGCCCACCTCCAGGCGCAAGCGCCTCCGGCAACTACAGCCGACACCATCTGTGTTCAACGTGATCTTCCCGGTGTGCTTCGGGAAGCGATGCACAAACCGGTTAAGATCGATACCAGCGGTGCCGGGTCCATTCTGCTCATCCCGATTATTGGCTCCAACCCGGCAACCGGTTTTATGTTGGGCGTCGGCGGACAATATGCCTTCAAACTTCCCGGTGTCGAAACCCGCTATTCCATGTTGTCGGGCAGCGTTCAGTTCACTTCCAAAAACCAACAGTTGTTTCTGCTAAAGAACAATATCTATACAAAAAACAACAACATCTTTTTCACAGGCGATTGGCGCTACCTCATTTTCTCACAGTCCACGTACGGCCTGGGGACGAATGCTCCCCAGGGAGGCGTACTCGATTATCAATTCAACCTCGCAGGACAGGAAACGTCCGACGATTCGCTCGCACAGCCTATCAACTTTAACTTTCTGCGCTTCTATCAATCGGCCTCCTTCAAGATCGGCAAAGCCTTTTATGTGGGCGTTGGATACTACCTCGACTACTACTTTAAAATCGACGACAAAAAACTCCGGTTGAATCCCGGCGACACGGTGATCACCAGCCACTATGCCTACAACAAAGCTTACGGATTCGATACGAATAAATATTATTCATCGGCCTTGAACATCAACCTGATCTCCGATACACGCGACAACATGATCAATCCTTACAAAGGGCACTTCCTGATGATCAGCTGGCGCGGTTCGATGAAACTATTGGGGAACAAGAACGCAGCAAATTTTTTCTCCATAGAGTGGCGAAGCTTCCACCCGTTGTCGGCCCGCAATCCGCGCCATCTTATGGCCTTTTGGTTCATGGGGAACTTCTCGCCCGAAGGCGAATTTCCGTATATGATCCTGCCCGCCACTGCCTACGATCAACGGAGCCGGAGTGCGCGCGGCTACACGCAGGGACGTTTTCGCGGCAACAATCTCATGTATGGTGAAGCCGAGTACCGTTTCCCGCTCTCTCCCTGCGGCGGCATTTGGGGAGGCGTGCTGTTTGTAAACGCCACCACGGCCAGCAACCCGAAACAATCGCTAAAACTCATGCAATCGATAAAGCCGGGCTACGGTGTGGGTCTCCGGATCATGGTGGATAAGAAAACCCGCACAAATCTCGCGGTCGATATAGGTTTCGGCGACAAGTCATCCGGATTTTACCTGGCTGCATCGGAGACGTTTTGACTTCAGTAAAGACCTGCGAAGAAAAGGCTCTCAGCCTATTTGTTGTTCACCGCTTTCGCCTCCTTCAACCGCTGAATATTTTTTGCCAACGTTAGTTTATCCCCCGCCGAATTCGTCAGGCCGAGCGCTGTCTCAAAATGCTGAATGGCTTTTTCATTGTCCAGTTCCGAATAGAGATTGCCCAACAGGGAAAAGTAAAACGGATTGTCGGTGAGCTTTAATTTTTCTGCTTCCAGGATGGCAACTTTCTTTCCATGGGCTTTCGAAAGCGCAAACGTCCGGTTCAATGCGGCGATCGGCGAATACTCCAGGATGAGCAAGCTGTTGTAGAGCGACAAAATATTCTCCCACTTTTCGGCCGTGTCTTCCTTTTGGGTGTGCCAATAGGCGATGCCGGCTTCCAGGTGATACTTGGTGAGTTCATCGCCGGTAGACGCGCGATTTAAATAAGTTTTCCCGGTTTCGATGAGCTCTTTGTTCCAAAGGGTTTGATCCTGGTCCTCGTATAGAATGGCTTCTCCTTTTTCGTTTGTCCTCGCTTCAAACCGCGAGGCGTGAAAACACATCAACGCCAGCAGCGCATTGGCGGCGGGTTTGTTGGTGGCTTTGTTCTCGATCAGCAAAATCGTGAGCCGCATCGCCTCACTACAGAGGTCTTTGCGCAGCGGCGTATCTTGTGACGTAGAATAATACCCTTCGGAAAATAATAAATACAACGTCTTTAAGACCGTTTCCAACCGGTCGTTTATTTCTGCAACGGTGGGTTGCTCGATCTTAATGTTGGCTTCCTTCAATTTCTCCTTCGCGCGGTTGATGCGCTTATAGATCACTTCCTTGTTGGTCAAAAATGCGTCTGCGATTTCCTGCCCACCAAACCCACACAACAAATTCAACGCGAGGGCGATCTGAGCTTCCGGGGCATTGCAGGGGTTGCAGATGGTGAAGATCATGGCCAGTTGACTGTCGGCGATATTTTTCTCCGACAAGTCGATCTCCATTTCTTCCGACTTGTCGGCGCTGTACGTTATCTCTTTTGAAAGCCGGTTCTCAAAAAGCGAATTCCGTTTTAAATAATTTTTGGTTTTGTTTTTGGCCACCGCATAAAGCCATGCCCTGGGATTGTCGGGCACGCCTTGCAGGCTCCAGAGTTCCGTGGCGGAAAGAAAAGTATCGCTCACCAGGTCTTCGGCGATCTCGATGTGTTGGATGCCAAATAAATAACAGAGTACCGAAACGATGTTCCGGTACTCTGTCCTGAAGAGATGAGGTAAAAGCGTTTGATCTTCCATGAGCGAATAAAAATGCCCAGTACGATGACGGGACATCTTCCTTTACGAGTCAGGCGCTGACGAGGGCCATGCGCACTTCCACCGTGGCGCCCCATTCCAGGATCGGGCAACCTTTTGCGATCTCCACCGCTTCGTCATAGTCCTTTGCCCGCACAACGAACAAGCCGCCCAGCGACTCCTTGATCTCGGCATAGGGGCCATCCGTCACGGCGCTCTTCTTCACAACCCTGCCCACGCCATCCCAACGCCTGTAGGGACTGACCAA
Source organism: uncultured Chryseolinea sp. (assembly GCA_966211885.1). Lineage (GTDB taxonomy): Bacteria > Bacteroidota > Bacteroidia > Cytophagales > Cyclobacteriaceae > Chryseolinea. Next base: position 17,346 of record CBIHQM010000063.1, read on the forward strand.
CCTATCTTCTGCGATGAGCTTGCCGATCCATTCCTGGAACGGTTTTATCGACGCCTGCATTTGCTCGGGCGACGGACTCGCGTCCTTGCTTTTTAGATCGCGGTGGATCGCTATCAGGAATTCGTTCATCGGTCGTGTTTATTTTTCGATTCAAGTTACAAAAAAATGTCAGACAGCTTGGATGGCCATGCGCACCTCCACCGTGGCGCCCCATTGAATGATCGGACATCCTTTCGCGATCTCCACAGCCTCGTCATAGCTTTCGGCCCGCACCAGGAGCAAGCCTCCCACCGACTCCTTGATTTCCGAATAGGGACCGTTGGTAACGACATCGTTTTTCTTCACCACGCGTCCATCCAAATCCCAACGTTTGGGCGGGCCCACCAGCTTGTTTTGTGCGGCAATGCCACCCACCCAATCCTGGAAAGGTTTTATCGCTTCCTTCATTTGTTCGGGCGACGGACTGGCATCTTTGCTTTTCAGATCCCGGTGGATCAATATCAAAAATTCGTTCACGTTGTTTTTGTTTAATTTTTTGGTGAATGTGTTACCTGGCCGCTCAACCAAACTGACCCACCTGATAGGTCCCGATCGCATTCGGGAACGAAATGTTGATCCGGTTCCAGACGTTGATCGCGCCCACGGAGAGCGTCAGGTCGACCATCTCTTCCTCTGTGAAATGTTTCTTTGTCTCTGCATATACCTCGTCGGGAACGTGACAAGCGTTTACCGCTTCCGCCCAGGCAAAGGCAGCGCGCTCGCGGTCGGTATAATACGGTGATTCCTGCCAGGTGCTCAGGCCGTACAGGCGTTGCTCGGTCTCGCCATGGGCACGCGCATCTTTATAGTGCATGTCCAGGCAATAGGCACAGCCGTTGATCTGCGATAGCCGGAAATGGATCAGTTCCTGGAGCGGAACTCCGATCGACGATTTCTTCAAATAACCACCGATTCCAAAGAGGGTCTTGATGCCGTTTTGGCCCTTTTCAAAAGCATTTAATCTAGGTTCCATTTTTGTGAATTTTGTTGTTTTGAAAGGAAGACAACCGGCTTAGCCGATCTGGACAAAATCCGGAATGTTTTTTTTAAAAGAATTTTTCGGGCGCCCTGGGGCCTTTTCCAAGGCCTTACCCTTTCGGTCCAGCCCAATCCAGGATGACAATCGTATTTTAGGGACTGGACATTGCCGATAAAATATTTTTTTTAGTATAGGGAATCAGGCGTTGTGCCGTATTTTTGTTGCGATTCAAACTAACACCCCACACGCCATGGAATGGTTTATAAAATTTACAAGAAGCACTATCGGTAGGAAATTCCTGGTGGCGCTAACGGGTTTGTTTCTGATCAGTTTCCTGGTCGTCCATTGCACCATCAACGCGATGATCTTCTACAACGACGGAGGCGTGACCTTCACACACTGGGCACATTTCATGGGCACAAACCCGGTTATCCGCACGTTGGAGATCGTGTTGATCATCGGCTTCCTGATCCACATCATCGACGCCCTGATCTTATGGAGACAAAACAGGAAAGCCCGGCCGGTAGGGTACGACACCGTGAAGCCTGCCGAAAAGGTGACGTGGTCAAGCCGCAGCATGACCTTGTTGGGCACCCTCATCCTGCTGTTCCTGGTGGTGCATACTTCGAGTTTCTGGATCCCCAATCGGACCCATCAAATTCTGGAGGGAGAAGAATTACCGCTATACGCCATGATGCTCGACAAATTCCAGAGCCCAGTTTTTGTGGTCATCTATATATTTGGCTGCATTTCACTTTTCTATCATTTGCTCCATGGCTTTAAAAGCGCTTTTCAGTCCCTGGGGCTGAACCATGTCAAGTATAATGGAGCGATGGTATTTGTGGGGACGGCGTTCTCGATTATTGTGCCAATCATTTTTGCGATGATGCCGATATCCATCTACTTCCACCTCATTGGCGCGTAGGATTGGGGTGTTCAGATGCAACGCCTGCCCTATTTTTTATCTTCGATCATAACAATGGTCTTTGTGTTGACTTTCCACTGGTTGGCAATTTTCTTTAAAAGATAGACTTCCATGGCTCTGCCTACGATGGGCTTGTTTTTGTAATTGCATTTCATTTCTACATCGAACGTTATAAAAGCAAGGTCTCCAGAAGCATTGGTCCTAACATTTGTCAATGAATAGATGATGTCGGAATAGTCTTTAGACATCTCTGTAATTTGATTCTTGTCAAACCTGTTTCCAAAGGCTATCAATTGGAAATCATCGGTAAGCAAATCCCGAAAATGATCCATCTGTCCTTTGCTGATACTGTTGTACCAGTCGGCAATAACATCTTTCAGTTGGCTTTCAACGTTGACTTGCCCAATAGCTTTGTGACCAAAGAATACCAGGCTAAATAATACGATCATCGGAAATACAGAAATTCGTGGCATGTTCATATTTGTTTAATAATGGTTTGCTCGTCAGGCTGGTTTAGACACAATTCTGAATATACAACAATCGCATGTATTTTTCCGCGTCAACAATCCTGAATTCAGACCTTACGACAATGGATTGTGCTCCCTGGGAGGGAGGTGGAAGATATCAGTACATTCTTACAAGACAACTGGAACCGGATTGACCATGGGCTACTAGGAAATTGCAAATGCCAGTAGGTCGGCCCGGGGGCTGAATACCCCTGGCCTTAGACCTAGTCTATGCACACATCTTTCGCATAGAAAAAGCATAATGAATAACCCCGGACTTTAGTCCGGGGTACATAAGCTATGTCCAATCGGGCTTTAGCCCTGACAACGCCGATGATTGGGCAGACGGCGATACGCACAGAGGGAAAAGTCAGGGCTAAAGCCCGCATAAAAAATATGTGCCTGTACCCCGGACTAAAGTCCGGGGTTATTCAAGATATTGTATAGCACATTGTGTTCCGAAATATTATATAGCATATTGTGGTTCCGAACAATACGCTTAAAGCCAAGCTCACTCACCTATACCCTTTCACCTTCAAAGATGCGTGCATATACTAGGCCTTTATGTCATGGACAAAGACATCTCATTCACCGGGCGACCGCT
>CBIHQM010000064.1:0-19756 GCA_966211885.1 uncultured Chryseolinea sp.
CTGGAGGCATAGGCGCATCCCGCCGCCGGCGCGCCCATGAGCACAGGCGAACTTTGAGCAGAGAGCAACAGGCTCCACAAAAATAAACTTATGGCTAACGACAGCGTCTTCATCAAAGGAGTAGGTTCCAGCATGAAATAACGCCCGGGATAGGCTAAGTAAAAGAATGTAAACGGCTATATCCGGATAAAAAAAATCAAACGAATTATAGACGAAACGAGAAACTGATTACTGGCTACTGGCTACCGAGAACAAGCTTCTTACCACTGGCTCCTGGATTCTGGCTCCTGTTCCTAAAACTCCCGCTTCAAATTAAAGAAGAATCCATGTCCGCCTTCCGCGTTAAAACTGTACTCAAACCGCAGCACCGCATCATACGAAGCCACCACATCGATCCCCAAACCTACGCCCGAAATAACCTTGTCGGCCAGCCGGTAGCTATTCGTGTAGTTGGGGTAGTTTCGTACATAGCCCAGGTCGGCATAGGATTTCAAATAAATAGAAAATGGAATGTACCGGAATTGCCGGATGGGCATAGCATTCCAATTATAGATGTGCGAAAAGATTCGCTTCTTAAACGTGGTCTTGTTCAGCGCGTACCAGGGCCCCTCGATCACAGACCCCTCATAGCCCCGCACAAACTGCCGGCCAGACCCCAATGCACTGTAGTTCGAATAGGGCAGCGTGTTGGGTGTGCTCCAGTAGCCCACGGTGTTGTTGGAGAGGAAGAAGTTGTTCTTTAGTTCAATGTAACGGGAGTAGGACGCGTTCATTTCGAACTTGCGCAAATTGTCGCTCTTGCTCAATCCGACTTTGACCAATCCACCCGTGAAATGGTGTCCCCGCAACGGATAGCCTATGTAATCGCGGTGATCGGATGTGAATTGATAGGAGAGCACGCCAAACTGTTGCTCGGTTTGATCCTTGCCCATGTACTCGGCGTTGAGCAGGGTCACGGTGTCGGCGATGGAGGTGCTGCGGTATTCTGCTTTCAGGACGTGTGTGTCGTAGAAGGAGCCGCGGTAGGTATAGGCGACGCTGGCCCCACGGGTGATCTTCAGGACATGCTCTGCCTGCGCGTACACCAGTTTGTGGTCAAGCGTTTTGTAGGCTAGGTTTTTGGCCTCCGTGAAGTCGGCACTGATGATGAGCCCTTGTTTTTGCCGCCGGTCGATATAGGGAATGCGATACATGATCTCGAACCTTCGCTGGAACCCAAACTGGGCGGTGAGGCGCAGGGTTTCGTTGCGGCCGCGCACGTTGTATTGATAGAGCCGCATGCCGTAGTTCACCCGGTCGAAGTCGTGGCCATAATTTTGCCACCATTCGTTGAAGTTGCGGTCCGACAGTTCGAAGATGGGCGACGGGAAGGTATACCATCGTTCGTTGACGTCGATGAGCAGGTCGATGTGGTCGGCCTCGAATTCAAGGGGCTTCAGCTCTACGGTGTTGAAAAGACGGGTGTTGATGAGCTTGCGGCGGTCGCGTTCCAGCACGGCGGCCAGTTGGGCGCTGGAAATGGTATCGCCGGGTTTGAGGGAAAGTTCGCGCAGCACGATGCGATCGCGGGTGATGCGGTTTCCGACAATAAAAATGCGGTTCACATGCAGGATGTGGCCGGTGGTGTCGGCCGGAGTAGGCTTGCGTTTAGCCGCACGCTTCAGCGAATCGGCAACCACCCCGGCATCCGGAGCGCCCCAAACCGTCGAAGCGAAGAATAAGCATGCAAAAAAAAGGAAAACTGCCCGCATCATGTAACGCTAAGACCCACTCTAGTGTAAACAAGTTTAACGCTACTTTTCCTAAAATCAGGAATTTTGCACTTCGTTTTTTCGGGCCGGTGTCGGCTCCGCGTCCTTTTTCCGGAAGGACCACAAAAGTATACCGATGCCTGCCACGACCAGGGGGATGCTCAAGATCTGGCCCATGTTCAGGAACATGTCGTTTTCGAATGCTTCCTGCGGCTCTTTCAGGTATTCGAACAAAAAGCGCAGTCCGAAACACCAGATGAGGAAGATCCCCAGCAGCCTGCCCGGTGGCAGATTTTCCTTGTAGCGCGACCAGATCCACAACAGGAGGAAAAAGAGGATCACGCACGCAAAGGACTCATACAATTGTGCGGGGTGCCGCACGATGCCGAACGTGACAATGCGCGACGCCAGCGTGCCGTCGGGGAGAGAGACGGTGTTGGTGACCGTGTTGGTGCCGGTGGCGTCGAAATATTCGTAGAGCGTGTTGGCTAAAATGCCGCGGGCTTTGCGGTCGCTAAAGTCATCGGCCTGCATGGGCGACGTGCCCTTCTTGAAAAAGATGTAGATGTTCATCGGCACCCGGCCGTTCTGGCCGTTAGGCAGCGAATCGTTGCGTTGGTATTCGACCGATTCGATCACGCCATTGGGATCATGGCGAGGGCTGGTGATGGCGTCGGTGAAGCGGTTCACAAACACAACACCCCACGGCTTTTCTGTAGGCAAACCGATGATCTCGGAATTGAAGTAATTCCCCAACCGGATCAGCGCCCCGGCCAGGGCCACGAGGATCACAATGCGGTCGACGACCTGGAAATAGGCTTGTCCCGGTTTCTTTTTCCGGGCATATAACCACAGGGCAAACAGGATACCGATGGCCGCGCCGTGGCTGGCCAGCCCCTGGAGGCCTGTGAATTCAAAAGGATGCAAGGTGAAGGGCAGAAAGATGCTCAGGGGGTTTTGCCAGATCAATTCGGGTTGGTAGAACAGCACATGGCCCATGCGCGCGCCGATGATGGTGGCGATCACCATATAGATGGTGAGGGTGTCCACGTCGCGTTCGGGCTTGCCTTCTTTTTTATAGATGTAGTAGAGGATTTGCTGTGTGATCAGGAACGCCAGTGCGAACAGGAGACCGTACCAGCGCAGGGGAAAGCGGCCGATGGTGAAAATCTCCGGGCTGCCGTTCCAAATGATGTAACTCAATATAGCCATAGCCGGCAAATATAGTCCGTTAATTGAAAGACTCGGCGTTCGCCGGGGGTGTTCACGGAAAAAAAATAAAGGCTTAAAAAAGGCCCTTTTTAAGGGTTTTGACCTATGGCAGCAGGGCTAATTCGGCTGCAAAGCCCGACGAAAGAATGGGGAAACGGCACCATGATCGCGGATCCACATTGATGTCGTCCAGGTGGAAGGAGGGGGCGAGGCGCTCCCGTTTCCATTGGTTGGCCGTCCAGAGGGTGAAGAACTTCCGGATGTGGCGTTTCAAAACCTCGGGTTCGTGGGTGGTCTTCATGGCCTCGAACACCTGCAGCGGCGACTTGCGCTCCTGGATGGCGTGGCGCTCGATCTCGGCCAGCACGGGGTAGGGCATCAGGTCCGACTCGTCGGTTTGCTGGCGTTCGAGCGGGCGCAGTTCTGCCGTAGGCTGAAGGTTGTTCACGGCGCTGAGGCCATCGTGTTGCAAGGCTTGCTCCGCCCAACGCAGCCATTGAAGGATGAATACTTTGCTGAGGCCGGCAATGGGGGCGAGGCTTCCGCTGGTGTCGCCGTCCATGGTGGCATAGCCCACGTCGCCTTCGCTGCGGTTGCTGGTAGTGAGCAGCACGGCGCGCTTCACGTTGGCCAGCATCCAGATGATGGGCGACCGTGTGCGGGCCTGGATGTTTTGCAGGGTGATGTCGTCGGTGTCCCACTTCAGTTCACGGCCGATGGCGTGGGTTATCTTTTGTGTGTAGGAATTTACTTCGTCGTCGATGTCCCAGCGGTGAAAGGCCGCACCCACGGAGCGAGCTAATTCTTCGGCGGCCACGTAGGTGTCGGTGGAGGAGTTCCGGGTGCCCTGGTAGGCGCACGTCAGAAGTTGCCCCACGGCGGCTTGCCATTGCTCCGTTTGGGGTTTGAGTTTCAGGACTTCACGGGTCTTTTCCCATCCCAGTTCGGCCACGGCTCGCTTCACCATTTCGGCCACCATCACGGCGCAGATGCTGGAGTCGGCGCCGCCGCTCAGCGAGAGCACGTAGCCGTTGGCTTTGCTCTTGCGCAAATAGTCGAACAGGGCCAGGGAAAGCGCTTGGGCCAACTCTTCGTTTTTGTCCTTAATGTCGGAGGAGATGAGGATCTCTGTCTTTTCGGGCTCGCTGAAATTGATTTCAGTAGCCATGAGGTTATAGGGTTTGAAAGAAAGCCGTTTGTTCACGCCCACCAGCTTGCCGTGCTGGCCGATGATGATGTCGCCGTCGTAGATCATGCGGCCGGCTTCGTTGCCCAGCAAGTTGGCAAACACATAGACGCAATGAAACTTGGACGACCCTTCGGTGACCACTTCATCTTCGCGCAACAGGCTTTTGCCCATGGCATAGTGGCTTGCACTGGGGTTGAAGATGAGGTCGACGCCCCGGTCATAGAGCCGGTAGCCCGGGCGGTTGTGTTTTCGCCAGGCGTCTTCGCAGATCTCGAAGCCGAGGCGGATGCCGTCGATGGTGTACATGAGGTCGCCCACAACGATCCTTTCGCCGTGGTAGTCCACTTCGCGGGTCTCGTTCTTGGTCCAGTTGTTGAACCACCGGGGTTCGTAGTGCACGCCGTCGCGCGCCAGGTTTTGTTTGAGGGTGATGCCCTTGATGGTCTTGTTACTGATGACGCAGGCGCCGTTGTAGGTGATGGCGCCCAGGCGGATGGGCAACCCAACGCTCACGGTAATGTTGTCGCAATGCTCGCGGATGCGCAGCAACTCCTGCCACGCTCTTTCCGGCAGCCAGTCGCTCAGGAACAGGTCCTCACAACCATAACCGGTGATGCACAACTCGGGTAGGCAAAGGATCTTCACCTGTTGGCGGATGCCTTCGTGGATGGCGTCGATGATGTTTGCAGAATTGTGGTCCCAGTCGAACGGGATCTGGTTGACGGTGGCTCCTCCTATTTTCAAGCGCTTACGATTTCAGTGAAAAACAATACAGAATATGCGCAGATAACGCCTCAGCTATTCAATAAATTCAGCATTTCGCAGGTTTTGAAGGCAGCATCTTGTTCCGCTTTTTTCTTGCTGTTGCCATAGCCGGTGCCCTTGGCCTCGCTGTTGACCAGCACCTGTGCCGTGAATTCTTTGTGATTGCGTCCTTTTTTAACGTTCAGGATCTCGAAGCGCACGTCCTTGCCCTCGCGTTGTGCCCACTCGATGATCTTGCTTTTGAAATTCGAGTCGGAATTGACGAGGTCGTCTACGTTATAGTTGGGATTGATGAGCTTGTCGATGACAAATTTCTTGGTGCGCAGATAGCCTTTGTCCAGGTAGATGGCGCCCACGATCGCTTCGAGGGTGTTGCCCAGGATAACTTGCTGCAGGTGGGCGTTCTTTTGATCGTATTGCACGATGTTGGCGACGCCGATCTTTCGGGCCAACAGGTTGAGCGCCTCGCGGTTGACAATGCGCGATCGGATCTCCGTGAGGAAGCCTTCGGGTTTGAAGGGAAATTTTTTAAAGAGGAAATCGGCCACGGCCGCCCCCAGGATGGCATCGCCCAGGTATTCCAGGCGTTCGTTGGACTCCTTGTAGCCGGTCCCGTTTTCTTTCGCGATGGAACTGTGCACCGTGGCAAGACGGTAAAGCTCGAGATTGGATGGTGTGAAACCGGCTATGTTTTCAATAGCCGCCACCAGCTTCTTATCGGTTGTTGATTTTCCTTTCGGAATTTTGAGGATTTTCCAAACCAAGCGTTTCTATCAATTGATTTACAGGCTGCTAATTTAGCAAATAACAATGATGGACCGCAAGGGGGTTGGGAATTCGGTATTCAGGAGCCAGAATCCAGGAGTCAGGAGTCAGTAGCTTATTCTCGGTATTCTAGTAGCCAGTATTCAGTAGTCAGTAGCCAAGATCTTTTTCTCGGACTTCAGGAGTCGGAATCCAGGAGCCAGGAGTCAGGAGCTTATTCTCAGTATTCCAGTAGCCAAGATCTTTTTTCTCGGACTTCAAAAGTCAGAATCCAGGAACTGATGCTTGTTCTGGTTGTTCCAGTGGTCAGTATTTTCAGTAATCACAGTCTTTGTTTTCGGATTTTGGGAGTCAGATAAGATCAGGGGGTTAGGAGCTGGTTCTTGGGGAATAACAACTGTAGTTGTGAATGAAGATATCAGTGAGATAGATGGGGTAGAAGATGACACGAGAAGTTGGGGACTACGTGTCAGCGACACTTGACTGGAATCACGGTAATATGAATTTACTTAAGAGTAAAACTCGCTCCCAGGGTCGCTTGATACTGATTTCTAGCCACTGGATTCTGACACCCGAAGTCTGAGAATGAGACCATGACTCCCGAGAATAAAACTCTGGCTACTGAAGTCCGAGAAAGATTACTGGCTACTGGCTACTGAATACTGGCTACTAGAATACCGAGAATAAGCTACTGGCTCCCTGAATGCCGACTCCCCGAAGCTACTCTACCTTCTTAAGAATCACCGAGAAATTGTGTCCTCCAAATCCGAACGTGTTGCTCAGCGCGATCTTCACTTCGCGTTGTTGGGCTTTGTTGAAGGTGAGGTTCAGCTTGCTGTCGAGGTCGTCGTCGTCGGTGAAGTGGTTGATGGTGGGAGGGATCACCGATTGGTTGATGGCCAGCAGACAGGCGATGCTTTCGATGGCACCGGCTGCGCCCAACAGGTGTCCGGTCATGGACTTGGTGGAGCTGATGTTCATTTTGTAGGCATGATCGCCGAAAACTTTCTGGATGGCGCGAATTTCGCCGATGTCGCCCAGGGGTGTGGAGGTGCCGTGGGTGTTGACGTAGTCGATCTGGTCGGCTGTTATGCCCGCGTCTTCCATGGCATATTGCATCACTTTGGTGATGCCGGCGCCTTCGGGATGGGGCGCGGTGATGTGATAGGCATCGGCCGACATGCCGCCGCCGAGGATTTCGCCATAGATCTTGGCGCCACGGCGCTTAGCGTGTTCGTATTCTTCCAGGATGAGGGCACCGGCACCTTCGCCCAGCACGAAGCCATCGCGTTCCTTGTCATAAGGACGGGAGGCCGTTTGGGGTGAGTCGTTGCGTTCTGAAAGGGCACGCATGGCGTTGAAACCGCCTACACCTGCCTCGCACACAGCAGCTTCTGATCCACCCGAGACAATGATATCGGCTTTGCCCAAACGCAGGTAGGTGAAGGCATCGTAGATGGCATTGGTAGAGGAGGCACAAGCCGAGACCGTGACGAAGTTGGGTCCGCGAAAGCCGTATTTAATGGAAATGTGACCTGCACTGAGGTCGGGAATCATTTTGGGAATAAAGAAAGGGTTGAAACGAGGCGTGCCATCGCCTTTGGCGTAGGTCTTCATTTCTTCCTGAAAGGTTAATAACCCCCCGATACCCGAGCCCCAAATGACGCCTACGCGGTCGAGGTCTATACCGGCTATCGGGAGGTTGGAATCCTTTATGGCCTCATCCACCGCCACCATGGCATATTGCGAGAAGGGGTCCATTTTGCGGGCCTCTTTTCGATCCATGAAGTTGCCGATATCGAAGTTCTTTATTTCGCAGGCGAACTTGGTCTTGAAGTGTGTGGCATCGAAACGTGTAATAGGAGCGCATCCACTCTTACCGGCTTTTAATCCTTCCCAGTATTCTTGCAGGGTATTTCCGATGGGAGTGAGTGCACCTAGTCCTGTAACGACTACTCGTTTCAATGTCATGTTTAGCGGGGTGTGTTTGTACAGAGGCAGTTACCAATTATTTCTTCACGTTTTGCTCCAGGTAAGAAATCGCCTGGCCAACCGTTGAAATATTTTCAGCCTGATCGTCTGGAATAGAGATATTAAATTCCTTTTCGAACTCCATGATAAGTTCTACGGTGTCAAGAGAGTCTGCGCCAAGATCGTTGGTAAAGCTCGCTTCGGGAGTAACTTCAGATTCTTCAACACCAAGTTTCTCGATGATGATCTGTTTTACTTTTTGTGCAATTTCAGACATGTTTTTACGGTTTAGTGATTTAAAAATCTGTGCAAATAAAGAGATTTGCGGCAATATTGTCAAACTTTTTTGATCTTGCCTCTTTGGTGTCAAAACCCACTTCCTGGCCCTGGAAATGAAGAAAAGCAAATTACTGATCGACTATGAATTTGACTTTGAACTGCTCGGACTGAGTGCTTCGGCCAAGGGGTATAAGCTGGCCTGGGAGTTGAATCAAGTGCTTGGCATTCAACTGGTGAAACAGCCCGATTTAGTGGTTGGATTCAAAAATAACGAGGAAAAGAGCTTTTCTTACTATGCCTACGAAACCCAGCTCAATCGATTGAAAATGTTCAAAAACAGGCCTTCCGAGGGCGATCCCGGAAAGTATTTCCTAATCCCTGAATTTCCTCATTACGATTTTATAATTTTGGCTGCCATGGAAGAACAGTACGCTCATCAGCACTTGATTCAATTGATCAAACCGATCGCGTCCATCCAGTTAGTTGCCTCCATTCCGTTAGAAGGTCTCAAATCCAAATCGAATTTCATCTTCTGATCGTCATGCGCGCTGCTTCCTATCGACACCATTCACCTATGAAATACCTTTAAACCTTATGCTAGAAAAAGAATCGTTCAACAAAACGAAAATTGTTGCCACTGTCGGCCCTGCCTCTAACTCCAAGGAAATGCTCCGTGCGCTGATCAAAGAAGGCGTGGACGTTTTTCGTCTGAACTTCTCCCACGGAACCCACGAAGACCACCTCAAAGTCATCAACAACGTGCGCGAGCTCAACATTGAGCTGGGCAGCCAGATTAGCTTGCTCCAGGACCTCCAGGGCCCTAAGATCCGTGTCAACGAAATGGAACCCGGCATCGTCATTGAAGGCGGCCAAACCCTGATCATCACCACGCGCGAGCTGCTGGGCAACCGGGAGATCGTGAGCACCTCTTATAAGACCCTCAATAAAGACGTGAAAGTCGGCGACATGATCCTCATCGACGACGGCAAGATCGAGCTGAAAGTGAAAGAAGTCCGCGGCGAAGACGTTGTCACCGAAGTGGTGTACGGCGGCCCGCTCAAGTCCCGCAAGGGGATCAACCTCCCCTTTACCAAGGTGTCGGCCCCGTCGCTGACCGAAAAAGACCTGAAAGACCTCATGTTTGGCCTGGCCAACGATGTGGACTGGATCGCCCTTTCGTTTGTGCGGAAGGCTGAGGATATTCATTCTATGCGGGAGATCATGAAGAAGCACGGTTCGGAAGCCCGGATCGTGGCCAAGATCGAAAAGCCCGAAGCCCTCAGCAACATCGACGAGATCATCGAAGCCACTGATGGTGTGATGGTTGCCCGCGGCGACCTCGGCGTAGAGATCTGGATGGAAGAAGTGCCGATGGTACAAAAGATGTTGGTCGAAAAATGTAACAAGGCCGGTAAACCCGTGATCGTCGCTACCCAGATGATGGAAAGCATGATCGAGAACCCCCGCCCCACCCGTGCAGAAACCAACGACGTGGCCAACGCCGTCATGGATGGCGCAGACGCCCTGATGCTTTCGGCCGAAACCGCCTCGGGAAGATATCCCCTGGAAGTGATCCGCAGCATGGTGCGCACCATTGCCTCCGTAGAAAAGAATGCGGCCATCTATTACCGTTTCCGCGAAGTAGACAAGAAGTCACCCAACTATATCCACGACAACTTTGTGCTGGCGGCCTGTAAGCTGGCAAAAGACGTGGGCGCCAAAGCCATCGTGGGCATGACGCAATCGGGGTATACCGCCTACCAGTCGTCGGCCTACCGTCCCAATGCCAACATCTTTGTGTTCACACCCAACAAGGCGTTGTTGAACAAGATCAACCTGGTGTGGGGTGCGCAAGCCTACTATTATGACAAGACCAACTCCACCGACGAGACCATCGCCGACGTGGAGGCTACGCTCAAGGCGGCAGGTCATGTGAAGTCGGGCGATATCTTTATCGTGCTGGCCAGCATGCCGATCCAGGAGAAGGCACGGACCAATACGTTGAAGATCAATACCGTGAAATAGATCGTCAGCGGTAAAAATGGATTATAAAAGAGGCCACTCAAATTGGGTGGCTTTTTTTATGAATCTGCGAACTTATACAGCATGAATAGAACCTTACTCATTACAACAGGGGCGCTGCTTTTGATTGCCATCGTGGGTATCCTCTTTTCGCTTTTTCTTGATGACGTTCTTGTCTTGAGGACCGAGCAGGTGGCGAAAATGATTGCGACTTGTACTTTGCTCGCCTATGGCACGTTTATGAACCGGCGATATTTTAGCCTCGTATACGTTGCGGCAACGGGCATCGCCGTGGGTGCCGCGTTTATGGTCTTAGACTACGAAGGAGGCCGTGAAATACTGAACGTGTCCCTGATCGCCATGCCGGCTTTATATTTTGTGCATTTTGTAACCAAGCCGCAAAAGGGATTGCTCGACCTGTTAAAATTGACGACCGTTTTACTGCACTTCACACTGGTGTTACTCGTACTCAATCATATATTGGACTTTCATAATCTGATCCACAATCAAACCTGGGTGCGCCTCCTGCCTGAAGGTTCATTTTGGTTAGCGTTCGCATACTTTACGGCATTGAAAGTGGAGGAGAAGATCGGATAGTTTTGGGTGCATGTTGCCCGGCGATCGTCCGTCGCGCTAATATCCTGGTGGGTTAGAAATTTTAAGCTTCCAAGCTCATCGTCTGGGTTCAACCATTATCACCTCCTCCCGATCCACCATCACGGCACCCGCCGGGTCGCCCTTCCGTTTTCTTACAAACTTTCTAGGCACCACCACCACGGGACACAGCGTATCGGTCTTCCTCTTGGAATGATAGGCCGCTAACTGCGCCGCGCGCTCGATGACATCTTTCGGAAAATTTTTTCCGGATTGATGCTTGATGAGCACATGCGATCCGGCCACGTCTTTGGCGTGGAGCCAGAGATCTTCTTTGTAGCCGTACTTCAGCGTGAGTTCGTCGTTGGCCTGGGCGTTGCGGCCCACCCAGATGCGGTAGCCGTTGTATTCGGTTTCGTGATAGGGCAGGGGTTTCGGTTGTTTCTCTTTTTCCTTGCTCCAACCTAAACCTTCGGCGAAAGGGCGCAGGCTTTTTATGGTGGTGAGCGCTTCGGCTTCGAGCAATTGCTTCTGCACGCCTTCGCGTTCCCGTTGTTTTTGTTCGAGGACCTGCTGCAGCCGCTGCATTTCCAGCTGTTGCTTTTTTGACTTCTTATAAAATACCTCGGCATTCTTTTGGGGCGAGAGGTCTTTCTTCAGTTTGATCTCTGTGGGATGATTCTCCAGGTAGAAGTTAGGAAGTGTGATGCGCTCCGTGCCGGGTTTGATGGCGTGGAGGTGGGCCATGATGAGGTCCGCCCAGGTTTTGTAGTTGTTGTCGCCTTGCAGCTCTTCCAGTTTCTCGCGGGTCTTGGCATAGTAATTTTCGGTGGCCTGCAATTTTGCTTTGAGCGTGGAAAGCAGGGACGATTTTTCGCGCCCTAAGGTGTCCTGCTGCGAATAGGTGAGGAAGAAATCGTTGATGGCGGCAACGGGGTCGCGAAAGGTCTTGGTGATCTTCCCGGTGGCGAGGAGAGAGAACACGATCTTTCCGTCGGCTTCGGTGAGGTAGTAGGAGGGATTATTCAAGTCTTGCAACAGGTTTTGGATGGCGGTCCATCTTTCATCAAGCGTGTTCGCAGCAAATCCCTGTTCATTCAGATAGCGCCACACCCATTTTCCGAAGGTAAAATAAACCGCGGGTAAATCATGCTGGTGCTGGACGAAGTTCTCGTATGACCAATCGATCGGGCGATGCAGTTGCTCCAGTGTCAGTGTCTCATCTTCGATGATGTTATTCTTAAAAAGCTCGTCGATAACATTGTCTTTAAACAAGATGATGTTGGACCGGTTGCCATGCAGTTTGAACAACAACGTGATGTGGTTGCCGAACGCTATGGCAAAGCTCCTTTCATTTTCAAACACAAAAATGCGTTCCACGCGCTGGCCGATGAGGTTGCCAAAGAGATCGGCGCTGTTCTTTCGCGCACGGTGGAAGGTCTCGGGAAAGGAAAGACACGAAAAGGACGACAGCAGGCTAGCTTTTACAAAATAGGGATCGCCTCTCGTTTCGAACCGGATGATCAATTCGTCTTTGTTCTGACTATAACACTCCGAAACGACAGACCCTGTCAGTGTCTTTTGCAGGGGCACTACGAGTTGGCGAAGGAAAAAATAGTTGTTATGCACCCCGAAAGGTAGTGTTTAGTTTCTGGAGACAGAAATTGGCGGATAGGCATGGGTATATAGATTCTCACTGAAATGCCATTGCAGTAAACCAAAATATTTTTGGTGACAAATAAAAAAACCAATACATGTATGAAAAACAAACGAAGAAAAATGCCTTTTCCGTTTAGCTTCTATGCGGGCATTGTCATGATCGGTTTGATCTGCCTGGCATCGTGTAAGAAAGATGATCAGCTCCCCATTCCTGCTATTATCTCCATCAATCCTGTTCAGGGTGAGATTGGTACCGAAGTGACGATAGCGGGTGTTAATTTCAGCGACCAGGTATCGGCCAATGCCGTTACTTTTAGCGGTGTGCCGGCCGTGATAAAGAGCGCGTCGACAACGCAGATCGTGGCCGTTGTTCCTGACCGGGCCGTTACGGGTGCCGTGGTGGTTACGGTGAACGGACAGACGGCCACGGGTCCCAATTTTACGGTGGTGACCCCCGTGCCGTTGACGATCGCGGCGATTACGCCGTCCAGCGGATTGGTTGGGATCGATGTGACGATCACGGGCACAGGCTTCAGCGCAACGCCGGCCGAAAATATCGTGAAAGTGAATGGCGTTGCCGCCACGGTGAAGAGCGCGACTGCTGTGCAATTAGTCGTTACTATCCCGGCCAGTGCCACCACCGGTCCCATCACCGTTGGAGTGAAAGACAAAACTGTAGCCGGCAGTGTCTTTACCGTGATACCCAACCTCACGATAACAGCGTTGCAACCGACCAGCGGGCCTAAAAACTGGGAAGTCACCATTACCGGAACAGGGTTTAGCACAACACCATCGGACAATAAAGTTACCTTCAACGGCAAGGATGCTGTCGTGAAATCGGCTACAGCCACTGCGTTGATCGTGGAAGTGCCTTTGCGTGCCGGGTCGGGGAAAGTAAATGTGGTGTTGGGCGATCAGCATTTCGTTGGGCCTGACTTTCAGTATGAGTATACCTACACCGTTCAAACCATTGCCGGTGGAACCAAGGGAAAAACCGATGGGACAGGAGCCGCCGCACAATTCAGCGGCGTATATGATTTGGTGGTGGCGAAAGATGGGAACATCTATGCCGGCGAATTTGGGAATACAAGAGTTCGAAAGATCACTCCCAACGGCGTTGTCACCACCTTTGCTGGATCGACGCTAGGGTATAAGGATGACGACAATCCATTGAAAGCTAAATTCGGACACATCAATGGTATTACACAAGATAACCAAGGCAATTTTTACATATCTGAAAGTGCGTTTATACGCAAGATCGACGTCAGCGGTAAAGTGACGACGCTCGCAGGTTCGTCGACAAACCAAGGTAAGACCATCGACGGGACAGGAACAGCCGCGGGTTTCAACGGAGCGCAGTTCGTGCAGATCAGTTCTACCGGTGACCTCTACGTAGCGGAAACGGCAGGCAATGTGATCCGGAAGGTGACATCGGGAGGAAGCGTTACGACCATCGCCGGTACACCGGGCAAAGGAAATGGAGGATACCAGGATGGTGCCGCGGCCACGGCTAAATTCAACGCGCCCTCCGCCGCGATAACCAATGCCCGGGGAGATGTTTACATCGCAGAAAATAAAAACACAAAAATACGAAAGCTGGCCGACGGCAGCGTGACCACGCTGACCGGTGGTGGTGCTGGAGCAAAGGATGGACCGCCCGATGTTGCCCTGTTTGGAGGCGAACTTGGAGGCATGGCCATAGACCAGGATGGCAATATTTATATCGGTGACTATGCCAACCACAGCATCCGAATGATAACCCCCTCGGGTAATGTGACAACGATCGCCGGCCGATTTGGTACATCGGGCTTCCTGGATGGTTCCGGTCACGAGGCGCTATTCAGCGCACCCCGTGGCGTTGATCTGGATGCGGACGGCAATCTTTATGTGACGGACTTTGGGAATAATGCGATTCGAAAAATAATAATCGAGTAACCCAGTATAGGGTTGGGCCGGCCAAAAGCTGGCCCTTCTTTTTTTAAACAAGTCTTCTCCAGTTGGGTCTATCGCAGTTCAACCTGCAGGCCATCATAGGCCAACGAAACATTCTCCGGCAGTTTCTTTTCCACCGCGCCATGGAGGCCAAGCTTGTGGCTGATGTGGGTGAGGTAGGCTTTGGCCGGTTTGATGCGGTCGATCATGGCCAGCGCTTCGCTCAGGTTGAAGTGGGAGACGTGCGATTCGATCTGCAGGGCGTTCAGCACCAGGACTTCGGTGCCCTTCAGGCGGCCCAGGGTTTCATCCGGAATAATATTGGCGTCGGTGATGTAGCTGAAGTTTCCAAAACGAAAACCCAGCACGGGCAGACGCAAGTGGAGCACGGGGAGGGGTGTTATGGGAACGCCGTTCAGTTCGAAGGGCCTTTCATCGATTTGGTTGAGTGTTATGCGCGGGAGGCCGGGGTAAGCATCTTTCGCAAAGGCATAGGCGAACTCCATTTTGAGCTGGTCCAAAACCTCCTGCCGGCCATACACCGGCATGTCGCTGTTCTGCATGAAGTTGTAGGCGCGCACGTCGTCCAGCCCGGCGGTGTGGTCGCGGTGGGCGTGGGTGAAGATCACCGCGTCGAGGCGTTGCACATTTTCGCGGAGCATTTGTTGGCGGAAATCGGGGCCGGTGTCTACGACAAAGCTTTGGCCGGAGATCTCAACGCGAATGGAGGTGCGGAGGCGTTTGTTCCTGAAATCCAGCGACTGGCATACTTCGCAGCGGCAGCCGATGACGGGCACTCCCTGCGATGTACCGGTGCCGAGGAACGTTATTTTCAAGCGGCTTCGGTGTGATGCAGTTCTTCGTAAAGCTTCTGGCTTTTTTCGGTGAAACGCGTGCCGTCCAGCGTCACGTGTTTCAGGATTTCAAGGAGGGCGTTGATTTTGCCTTCCGTGGTGTAGAACTTATTGATGATGATGATCTTCTGCTCCTTCAATACGCAGTAACCCGACTTGAACGTACCCTTTTCGTACCGCAGCGTATAGTCCGATTCCGCGATCATGTCCTCGAATTTGAGTAAAAATTGGTTGGTGTACTTGATCATGCTATGCTATTTCTGGCGGCAAGATACGAAGAAACAGGGGAAAGTCCGAACGTTTTAGCCCCCTGGATTTCTTTGGATGTGCGGTTCTGCCGTACCTTGCAGGCTTGGAGCACGTTAAGAAACTGATCGTGGTTGTGGGCCCTACCGCCGTAGGCAAAACGGCCGTGGCCATCACCCTTGCAAAACATTTTCGGACCGAGATCGTTTCGGCCGATTCGCGCCAGATCTTCAGGGAGTTAAGCATCGGCACGGCCAAACCCACAGGGGCAGAGTTGGCGCAGGTGCCCCATCATTTCATCGACAGCCATTCCATCCACGAGGCCTATGACGCCGCGCAATACGGACAAGATGCGCTGGAGGTGATCCACCGATTATTTGAACGGCATAACGAGGTGATCCTCTGCGGTGGTTCGGGCCTGTATGTGAAGGCGGTTTGTGAAGGATTTGACGATATCCCGGAAGTGCCTGCACAGATCCGGGAAGAACTTTTGGCCACCTACGAACGCGACGGCATTGAAGCCTTACAGGCGCTGATGCAGGAGCACGACCCACATCTTTTCGCCACCATCGACCAAAAAAATCCCCACCGCCTCATGCGCGCGTTGGAAGTGAAGTTGGGTACGGGGTTCTCCATTGCATCGTTCCGGAAAAAAAATACGTTACAGCATCCGTTCACCATCGTAAAAATCGGCTTGAACTTGCCCCGGGAAGTATTGTATGATCGCATCGATCGGCGGATGGATCAGATGGTCGCGGCAGGATTGTTCGAAGAAGCGGAAGCCTTGTATCCGCTGCGGGCGATCAACGCCTTGCAAACGGTGGGCTACCAGGAGATATTCGATTTTATGGAAGGCCAATACGATCGCGAGGAGGCGATTCGTTTGTTGAAGCGAAACTCGCGGCGCTATGCCAAACGCCAGCTGACTTGGTTCACACGCGACCCGCAGGTGCAGTGGTTTGGTCCGGCCGAGGTTGAAAAAATAATAGAAGTCGTCAAGAATGCGTAAATCGTATATTCGAACCCCGTCGCCAACGGCATGAGCGAAAAGAAAGTATTGATCATCACGTATTACTGGCCGCCCAGCGGTGGAAGCGGCGTGCAGCGGTGGCTGAAGTTCGTCAAGTACCTGCCCGGGTTAGGATGGACGCCCTACGTGTTTACACCGGAAAATCCTTCGTTCGACATTCGTGACGAATCGCTGGCCGCAAACATTCCCCGGCAAGCCGAGGTCATCCGCTTTCCCATCTGGGAACCTTACGATGCGTTCTTCAAGCTTTCGTCGTTGTTGGGAAAAAAGAAATCGGCCAAGCCAACGGACCTGGTGTCGGGCAAGCAGATGTCGACGTTTCAAAAAGTGAGTACGTGGATCCGCGGCAACCTGCTCATCCCGGATCCGCGTGTGTTTTGGGTGAGGCCGTCCGTAAAGTTCCTCGACGGGTTTCTTCGCGAGAAGCAGATCACCACCATCGTCACCACGGGGCCGCCACACAGCATGCACCTGATCGGCTATCGTCTCAAGAAAAAGAATCCCGCGCTGCGGTGGATTGCCGACTTTCGCGATCCCTGGAGCGAGTGGGGTTTGTGGGAAAGTTTGAAGGTGGGGCCGCGCGCCCTGAACCAGCACCGGAAATGGGAGGCGCGCGTGTTGAAACTCGCCGACATCGTGACAACGATCACCCCATTTTACGTACGAAGATTCGAAGCCCTTTCGGGACGCCCTGTGAAGTTACTGACCAACGGCTATGACGAAGACGACTTTGCATCGCTGACGATCCGGCGGCCGGATAAATTTGTAGTCCGCCATGCCGGCATTGTCAACGAGAAATGCGACCCGCGGCCCTTCATGCGGGCGGTGGAGGCGTTGGCCAAAAAGGACCCGGAATTCCGCGCGCAAGTAGTGGTTGATTTTGTGGGAGAAGTGCACCCGCAGTTCAGGGCTTTTGTGATGGCCTCTGAAATACTTTCTTCGCTCACCCTGTTCACGCCGAGTGTTCCCCACAAAGTGTTGATCGGCAAGTATGGCGACGCCGCCCTGCTGCTCCTCGTGCTCACGGGCTACAAAGATGCAGAAGGCTACATGCCGGGTAAACTGTTTGAATACCTGGCCACGGGTCTTCCCATTATCGCCACGGGCCCCGAAGACGGTGACGCGGCACACCTTTTAAACGAGACCGGCGCCGGCGACATGATCGACAGCGATAAAGGTGACGTCATCCAGGCGAAAGTCGCCTTTCACCACGCGCAATGGAAAGCGGCAACGGCTTCCCTCAAGAAGCATTCCGGTACAGACTATTCGCGTCGCGAGATCACCAGGAAACTGACGGAATTGTTATGAGGCTGGCTATACATTTTATGAAATTCCGTAAATCGTTTGTCATTCTGAAGCATTGAAAAATTGATCAGCAAAGGTTTCATCAAGAGCTCTCTTATCTACACGCTGGCCGGCACGCTGCCGTTGGCGAGTGGTTTTATTTTGTTGCCTTTCTATATCCTCCACCTGTCGACCGACTTGTATGGAGCCTTGTCGGTGTACCTGGTCTTTTCGTTGCTGGTGCAGATCCTGGTTACGTTCAGTTTTGATACGTCGGTATACATTCATTTTCATGAGCTGAAAGGCGACCCGCAGAAGTTGTCGCGGTTTATCAGTTCGGCCTTTGTCTTTATGTTGCTGGCCGGCCTGGGTGTGGGACTGGTGCTGACGGTTTCGGGCGACTTTATTTTCCGGACGGTGTTGTCCAATAAAAATGTTTCTTTCTATCCCTATGGGTTGGTTTCGGTTGGGGCCGGCATCTTCCAGGCGATCTTTAAAGTGCACAGCAGTTTGTTGCAAAGCCGCGAAAAGCCGGAGCTTTTTTTCTGGTCGAATGTGGTTTCGTTTTCACTGATCGCGTCGCTCACCATCGCGGGATTGACACTTTATCCCGGCACGCTTATCGGGCCCGTTACCGGCCGGTTTGTGGCATCGCTCATCCCAGGCCTGTGGGCGCTTTTCAGGATCTTCAGGGAATTCGGGTTTCACTATGACTTTGCGTGGCTGCGTTCGTCATTCAGCTTTAATGCCTATACCTTCCTGTATCAACTTCAGCAGTGGGTCATCAATCAATTCGATCGCATCCTCATGCTTTTCTTCCTGCTGCTGGGCGATGTGGGCGTTTATGATTTTGCTATAAAATGCCTGATCCCCATAGAGCTCCTGATGAACAGCCTGCACAACTCTTTTTATCCAAAGGTGGTGAGCACGCTCATTGCCCAGTCGGAAAAAGGGTCGGTGCCGGAAGTGAACCGCTATTATCACGGGCTCACGGCGGTGGTCATGCTCATGGTGTGTGGAAGCATCCTGGCGCTACCCTGGGGCATCGAGATGTTTGTGCGCAAGCCGTCGTATCAGCAAGCCATCGACTACATACCGTACCTGGCCCTCATTTATCTTTTCAGAACGATGCGGCTATTCTTTTCTGTGCCCTATGGCATATTGAAATATTCGAAGCCTTTGCCGGTGATCTACCTGGTCATCTCTTCCGTGAAGATCCTCGGCATGGTCCTTTTGATCCGCTACCTCCAGGTCTATGGTGTCATCGTGGCTTCGTTGCTGAGCGTGATGGTGGAGGTGGTCCTTTTGCGGATGAATATGAAGCGGTTCGTCTTCCGTTTCAATTTCTTTAAGATCGTGATGGCGCCCGTGATCATGTTTGTGACCATCGCGTTGCTGGAGCCGACTGTGGCAAAATTCTATCCCACGGGCATGCACGTGCTTTACGTGTTGAGTTGTGGGGGATTGCTCTGGTGGGCCTACCGGAAAGAATTAAAGCTCATAAATCCCCTCCAGGCAAAGCGATAAGGACAGAAATTTGTAACATTGCCTGGGAATAGCCTATTTTCAAACGTAAATGATCCCCGTCACGAAACCCTTTTTGCCACCGATCCAGGAGTACGAGCAGTATCTGCAGGATATCTGGAAACGCAACTGGCTTACCAATAACGGACCGCTCGTTAACGAGCTGGAACTTCGGCTGAAAGATTTCCTGGGGCTGAAGCACCTGCTGTTTGTGACCAACGGTACCATCGCCATTCAGCTTGCCATCAAGGCCCTGAACCTGAAGGGGGAGATCATCACGACGCCTTTTTCCTATGTGGCGACTACCAGCAGTATCGTTTGGGAAGGCTGCACACCGGTGTTCGTCGACATCGATCCGGTGACGTGCAACATCGATCCCAAGAAGATCGAAGCCGCCATCACCCCGCGCACATCCGCTATCCTGGCGACGCACGTCTATGGAAATCCGTGCGAAGTGGAGGTCATAGACGAGATCGCGAAAAGAAGAAATCTCAAAGTGATCTACGATGGCGCGCATGCTTTCGGCGTGAAGTACAAAGGACGATCCGTGTTTGAGTATGGCGATGTCAGCACCTGCAGTTTTCATGCGACCAAGCTCTATCATACCATCGAAGGTGGCGCTGTGGTGACGCGTGATCCCGAGCTTTTGAAACGGATGGCCTACTTGCGCAATTTTGGT
>CBIHQM010000065.1:0-19677 GCA_966211885.1 uncultured Chryseolinea sp.
GACTCCGGCCTTTGTAATCCCCGCCTTTAATAACTTAATCTCTATCGACTCCGGCCTCTGTAATCCCCGTCTTTAATAACTTGATCTCTATCGACTCCGGCCTTTGTAATCTCCGTCTTTAGTAACTTGATCTTTATCGACTCCGGCCCTTGAAATCCCCGTCTTTAATAACTTGATCTTTATCGACTCCGGCCTTTGTAATCTCCGTCTTTAGTAACTTGATTTTTAGATGACTCTGATCTTTAGTAACCCCGGCCTTTAGGCCGGGGTGCACAGATCCATCCTTTATAGGGCTTTAGCCCAGACCGAGGATACTGCGCGCTATCCTAAGTCGTCCAGCCTGACCCAACCAGAATGTAGAGCAAAAAAAAGGCACTCTCACGAGTGCCTTTTCCTATTGGGAAGTGTGTGTATTCGATTACTCTTTTTTCTCCTTAGACGAAGCTTTCGCTTTTTTCACTTTGATGGTGAGCACATCGCCCTTGCCATCGTAGTCGGCCAGGATGGTGCCGCCTTCTTCTACTTCGCCTTTCAGAATCTCTTCCGCTACCGGGTCTTCGAGATATTTCTGAATGGCTCTGTTCAAAGGACGAGCGCCGAATTGATGATCGTATCCTTTTTCGGCCAGGAAGTCTTTCGCTTTCTCGGTCAGCTCCACATTGTAGCCGATCTGGATGATGCGATCGAACAGCTTCTTCAGCGTGAGGTCGATGATCTTGTGGATGTTCTCGCGTTGCAGCGAGTTGAACACGATGATGTCATCTAACCGGTTGAGGAACTCGGGGCTGAAGGCACGCTTCAAAGCATTTTGAATGGTGGTCTTCATGTGCTCCTCGTCGCTCTCGCGCTTGGCGGCGGTGGAGAAACCAATGCCCGATCCGAAATCTTTCAGGTCACGCACCCCGATGTTGGAGGTCATGATGATGATCGTATTGCGGAAGTCCACTCTGCGGCCTAAACCATCGGTAAGAATACCGTCGTCGAGCACTTGCAGCAGGATGTTGAACACATCCGGGTGAGCTTTTTCGATTTCGTCCAGCAACACTACCGAGTAGGGCTTGCGTCTCACTTTCTCGGTGAGCTGTCCGCCTTCTTCGTAGCCTACGTAGCCGGGAGGGGCACCTACAAGACGCGATACGGAGAATTTCTCCATGTACTCGCTCATGTCGATGCGGATCAATGAATCTTCCTTGTCGAACAAGTAGGTGGCCAGCACCTTGGCCAATTCCGTTTTACCCACGCCGGTAGGTCCGAGGAAGATGAAGGAACCGATGGGTTTCTTCGGATCTTTCAATCCTACGCGTGTGCGCTGGATGGCCTTGGTCAATTTCTTGATGGCTTCTTCCTGACCGATCACCCGGTTGTTCAGCTCATCGGCCATGCTGAGGAGCTTGTTGCTTTCTTTCTGAGCGATGCGGTTGGTGGGGATGCCCGTCATCATACCGATCACATCCGCAACATTTTCTTCGTTGACGGTGTATTTCTCGGTGCGGGTTTTTTCTTCCCACTTGATCTTCGCGTTGTCGAGTTGCTCGATGAGTTTCTTTTCGCGATCGCGGAGTTGAGCAGCCTCTTCGTACTTCTGGCTTTTCACTACGCGATTCTTTTCTTTCTTCACCTCTTCGATCGCCTCTTCAAACTTCACGATGTCGTCGGGCACGTGGATGTTGTTGATGTGTACGCGCGCTCCGGCTTCGTCCAGCACGTCGATGGCTTTGTCGGGCAGATACCGGTCGCTGATGTAGCGGTCGGAAAGCTTCACGCAAGCTTCGATGGCTTCCTTGGTATAGATCACATGGTGGTGATCTTCGTATTTTTCCTTGATGTTGTCCAGGATTTGGATGGTCTCTTCCGGTGTGGTGGAATCGATCATGACCATCTGGAAACGACGGGCGAGGGCGCCGTCTTTCTCGATGTACTGTCTGTATTCGTCCAGCGTGGTGGCGCCAATGCATTGGATCTCGCCCCGGGCCAGCGCCGGTTTGAACATGTTGGAGGCGTCCAGCGAACCGGAAGCGCCACCGGCACCTACGATGGTGTGGAGCTCGTCGATGAACAGGATCACGTCGGGTGATTTTTCCAATTCGTTCATGACGGCCTTCATTCTTTCTTCGAATTGGCCGCGGTATTTTGTACCGGCAACCAGGGATGCCAGATCCAGGGTCACCACGCGCTTGCCAAACAATACGCGGGAAACTTTTTTCTGGATGATGCGCAGGGCCAGGCCTTCTGCGATGGCGGTTTTACCTACACCGGGCTCGCCGATAAGGATGGGGTTGTTTTTCTTGCGGCGGGAGAGGATCTGCGCCACGCGCTCGATTTCCTTTTCCCGGCCCACGATGGGATCGAGTTTGTTGTCTTCGGCCAGGCGAGTGAGGTCGCGGCCAAAGTTGTCGAGTACCGGCGTTCTGGATTTTTCGGTTCCTTTTTTCTCTTTGCCGGGAGCGCCTGCGCCACCTGCGCCAAAGATTTTCGAGGAATCGTCATCCGGATCGTCAGTATCCTGGGAGGCCATAGGGCCTTCGTTTTGATATTCTAACATTTCTTTCACGGTCTCGTAGTTTACGTCAAACTTGTTGAGAATTTGGGTGCCCAGGTTGTCCTGATCACGGAGTATGGAAAGGAGAAGATGTTCGGTGCCGATGAGTTGGGCCTTGAAGATCTTGGCTTCCAGGTAGGTGATCTTTAACACTTTTTCGGAAGCCTTCGTGAGCGGAATGTTCGCGAGGTTTTTGATCTGGTGTGTAGCCGTACCTTTGGAAATTTTTTCGATCTCGTTACGCAATTCATCCAGTGGCACACCCAGCTTTTTCAGCACCCCTACGGCCACGCCTTCGCCTTCCCGTACCATGCCCAAAACCAGATGTTCCGTCCCGATGTAATCATGCCCAAGGCGCAACGCTTCTTCCCGGCTCAGTGAGATAACTTCCTTGACCCGATTGGAAAATTTAGCTTCCATAGAGAAAGTTTAATGATGGTTAATGTAAATGTAAAGTATTTTGTGTGTTCAATGCTATTGAATCCTGAAGATTTAAATTAGAAACGTCTGCCGCTTTTTATTTGTTCATTTTGCTGTTGTGGATAGTTGAACAATCGCCGCGGCTTTGGGCCCCTCACAAAAGATCAGGTCAACGAGACTCAGGTTCTCTGCAAACGCATTGCCAAATACTTGGTAATAACGTGCCGGATGGTAAAATCTGCTAAGATTCACCGCTTTCTTTGGGTTTATGACCGATCGCAGGTCTGAAATAGGTTGGTCGGGTGCAGGGTTGTACGACAAACTTGCCTCTACTGACACATCCCAGTTCAACCACTTGAGACACATTGACAGCAAATCGAGATTCAGGTCATAGAGAAACTCCTGTTTTCTGAACAAAATCTTCTCCAGGTCGTGACTATAATGTTCAAAAAAGGGCGCCTTGCCATACGCCGACCGCAGGGTGCGCCAGTGGTTGTTGAGCCACTTCTGTGAATGGTCTATCCGCACCTCCGCGATGGGCACCTTGCCATGCTTGGCCGTGAGCGGCACAATGAGCGCCTCCCGTCCGTGTACCGAATTGATGTAACACCGGTTGCGGTAGGTCTGCTTTTCGTAGTGCTCGTACTTTTCCAGGATGATTTTCTTCGCGGGCCGCAGGGCTGCAAAGTAGGCGATGGACGGAAGATACTGGGCTTCGATGAGGGTGGTCAAATGCGTCAGGTCTTTGTTGCAAACAAAGTTAATGGCAGGGACTCATTTTCTGGGGAAAAGACATAGCCTGTGTATGAAAAACTTCAAAAATTGACACCATCCACGATTTTGAAATGGGCGGCTTTCCCCGTAATCTTGGTAAAGCTTGTTTTCTGTCTATATGTTAAGTCGATGGCGCCGTTCCCGTGGAATTTCCACCTGTTTAGCTCTTTGTGTCCTCACCGTTCTCTATTCCTGTCGTCATGAGGAGGAAGCCGTGACCCCTCCGGTCGTAAATCCGCCAACGCCTCCGCCGCCCACCGGTCTCCCTACCAATCCGTGTGCGCCTACAATTTCAATCGGTTATACTGACAAGGTCTCCTATGCCCCCGACGAACAAGTGACGGCCTACCTTCAGTCCAGCAAAGTCGTAGAACTCTGCCGCCTGGACATCTATGATGTAAAAGGCGTCAAGGCCTTTTCGATTGCCTCGCCGCTCACCGTCCAGGAGATGAATCCGGATCATCCGTCGACAAACGGATTTGGTTTTAACCCTACGATAAAATTCCCGATCCCGGCCACAGCGAAGAGCGGTATGTACTTCATCGAGAATAAAATTCCATTTATTGTCAGAACCCCGGAAGCCATTGATCTGCTCATTGTCTATCCGTCCAACACCGCCAACGCCTATGAGGAAAGCGGAGGCAAGAGTCTGTACTCCGCATCAGACCGCCCGCCCATGGTTTCCTTTCTGCGACCCATCGCGCTGCAACCCTTTTCAACGGTCTGCCTAACATGGTTTAGCGACATGAAGAATGTGAAGATCGGCTATGCAGCCGATGCCGACCTGGATGTTTACGAACGCCTGTCGAACGCCAAGATCGTCGTGATCGTAGGCCACAACGAATACTGGACCCGTCAGGGACGTTTGAACTTCGACAAGTTTGTCGACAACGGAGGCCATGCACTCGTGCTGTCGGGCAACAACATGTGGTGGCAAGTGCGCTACTCCGCCGACAAGACCGGGCTCATTTGTTATAAGCATCACGACAACGATCCGGAAACCGACGAGTTGTTAAAGACCATCGAATGGACGAACGCCTCGCTGCAATATTCCATCCTCTCCAGCCTCGGCGCCGATTTTCCCCACGGCGGCTATGGTTTGAAAACCGACAACGGCTGGAACGGCTACAAGATCATCGCTCCCAATTCTCCTTTGTTGGAAGGCTTAAACCTGGCAAAGGGCGATATCATTTCCTGTCCCACCTCGGAGTATGACGGAGCACCAGTCACCGGCTTTGACGGCGATGGCTATCCGATCCTGGACAAGGCTGCGCTCCAATTTGAAAAGGCCGAGATCGTGGGCTTCGACAAAGGCTTCCGGGTGAACGAGACCATCTCTACATTCATCGTGAGCCAGAAAACAAAGACGTCGGGCGTCATTGTGAATACCAGCTCTACCGATTGGTGTTCGAGCGGCGGCATGGGTGGAAGCTCGGGCGACAAGATCAAAGGCATTACGCAAAACGCCATCCAAAAACTGCTGGCCGGCCAAACGGTTTTCTCAAACTAACGATCAGATGATCTTGTCCACGTCGCCCAGACCGCGGCGGATGATCGTGATTTCTTCATTCGTACAATCAATAACGCTGGAGGGCACATTGCCGCCGGGGCCACCGTCGATCACGAGATCCACATCGTTTTTAAAATCTTCATAGATCTCCTCCGGGTCGGTGGTGTATTCTTTAATGACATCGTCGTCTTTTATAGAGGAGGTGATGAGGGGGTTGCCCAGCAACTTCACGATTTCGAGCGGGATGTTGTGGGCGGGGATGCGGATGCCTACGGTGCGCTTGTTCACGTCCAGGATCTTGGGCACTTTGCTGCTGGATTCCAAAATAAAAGTGTAGGGTCCGGGCAACGCTTTTTTCAGGATCTTAAAAACCGGCGTGTCGATCTTGCGCGCATATTCCGAAATGTGGCTGAGGTCGTTGCAGATAAAAGAGAGATCGAGTTTTTGGGGTTTGATGTCCATGATCCGGCAAAGGCGCTCGATGGATTTGCGGTTCATCAGGTCACAGCCAATGCCATAGATGGTGTCGGTGGGATAGATGACGATGCCCCCTTTCCGGAGCACGTCCACCACGTGAGCAACCTTTCGGCCTTCCGGATTTTGGGGATGTATTTTGAGTAATTCTGCTGCCATGTTTTCTGAAAGTTAAATAAATCGGGAAAATTCAAACCGGGAAGGGCTTTTTGTTCGAATCCAAAACCCTTTCACCGGCGTTTTTACTATGGGTTAACTAGTAACCTTTCACTATTTTTGAGCCCTATTATCCAGTTATGAAGCCGAGCAAGCGCCTGATATTCTTTCTACTGTTTTCCATTCTTGGGATCTCCTTCACCTTCTACGGTTTCCAGATGGTGTATACGCCTAACATCCTGGTCGATAAAGAAAACCGCTTGCTTTTGGTGCCCGAAGGAGCCACGTTCAAGGACATCCAAAAAGAATTGCACGACGGCGACTTCGTGCAGGATCTTTTATCCTTCAGCTTCCTGGCGCGCATCATGGGCTACACCCACGACGTGAAGCCCGGTCGTTATGTGCTGGTGAAGAACATGACCAACCTGGAGGCGATCAGGGCGCTGCGTTCCGGCAAACAGGAACCGGTTAGGATAACATTCAACAATGTCCGATTGATTCCCGAGCTGGCCGAAAAAATCACGAAGAACCTTAACATGGACAAAGGCGAGTTCGAAGCGGCCCTCATCGCGTTTGCCATGAACAACAAATACGGCTTCAACAAGGACAACGTGCTGAGCATGTTCATTCCAAACACCTACGAGGTCTACTACAACATATCGCCTCAACGGCTGATCGAGCGCATGCACCAGGAATACGAAAAATTCTGGAATGCCGAGCGAAAAGAAAAAGCAAAAGCCCTGGGCTACACCCCCATCGAGGTGTCTACCCTGGCATCGATCGTGCAAGCCGAAAGCATTAAGGATGAGGAAGCTCCCATCATTGCCAGCCTCTACCTGAACCGGCTCAGTAAAGGCATCGCCCTGCAGGCAGACCCCACGTTGGTTTTTGCCGTGGGCGATTTCACATTGAAGCGCGTGTTGAACGGCCACAAGCAGATCGACTCGCCCTACAACACCTACAAGTATCCTGGCTTGCCTCCCGGCCCCATCAACATGCCCGAGATCAGCTCCATCGATGCGGTGCTGGACCACGCCGACACCAACTATTATTATATGTGTGCCCGCGAAGATTTTTCCGGGTATCACAACTTCACCAACAGCTATGAGGAACACATGCGCAACGCCGCCCGCTACCAGCGCGCCCTCACCATCGAGCAGGAGAAAGGCGAGGCGCTGCGAAAACAACAACAGCGCTAAGCATGTATCAATCCGAGACCAAGATTCGCGTGCGGTATGGTGAGACCGACCAGATGGGATATGTGTATTATGGCTTTTACGCGATGTACTATGAAGTGGCCCGCGTAGAAAGCCTTCGCCAACTGGGACTAACCTACCGCGAAATTGAAGCGATGGGCGTCATCATGCCCGTGCTTGAAAACAAATCGAAATTCCTGGCCCCCGGTCGCTACGACGAAGAATTGAGGATCGTGACTACGCTGCGCGAAAAACCCAGCGTGCGCATAAAGTTTGAGTACGAAATTTTTAACGAGCAAAACAAGCTCATCCACCAGGGCGAAACGCTGCTGGCGTTTGTCGACAAGCTGACCAACCGGCCTTGCCGGCCCCCGGCGGCGATGGAAAAAGTGTTGCAGCCATTCTTCGCATGAAATTCAAATACAAACGACTTCTGCTACAATGGAATCCCGGGTGGTTGCTCTTCACCTGGCTGAAAAAAGTGCGTTTCAAAAAACACGAGAATGTTTCGCTCTACAAGATCCTGAAGATCTTTCTAAAAAACCTGACCGACGACGAGATCCTGGACCGCGCCAACGGCGTGGCATTCAACTTCATCCTCGCCATTTTTCCAGCCATTATTTTCTTGTTCACGCTCATTCCCTATGTGACGGACTATTTCCCCGAGATCAACACCAACAGCATCATGGATTTTGTGGGCGAACAAATTCCCCCCAGCATGTTCGAGGTGATCTCGTCTACGGTGTTGGACATCGTGAGCAACCAACGGGGCGGCTTGTTGTCGCTGGGTTTTGTGTTTTCGCTATACCTTTCTACCAATGGCATGATGGCGCTCATGCGCGCATTCAATGCCTGTTACCGGACCATCGAAAACCGCGGAGGGATTAAAACACGTTTGATCGCCACGGCGCTCACTGTGAACATGGCCTTGGCGCTTCTTTTGGCAGTGATCTTACTGATTGTTGGCCAATTTGTGCTGCAATATGTCATGGCGCATTTGCCCGAATTCGAATGGCTCACCGGCTTCACCGTAACGCTTCTTCACATTTCGCGTTTCGTGGCCGTCTTCATTGCTTTCTTCATGGCCATCTCTACCATCTATTATTTTGGTCCCGCCATTCACTACAACTGGCGTTTCTTTTCCATCGGATCGTTGCTGGCCACCTTGCTCAGCCTGGCCGTGTCGTATGGATTTTCCTTCTACGTCACAAACTTCAGCACCTACAACAAAGTCTACGGCTCCATCGGCGTGCTCATCGCCCTCATGGCCTGGATCCAACTCATCACGGTGGTGCTGCTGGTCGGCTACGAAGTGAACACCAGCATCCACGACGCCATCCGCAAAGAAGCCCTCTGGAACGCCCGCAAACTCCGCCTGAAAAAGTCCTGAAGTCCGTGCTCGCTAAATTGTTAACGAGGTGGTGCTTTGCCCGCTGAAGCTTTAGCGAAAGCGGGCGGTTTAAATTTGAGAATGACGCACTCCCTTAAAAACTGATCCGTATCGTATCGGTATAATCCACCGGCACCTTAATCGGAATGCCGTGATAATTCAATTTTAGAAACCCTTTATAGTGCACCTCAAATTTCTTCCCCCCGATCATACCCAGGATCGTATCTAACAACCCCAACTCTTTAATCGCAAGCTTCACCTCCAACGGCACGGAAAATTCCTTTTGCGCCGGGATCTCCGTCCGCAGTTTCTGATCCACCGTCGCCGCCTTCTTCCCATTCACCCAAATGTCCACATTGATGCGCTTCAGTTTACCCCGCACTTTGTTAGGGTTATAAAAGACGGCATTGGCTTTCAGCATCGGTTCGGTGGAAGCATCCACTACCACATCGCGGATTTGTCGCAACTCGATGCCTTCATGCGGCCCGTTGCAGGCCGAAAGCAAAAACAGCAAGCTCAATAGCGAAAAAGCAAAGCCGAAAGTTCTTCTTTTCCAAGGGAATGAAAGCTTTAAAAAGGAATGCGTCATAAGTTTACGTGTGAAGTTGCCATCGTCGTGGTAAGTATAGACATTCTATTTATAAATTTGTTACACATGAACACCCACTTTGATTCTATTGCCGACGGATTGGCAGAAAAAGGCTACGCAATCGCCGACGATTTCCTGAGCCCCGCCGAAGTGTCGGCCATTCTGAACCTCGACACCGTCAAGGCGGGCATATCCGAATTCAAAAAAGCCGGCATCGGCAAAGACCAGGGCCTGCAGATCAACGAAGCCATCCGTGGCGATTATATTCAATGGCTGGATAAAACCACCTCGCCGGAAGCGGTACGCGTGTACCTCAATCGATTGAATGAGCTCGTACAGTTCCTCAATCAAAATCTGTTCCTGAGTTTAAAAGATTATGAAGTGCACCTCACGGTTTACCCGCCCGGTTCGTATTATAAACGCCACCTCGATCAATTCAAAAAAAACGACCACCGTCGCCTTTCCGTGATCTGCTACCTCAACCCCGACTGGAAACCCGAGGAAGGCGGCCAACTGCGCATGTACCTGGAAGAGGACCAACTCGACACCTTGCCACAAGCCGGCCGCCTGGTTTGTTTTCGCAGCGACCAGATCGAGCACGAAGTGTTGCCCGCCACACGCGAGCGCCTCAGCCTCACCGGTTGGATGCTGGATCAATTGGTGGATGTCAGGATTTGATGTGACACGGTGATCAACGGGAATTTTTTTATGGAATGATGCATTGTTTTTATTATCGGTATGCTTCACGCATTCGGGCGTGAATAAAAGCGTGTAACTTGCCTGCCGTTTTATGAACCATCATTTCAATTTTCTGTAGAACATGAAGCAGTATTTCCTCAAACTCTATCAGTACAATCAATGGGCGAACAACCGTGTGTTAAGTGCCCTGACCCGTCAGCACGTGAGCGATGAAAAGATCCTCGGCCTTTTGGGTCACATCGTGGCCGCGCAATTTCTTTGGCTGCACCGTATCAAAGGATTACCCCCGGCACAGGTGAAGCTTTGGGGCGGAGAGTACAGCCTGGCGCAATTGACGACCATGGCGGAGGAGGCCGGCAGGCTTTGGTTGGAGTTTGTTGAGAGTACCGACAACTTTAATCGCGAGCTTACCTACACGAACTATACGGGCGATCCCTACATCAACAACGTGGAGATGATCATGATCCACCTCGTGAACCACAGCAGCTACCATCGCGCCCAGATCGCCATGCAGCTGCGCCAAAAAGGATTCGAGCCCATCAATACCGATTTCATTACCTACGACCGGGTGATCACCGGCCAGTGGAAGGAGTGATGAACAAAATCGGACCGGCCGCGGTTTTATGAACACCTAAACATAACCCTTATGAAAAGAATTGCACTTCAACTCTTTGCGCTCCTTTTGGCGGCAACGGCCTTTGGACAGGATGGTATCACCGTATGCCACACCTCGTCAACCGAAAAATTTGCCGTTTTTGCATCCAACAAAAAATTTAACAGCGAACACGCCACACCCTTGCCCTACGTGCACGTGAGCCAGGAGGGCGGCAAAATGATCACCTACAAAACCGCCGACGGCCAGCAAGCCAACGCCTACCTGATCATGAGCAAAACAAAAACCAATAACTGGATTTTTGTTTTCCAGGAATGGTGGGGCCTCAACGACTGGATCAAGAAAGAAGCCGATGAACTGTTCAAAGACCTCGGCAACGTGAATGTGATCGCCCTCGACATGTACGACGGCAAAGTGACGGCCGACCGCGCCGCCGCCGGCCAACTCATGCAGCAATTCAAACAAGAACGCGGCGATGCCATTGTGAAAGGCGCCATCGCCTATGCTGGCCCGCAGGCAAAGATCGGCACCATCGGTTGGTGCTTCGGAGGAGGACAGTCGCTGCTGGCCACCCTCAACGCCGGCAAACAAGCAGCGGGCTGTGTGATCTATTATGGCATGCCCGTGGACGACGTTGAAAAACTGAAGACCCTCAACACCGACGTGCTCGGCATCTTTGCTTCCAAAGAAAAATACATCACCCCCGAAGTGGTGAGTAAATTCGAAGCCAACATGAAGGCTGCCGGAAAGAAACTGGAAGTAAAAAACTATGATGCCGATCACGCTTTCGCCAACCCCAGCAATCCCATCTACGACAAGGCAGCAACGGAAGACGCCTACAAACGCACCTTGGCATTCTTCAAAGCTCACTTGAAATAATCAGACAGACATTAAAAGTAAAAGGGAACTGAAATCATCAGTTCCCTTTTTTTATTTGCAGGATCATATGCATCATTCCCACACGACCACAGAATTCGCTTTATACCACTCAGGATATTTTGAAAGATTGGCCTTCTCCAATTCATTCCGCTTGAGCTTCAGCGAAGGCGTTAGCATTCCGTTCTCCACCGTCCAGTCGGCGCGCATCACCACGGCGGCGCCCAGGCGTTCGTAGGTTTCCAGCACGGGATTGAGCTCCGAAAAAGTTTGGCGGATGCTTTCCAGGATGGCTTCCCTGGATTTTGATTTCCCCGATGCAGAAAGATTTATCAAAGCAATCGGCTGGGGAATGCCCATGCCCACCACGCAGACCTGATCGATGTCGGGGTTTCGCAGCAGTTGCAGCTCGATGGGTGTGGGGTTCACAAATTTTCCTTTGTCGGTCTTGAATTGATCTTTCACACGGCCGGTGAGGGTCAGGAATCCTTCGTCGTCCACAACGCCTTTGTCGCCCGTGCGCAGAAAGCCGTCGTCGGTGATGACGGATTGGGTTAGCTCCGGGTCTTTGTAATAGCCCTTCATCACAGCCGCGTGTTTCACCTGCAGCTCGCCGGTCTCGCTAAAGCGAACCTCCACGTCGGGCCAGGCCTGGCCGACGGTGCCATATTTCACACCGGGCAGATTCACATGCGAATAGGCCAGGTTCTCTGTCATACCATACGTGTCGCGGATGGTGACGTCGAGGCGTTGAAACCATTCCAACAACTCGGCGGCTATTGGCGCGGCACCGGAAATCACCCAGTTTGCTTTTGCCAGACCCAGCTTCTTTTTGATAGCGTTTTTTATGATGGAACGCACGATGGGAATTTTTAGCAGCCGGTCCAGTTTCGGTTGAGGCATGGCTTC
Organism: uncultured Chryseolinea sp.; assembly: GCA_966211885.1. Lineage (GTDB taxonomy): Bacteria > Bacteroidota > Bacteroidia > Cytophagales > Cyclobacteriaceae > Chryseolinea. The sequence continues at coordinate 12,146 of CBIHQM010000065.1, forward strand.
CAGGATCTTCTCGCGAAACTTGGCCCAGATGCGGGGCACGGCCAGGAAGATGGTGGGCTGTGCGTGAGCAAGGTTTTCGCTAAAAGTTTGAAGCGATTCGGAGAAGTACACCGTAGAGCCCGAGTAGATCGTGCCCATCTCCACCAGCGAACGCTCGGCCACGTGACTCAAGGGCAGGTAGGAGAAGAACCGCTGTTTGCCGTTTTCTGCTTCGAGGTGTCTCAGTCCTTCCGTGATGACATAAGCGAAGGAAGCGAACGTGGCCATCACACCCTTTGGATTGCCGGTGGTGCCCGAAGTGTACATGATCGTGGCTAGATCGTCGGAGCGCAACGCTGCGAAAGATGTCATGGGTGCATGCTGTGCCACGAGCGATTCCCAAGTAGGATAAGGGGTGTTGATGTAAGTAGAGATCCCGATGCAATGAAGGCCTTCAGGTATCCCTGAACGTTGCTCGTCCCACGTATCGAGTTTGCCAACAAACAGAATTTTCGATTCGCTGTGTTCTAAGATCTGACGGATCGTGGCCGCGGTGAAGGTGGCATAGAGGGGTACGGAGATATGTCCCGCCATCCAGATGGCCATGTCGGCCATGAACCAGTGGGCGCAATTTTTGGAGAGGATCGCAATTTTACTTTTTGGCGGCAAGCCGTAGGTGGACAGCGCCGTGGCCATGCGCCGGATCTCGTCGCCGGCTTCTTTATAGGTCCATTTTTTCCATTGACCGGCGAGCGGTTGTTGTAGAAAAATCGCCCCAGGGGTGGTGGCCTCCCAATGACTGAATTGCTGAACAGGGTTCATGGAGATAGGTTTCGGTTTGGTGATGGCCTTTTTGTTGAGGGAAACGGGGCTCGAACAAAAAAGACGTTTTTCAAGCTAAAAACCAATTTTTTGAGGGTTTTTGTCAACTCGCTGTCGACCCCCAGAAAACCCCGTGTAAACCTTTTGTTAACGGCTTTTGACGGCTGAGACAGCAACCGTGCCGTATCTGAACCCAGGCTCAAAATTTGCAGCCTCGGAGTAATCCGCCCATTTACAACAAAAGTTTAACGATTCATGAAAAAAACACCCCCCTCTTCCAAAAACTTGGCGGCACGATTCACGTCCATCGATTCCCTGTATCCGTTCCTGGCAGGCATCCTGATTTTTATCGGAACCCTGATCCTGAGCAGCTGTAGCAAAGATGAGAGCGACGACTTTAGTGCAGATGTATCGAAGTTGGCCGGCACCTATGCGATAGCCGACACCGATGAATACGACGAAGTAGAGAACTATGAAGTGACCATCACAAAATCCAAGGATGGCGGCTCGAACATGGAGATCAGCAATTTCGGTGATTTTATGTACGTGCCAGTAAAAGCCACGATCAATGGCAGCACATTCAATATCCCGCATCAATCCTTCAAAGGAAAGACCATGACCATTGCGTTATCGGGCTCAGGCACGGTTAGCGGGAACAGCATAACCTTCAAGTACACATTGGAAACAGACGATGACTATACGTTTGAACACAACTGTGTCGCCACGAAGCAGCAGCAGAGCATCAACTAAATGTCATATAGTGGTAGGGAGCGCGGCGGGAGTTTTCCTGTCGCGTTTTTCTTTTTATTCTGGATCGAATAAAAAAACATTGTTGAGGAGGGGTGATGAGATTTGATTTTTTTCCGGTGGGAGCTTCACATACGCGCCATGCTGGAGCTGAAAGCCAAACGCCGAGTTTGTCTCGGGATCGATGATCCAATATTCCTTTATCGCAAATTTCTCGTAGAGCGACTTCTTTGTAACGAGGTCATGTTTTTTGCTCGCAGGAGAAAGTATTTCAACGATCAGGTCGGGTGAGCCGTGCACGTGACCCCGGATAATATGCTCGTTTTCTTTAAGAATAAATAAAATATCGGGCTGGACAAGGTTTTTTTCTTCGTCTAAATAAACATCGAAAGGCCTCGTAAAAACACTTCCGGAATCGTATTGCTGTGCATAGACGAATAGTTGGACGGCCAAATGAAGACTAGCGCTCTGATGGCGGTCGACGGGTGAATCGTGCAAGTAGATTTTGCTATCAATAACTTCAGCCAGCGTGCTTTCCGGGAGGTTTTCACAAACTTCCAGGGCGGTTAGGGGAGTGAAAGCGGCGATCGGCATTCCTAAAAATAACCAAAAACCTTGCGCAATCCTTTTTCAGAAACATTGGATTCTTTTCGAAATGTGCGATACTTTGCAGCATGAGCAGACCCGATAAAAAACTTTTCCTTCTCGACGCCTACGCACTGATCTATCGCGCACATTTTGCCTTTACCAAAACCCCCCGGATCAACTCCAAAGGCATAAATACGTCTGTGGCCTTCGGGTTCACCAACACGTTGATGGAAGTGCTCCAAAAACAAAAACCCACCCACATCGGCGTCGCCTTCGACACCGTGGCCAAAACCTTTCGCGACGAGATCTTCAAAGAATATAAGGCTACCCGCCAGGAAACCCCCGAAGACATTCGCTCCGGTATTCCTATCGTGAAAGAAATTATTCGAGGCTTCAACATCCCCATCCTCGAAATGGACGGCTACGAAGCCGACGACATCATCGGCACCCTCGCCTCGCAAGCTAGCAAGCAAGGTTTCGAAGTGTACATGATGACACCCGACAAAGACTTCGGGCAGTTGGTGAACGACCAGGTTTTTCTTTACAAACCCGCCTACATGGGCAACGCCGTCGATGTGCTGGGTCCCAAAGAGGTATGCGAGAAATGGGACATTGAAAATGTGTCGCAGGTGATCGACATACTCGGCCTGCAAGGCGACACCTCCGACAACATTCCGGGTATTCCGGGCTTCGGCCCCAAGACCGCGGCCACCTTGCTAAAGCAATATGGAACAGTCGAGAACATTGTCGCCCACGCAGCCGATTTGAAAGGCAAGCAAAAAGAATTGGTAACACAATTCGGCGACCAAGCGATCCTTTCCAAAAGACTCGCCACCATCATCACTGACGTCCCCGTGGCCTTCGACGAAAACGAGCTGGCCTACAAAGGCCCCGACGCCGAAAAACTGAAACCCATCTTCAACGACCTCGAATTCAAATCCATCTCCGCCCGCGCCTTCGGCGAATACATGGCCGATGTGCCACGCGTAGCACCCAAGCCCGCACAACTCTCCATGTTCGGCCAACCCGATGAACCCGTCGTGGCCGAAGTGATGACCGAACGAAAGACGCTCTCCAGCCAAACCGTGCAATACACACAGCTGGAAAACGAAGAACAACTGCAGGCGTTGATGGTGAAACTAAAAGAACAACGCCACATCGCCCTGGACACGCTCAGCGACGATGCACCTAATTTCGATTTTCAATGGAGAGCCATCGCCTTTGCCTATCGCGCAGACGAGGCTTTTTATTTTTCCATCGACACAGCGGAACAGGCAACACGGGCCGCGAAGATCGTGGCACCCGTTTTAGGGGATGCGCAAATCGGCAAGGTCGGTCATAATCTGAAGGCTATGATCCTGGCGTTAAAGAAAAATAATGTGGAGGTAGCGGGCCCGTTGTTCGACACCATGCTGGCGCACTATCTGATCGAACCCGAAGCCTCGCACGATCTACCCATCATTTGTTCGCAATACCTGGGCTATGACCTGATGGAAACCGGCAGCCTGAAAGACCGCCTCTGCGAACGCGCTGACCAGCTTGTTCAGTTGCGTGAAAAACTAAAAGCCGAGCTGGAACAACGCCGCGTGAGCCGCCTGATGAGCGATACCGAGATGCCGTTGGTGTATGTGCTGGCGCAAATGGAATTTGAAGGTGTGAAAGTAAATACCGAATCGCTCTCCAAAATGTCGGAGGAACTGAAAATAGAGAGCGACAAAGTGCAGCACGATATTTTTCAAATGGCCGGCTCGGAATTCAACATCGGCTCGCCAAAACAGCTGGGGGATATTCTTTTCGATAAAATGAAGCTGATCGAGAAGCCGAAGAAAACCAAATCGGGCCAATATGCCACCGGCGAAGATATTCTATTGACCCTCGCACCAAAACACGAGATCGCCAAGCGCATTCTCGACTACCGCGAATACGAAAAGCTCCGTTCCACCTACGTGGATGCGCTTCCAAAAATGATCAGCAAAACCGATGGCCGCATTCACACCGACTATCGCCAGGCGGTGGCAGCCACCGGACGCTTGAGTTCGAATAACCCCAACCTGCAAAACATTCCCATCCGCACCGAGAAGGGACGGCAAATACGCAAAGCGTTCGTTCCCCGAAACGATGAGTTTCTTTTCATGTCGGCCGACTATTCGCAAATTGAACTGCGCATCGCGGCGTCCTTTGCAAAAGATCAAACCATGATCGACGCCTTCCGCAACAAGCGGGACATTCACACCACCACCGCGGCGAAAGTTTTTAAAGTAGACCTCGACAAAGTGACTCCGGACATGCGGCGGAAAGCAAAAGAGGTGAACTTCGGCATCCTGTATGGCAGCACGGCTTTCGGACTGTCACAAAACCTGGGCATTTCCCGCACGGAAGCGGCCGAGATTATCCAATCGTACTTCACCGAATTCGCCGCCATCAAACGCTACATGGACGACTCCATCAACATGGCGCGCGAAAAAGAATATGTAGAGACCATCCTGGGAAGAAAACGCTATTTGCGCGACATCAACTCCCGCAACGTGACCACCCGCGGCTTTGCGGAACGCAACGCGATCAACGCCCCCATACAAGGCAGTGCTGCCGACATCATCAAGATCGCGATGGTAAACATCCACCGCTGGATCGGCAAGGAGAAACTCAAGTCGAAAATGACCATGCAAGTACACGACGAATTGTGCTTCGACGTGCACAAAGACGAGGTGGAGATCGTGAAAGCAAACATTGTCAATTTGATGAAATACGCCGTGCACCTCGAAGTCCCCATGGAAGTAGAGGTCGGCGTTGGACTGAACTGGTTGGAGGCACACTAGGCATTCGCCTTCGCGGAAGTTCTCAGTTGATCGCATCCTCAAAGTGAACGATCTCCGGCGGCATACCCATGCGCACCGACACAATATCGAAACGAATGTGTCCTTGCCAGTCGGTGGAGTAGATGTATTCTTCGGCGGCCTGAAAGATCAGTCGTGCTTTTTGATCATCGACAAACTCTTCCGGGTAGCCGTATGAAATGGACGTGCGGGTTTTCACTTCCACGAAAATGAGCCAGTCATCGCGCTTCACAATGAGGTCGATCTCCGCGCGACGGTGCCGGTAGTTTCGGGCAACGATCTCAAAGCCTTTGGTTTTTAAGAAGTCCGCGGCAAGCTGCTCGCCACGGGCGCCAGTGTCTAAATGATCTCTCACAACGGTAATTTTTTTGACAGGATTAATTTACGGATGTATCCGAAAAAAACATCGGTGATGAAATAAATATTAACATTTATTTCCAGCTCTCCCCAAGGGGAATAAACCGTACCTTAGCGCCGTAAAAATTCTTACCATGCCAACCCGCAGAGAATTTATCCGCCACATATCTTCCGCATCCCTCGTGATGCTGGGAGGCAGCGTGTTGAAACTCACACCGGCGCAAGCCACCGGATTTAAAAAGGATATCGTGCTGCGCTTCGCCGTGGCTTCCGACGGACACTATGGCGAGAAAAACACCGACTACGTTTCGTTTTTCGAGACCATGACCGGCAACGTCACAAAATTCCACCAAGAAAGCCCCCTGGATTTCTGCGTGATCAATGGCGACATCATTCACGATGAAAAAGATTTTCTCGTGCCTGCCAAAGCCCAACTGGATAAGCTTCCTGTAAAATATTATGTTACCAAGGGCAATCACGACAAGGTGAGTGACGACTACTGGAATGAGATCTGGGGCATACCCGTAAATCACGACGTGGTGATCAAGGAAAATGTGTTGCTGCTGGCCACCACCTCCAACGAAAAAGGCGAGTACCTGAGCCCCAACCTGGACTGGATGAAGGCCAAACTGGAGGAGCATAAGCAACAGAAAAACATCTTTGTCTTCATACACATCCCCCAGGCCAAATGGGCAAAGTTCTCGCTGGAAACGCCGGCCTTTTTGGAAATGATGAAGCAATACAAAAACATCCGGGGTGTGTTCCACGGCCACGAGCACGAGGAGGATGGGGTGAAAATGATCGGCACCGTCCCCTGCATGTTCGACTCACATTTTGGTGGAAGCTGGGGAACTGCCTACAAGGGTTTTCGTGTTGTGGAGCTAATGCGCGACGGTTCGTACCTCACGTACATCATGAACCCGACAAAAAAGATCAATCAAGCGTCATTCTGAGGTGAATTTCCATATCAACAAAAAAACCAGCGTCATCGATCTCGGTCTCATCGACTACAAAGAAGCGTGGGATTATCAGGCGTCGTTGTTCGATAAGATCCTGGCCGTGAAGGCCCTGAACCGATCCCTGCCGGAAGCGGAACACCAGACCACCGAGAATTTTCTTCTTTTCTGTCAGCATCCCCACGTCTACACCCTGGGCAAGAGCGGCAAGGAGAATAATTTCCTTTTAAAACAGGAAGACCTCACCGCCATCGACGCCACCTACTACCATATCAACCGGGGTGGCGACATCACCTACCATGGCCCGGGCCAGATCGTAGGATACCCGGTCATCGACCTGGAGAATTTCTTTACCGACATTCACCAGTACATGCGCTTCCTGGAGGAGGCTGTCATCCTGACATTAAAGGACTATGGCATCGACGCAGGTCGCATCAAAGGCCTGACCGGTGTGTGGGTTGATTTTGAGAAGGGCAACCAAGCACGGAAAATTTGCGCCCTGGGAGTGAAGATGAGCCGGTGGGTGGCCATGCACGGGTTTGCGTTGAATGTTAATCCCGACCTTTCGTACTTTAGCCACATCATTCCCTGCGGCATCACCGACAAAGCAGTGACTTCCCTGCAACAGGAATTGGGCAGATCCGTAGATGTACTGGAGGTGCAGCAAAGACTTCAAGGACACCTCGCACAATTGTTCGAGATGGACATGGTGGAGAACGGAGTCAGGAGTTAGAATTTTGAGATATTTTATGATTAAGGATATTGTTATACCAGAAGTAAAGCACGTGACGCTGGCCGTGGGCCGGAAGAAAAACGAGTTGGGGAGTTTTGACTGGCGGGTTTACCTGATCAACAACAATCACGAGCCCATAGAGAATACGTTGGTGGCCAGCAAGGGCTACGGAGAAAAGGACGGAGAGGAACAAAAGACGTCCATCTTGCGTCACTTTCTGGACACTATCGCCCCCAACAGCGCGACATTGATCGAGCCCATCGACCCCTCGATATTTCACCTGAACAACGAGTACTGGGTGAGCTACTACATTGGCTCACAGATCTTCGACAAGCGCTTTGTGTTTGTGCCGGACTCCATCCGCGAGGAGAACATCTCGTTTATCAAGGAAATTGAAATGGATGGGGTATTGCACTCGTGAAAAATTTTTTGCCTCGCGTGCTAATCGTTACATTTATCCAGCAACTCCCGATGTGAGATGATCCAAGAACTACGCGACCTGATGTTTCTCGATAT
>CBIHQM010000066.1:0-19520 GCA_966211885.1 uncultured Chryseolinea sp.
TTCGTTTGCCATCGCCTATTTCCTGTTGCCCACGTTGCCGTCGGAACTTGCGCCGTTGGAAGATCGCTCCATGATCGGTCTGGCCGTGATCGCACCGGAAGGCACCTCCTACGAAAGCATGGAGGAAACCATGAAAGAGATCAACATGTATGTGTCTGACTCTGTACCGGACTTGAATGGCAACCGGACCTATGCCGGCATCGCTGCTTCTATCGGCACGTTGGTGCAACCCGTGAACGGTGGCTTTCAATGGGTGTTCTTGAAAGATCCCAAGGATCGCAAGAGCGGCTTGTCGCAGCAACAGATCTACCAAAAGCTGGTGGCAGCTTCTGGAAAATTCCGGAACGTGATCATCATCCCCATCCAAATCCCTACCATCGGTGGGTTCTCCAGCTCGCAACCCCTGCAGTATGTGGTGCAGGCGCCTGACCTGAAGAGCCTCATGGATGTGATGCCGAAGCTGATGGGTCAAGTATATCAAAGCCAGAAGCTCAGCTTCCAGGATCCTGACTTTAAGATCAACCGCCCGGAGATCGGCATCACGATCGATCGTGACCGTGCAGCCCAGGCGGGCATCTCCACACAGGAAGTGGGTCGCACCCTGCAATTGGCATTGAGCGGCAGACGCTATGGATATTTTATCTTCAATGATCGTCAATATGAAGTGATCGGCCAGTTGGATCGCCGCGAGCGGGCAGCTCCTTCAGATTTGAGTTCGCTGTTCCTCAAAGCCAGCAACGGCGAGATGATATCGCTGGACAACCTGGTGAAGTTGAATGAGACCGTGAGTCCGCCGGCTATTTATCGCTACAATCAATCGTACAGTGCCACCATATCGGCAACTCCCGCGCCCGGTGTAAGCTTGGGTGAGGCGATCGCCGAAATGGACGGGATCACTAAAAAAGTGTTGCCCGCTGGTTTCAGCACGACATTGGCTGGACAAAGCCGCGACTATGCGGAGAGCAGTTCGAGTTTGATCTTTGCGTTCATCTTTGCGATCGTGCTCATCTACCTGGTTTTGGCTGCTCAGTTCGAAAGCCTTATCGACCCGTTCATCATCCTGTTGACGGTACCCATGGCATTGACGGGCGCGTTGCTGAGCTTGTGGCTCACCGGGCAGTCCATCAACATCTTTAGTGAGATCGGCATCATCATGCTCATCGGTTTGATCACCAAGAACGGTATCCTCATCGTGGAGTTTGCCAATCAGCGGAAGGAAGAAGGGGAGTCGGTTACGGATGCTGTGTTGCATGCTGCCGGTTCGCGTTTCCGTCCGATTTTGATGACGACGCTGGCCATGATCTTTGGCACGTTGCCCATAGCGTTGTCGCTGGGCACGTCGTCGGGTAGCCGGCAGTCGTTGGGCATCGCGGTGGTTGGCGGGTTGGTCTTTGCCGGTCTGCTCACCCTCTACGTGATCCCTTCGGTATACTCTTATTTCTCACGACCCTATGCGAAGAAAGCTGAGCCGCACCCCGGACCATCCCAAACCGGCGCGGAAGAAGTAGTCGTCGCCTGAGTTCACACACCCTACATTATTGCATGTTTATGAAATCGAAATATTTAAAATACCTCACCCTCTTCGTTCTTGCGCTCGCGGCCAGCCCGGCCGTGGCGCAGGAGCAACCGTTGTCCTTGCACGACGCGGTTTCAACGGCCATGGCCGAGAATCCGGAACTGAAAGCGAGCAAGCTCGACATAGACAAGGCGCAGCAACAATTTATCGTGGCGCGCAGCTTGTTTTTGCCGACGGTGAATGCCACGCTGGCGGTCAACCATTATTTCCAACTCCCGGCTTTTTTCGGGTTTAACGGAACCGAACCGGATGGAAAAATATCCTATGGAAGGTTCGGTGGCGATGACCAGGGAACGGCAGCCGTGACGGCGATTCAGCCCCTGTACAATCCGTTGGCATTTCCTTCCGTGCAACGTTCACGCCTGCAAGAACGTGAGAGCAGCATTGTTCTCTCGGGAAAGCAGACAGATGTGGTGTCGCAAGTGAAGGAAACCTATTTGCAACTGTTGGTGCTGAACGAGCGCCTTCGCCTGCAACAAGAGAGCATCAACCGAAACCAACGTGCTTTGAAAGACTCGCGCTCGTTGTTGCTCCAAGGCAAAGCGCTTCGGGTAGACACATTGCGGGCGTATACCTCGGTGAAGAACCTGGAACCCGAACTGTTGAAGATCTCCTATGCCATCGAGACCGGCAAGCTTCAGCTGAAGGCGTTGATGGGCATGGATTCCACGAAGCAAATTCTTCTCACCGATTCCCTGGTAGTGCCTTCTCCGGGCTCGTTGCCGTCGGAAAAGGAAGTTTATGAAGCTGCGATCGGTGGCAACGCATCGTACCGGGTGTTGGCGTTGCAAACGCAGGTACAGGAACAACAAATGAAAATAGCGTCGGCATCGCGTAAGCCCTCGGTAGCTGCCGTGGGTCAGTACCAGATGCAGACACAGACCAATTCTTTTGACTATGGAACGGCACATTATCCGAGCAGCTCCTTTGTAGGCCTGCAGGTTTCTGTGCCGCTCTTCAACGGCTTTGGGAATGCGGCCCGCGTGAAGCAAGCATCCTTGGCCCAGTCCCAGGCAACCCTCCGGTTGAACGATGCGCATGAACAACTTCGCGCCAACGTACACAAGGCTGTCGCCGATTGCAACGCCTCCATCGAGCGGATCCAAACGGCAGTGGTGGTGAACGAAACGGCCAAGCTCAGTTATGACATGATCCAGTACCGCTATTCCCGCGGCGTGTCATCACGCCTGGAGCTGACGGATGCCGAACTTGCGCTTACGCAATCCCAGTCCAACTACCTGGAGGCCGTATACGACTATCTCTCGGCACGGATCGCTTTGTTCCGGATCATGGGACAAGTGGAGTAAGGCTCTGAAAATTCATCAAAAAAAATAAACCCCGGGTTTCATTGAAGCCCGGGGTTTTCTATGTTGTGCGATGGGAGGCCGTGGCGGTTCACATTTCCTGGAGCAACTTCCGAAAGGTGAGGATGTCTTTGCGCATCGCCGCCAACACTTTATCGCGACTCATCGTAATGGAGAAAGCACCGTTCTCAGCGCCACCCAGATCATACTCATAGTGAAGCGATACCGGGACACTGACATTGTATTGTTTGAGCATGCCCAGGTATTTCTTGAAATCGATGAGTCCTTCTCCGGCGGGCATCGTTTGCAAGGCCCACTTGCCGTCTTTTATTCCCCACACAAAGTCTTTCAGGCAGATGGACCGGATATAGGGAGCAATCAATTTAAGACTTATAGGCCAGGCGTTGAATCCTTCCACATAGGCGTGAAGAATATCGAATTGTGAACCCAACCAGGGCGAGTTTATTTCCTGGAGAATGCGATGAAGGTCCCAGAGTGGTGCACCGAAATACAGTCCGGAGTGATTTTGGTATTCACCGGAAATGCTATACTTGGCATTGAGGTCGGCCAGTTTTTGAAATTGCTCGCGCTTGGCTTTGAGATTGTCTTCTATACTTTTCTTGTCGTCGTAGGTCAGCCATCCCGTGCGATAATGGTGGATGCCGAGGCTGCTGGCCGTCTTCAGGATTTTTTCCGTGTGAGGCTCGTCGACGGCGGTGATGGCGGTGGTCATCATATACATTTTAAGCCCTGCCTTTGTTATCGCTTCCACGGCTTTGGGCAGATCGGTCTCTACATTCTCGGGCAGAACGTGTCCCAGTGGACGAACGGTGAGGTCCACACCATCGAAGCCGAGGTCGGCAGCGACTTTGGCCATCTCGGTATAGTTGAGCCACTGCAGATTTTTTGAAAAGATGCTTATCTTAAATGCTTCGTCGGTTTTGGGTGGGAGCACGCTGGGTGGGGCAACGATGGAAGCCTCGGTGTTGTTCCATGCGGTGGATAACCCCGCGGTGGCCAGGAGTGATTGGGCGATGAAGTTTCTTCGTGAGGTTTGCATAGGAATAATAGTAAGCGTGTGAAGTTAGGAAAATAACTGGTTCGCGTTTAGGTCGATCACACAAATTCATTGTCGCGGTTCATCTCGTGCGGGCACGCATTACCACTCAACCTCGAAATATGCTGATGAAATAAATTTCCGGAAAGTGCAAAAGCGGCTCCGGTTTTTTGATGAGAAATAAAAGACCCCGGTCTCCTCCAATCGAAGGTGAGACCGGACCCCGGCGTTATACCTACCCAATTATTTATGAATCTAAAATCGATCATCCCATTTTGTGTACTCGTCATGGTGCTCACCGCCACGGCAACAGCGACCGACCTGGCCGACTTCCAACTGCACTTCAGGATCCTGCCACAACCGCAGAAATCGGAGATGCTCGCGGGCAAGGGCGTGCTGCCCTCGGCTTTGCGTGGCGTATACCTTCTTCATGTAGAAGAGAAGCCGGTGATGTCGGGTGTGTTGGCGAATTTGCCGCTGCGAAAAAATGGGGGCGAGGGTATCGTAACGCTCCGGCTTCAAAAGGATCTGGCATTGCCCTCAGACGAGGGCTATGTGTTAGAGGTTTCCGGTGGACAAGTGACCATCCAAGGCCGGCAAGCCGCTGGATTATTTTACGGGATCCAGACGCTGATCCAACTGATCGAGGACGCCACCGATCAGCAAATCGAAATACCTGCCTGTCGCATCACCGACTACCCGGAGATTGCTTATCGCGCGATCCATCTTGACATGAAACATCACCTGGAGACGGGACGCTACTATTACAGCATCATCGACCGGCTGGCCAATATCAAGGTCAACGCCATCATCATCGAATTTGAAGATAAACTCCGCTATCGCAAAGCTCCTGTCGTGGGTGCTGCCAATGCGATCTCCATCGAAGAATTTGCGGCCATCAGCCGGTATGCGCAAGAGCGCCACATCGAGATCAGTCCACTGGTGCAAGGGCTGGGGCATGCATCATTTATTCTGAAGCATGAAGAGTATAAAAAGCTGCGCGACGACCCCGCGTCGGACTGGGTGTTTGACCCGCTTAATCCCGGGACCTACGACCTGCAGTTTGCTTTGTATGAGGATGCAATAAAGGCAACGCCCTACAGCAAGTATCTGCACGTCGGTGGTGATGAAGTGGTATCGTTGGGGAAATCAGAACTCAGCAAAAAATCCGGCATGAAGCCCCTGGAGCTTCAAATGTACTGGCTCAAGAAAGTGACCGATTTCGCCTTGGCACACGACCGCATTCCCATCTTCTGGGACGACATGGTCTTCAAACTCGCCGACCTGTATCAAACCACCTACGACGACAAGATGCCCGCAGCGAAAGTAGAAGAGCTTTGGAAAAACAACCAGGCCACGTTGGACAAGAACGTTACACTTTTTCCAAAGAACTGTGTGTACATGCGCTGGAACTACGACACGCCCGCGATACCCGGCAACCGGCGGGCGATCGATTGGTATAAGGCACACAACCTGAAAGTGATGGCGGCCACGTCAGCCCAGCCCATCTATCCCATGCTGCCGCGCAACCGCTCGAACTTCAACCCCATAAAAGACTATTGCAGCCTGACGACGGAGAAGAAAATGGATGGCATCCTCTGCACGGCCTGGGATGATTGCTCCGTTCACTTTGAAACCATCTGGCGCGGCATCTACGACTTTGGGTTGTTCAGTTGGAACTACGAAGACATTTCAGAGCCACAGGCCCACACCCTGTTCCGCCAGCGTTTCTACGCTCCGGCCATGGCCGATGCTTCGATGGATTTTCAGAATGCACTGGAAGACGCGCTTCCGTTTTGGGAAACGGCTTTGTTGAAGGAAGGCGATCGCGATAATTATCACAAAGATTTCAAGTTGGTGGACTTGCCCGACCCGGCAAAGCCCGGCGCGTGGAGTGCGGCCTACAAAAACAAGATCGAGGGTGCAAAGAAAGCCGTTGAAAAATACACCGCCATCAAAGAAAAGATCAAAAAGGCGCAGGAAGTGTCCAGCCGAAACCAGTATGCCCTGGCGGTGATGGAGCAGATCAATGAATTGCAGATCTATTCCGCGATGCAGCTGCTTTTACTGGAGCAATTCGACAATGCCGCCAAGGGCGCGCGCAAAACGTCGCTTGCCCAGGTGAAGACCTTCACGGAGAATTTTGAAAAGCTTCGCGCGCAATTCGAGAACGTGTATGGCGAGACTCGCATCCTCGGCAACCCGGAAGGCTATCAACTCGATTCCAATTTTCACCATCATCTGGCCAACGGCACAAACAACACGGATTGGATGTACGTCTACGAATTGGCCATGAATAAGAAAGTAGAAGAATGGATGTCGCGCCAGCTATTGACCAACGATTAAACCATAAATCCCGGATGAAACAAATTATCGGAAGCATACTTGTATATGCTGTTGTCATTGGATTGACCAGTTGCCGGCAACCCGCAACTGAAAACAAGGCGCAAGCCGAAGCGAAATGGGAGAAGCTTGGACCCGGAGGCGGTGGTGCCACGTATATTCCTACGTTCGCCTATGACACGCCAGACCATTTCCTGGTGCGTTGCGATATGACCGGATCGTATCTTACCCGGAACGGTGGTTTTTCCTATGACCAGATCAATTTCGCCAATGGCGCCTCATCCTATGCCTACGATCCCAACGACCCGAACACGATCTACATCGGCGGCAAAACACTGAGTCGCTCTGGTGACGGTGGGAAGACCTGGGAACAAATCTTCCCCTTAAAAAAGGATGTGAAGAAAGAAATATTTGAAGGCGATCACGGCGAGTATTCCATTGAGGCCACCGACACCACTTTATACAATCGAAAAAACGGGCACATCGGCTATATCCGCCTGGATGCCCGCAAGCCCGATGCATTGTATTTCAGCATGGGGTCTGTGTTCTTTTATTCAGATGATCGCGGCAAGACGCTGAAAAAAGAACAGCTGCCCCAGCGCATCGATTTTATATATGCGCCGACGGATAAGGGATCGAATAACGTTTTAGTCTTCACATCCGGTGCCGTCCACATCTTCAACACAACGACGCACACGTTCGAGCACAAGGACCTTCCGAAAGAAATGGCACCTGCATTTTCGTTTACCGGTGGTGTGGTGGCAAAGGGCGACAAGACCCTTCTCTATGCCCTGCATCACGATCCGAAAGAAGAAATACAAGAGGAGTTTGGCCACAGCGAAGTCTGGACGTCCGGGGATTTGGGTGGCCATTGGACGCGGTTGATGAACCCTGAACTTACAAACGACAACGTGGGCATCAAGCCCAGCTACTCCATGATCGCTTGCGCTGAAAATGATGCAGAGAAGACCTACCTCGTCACCAATCGCTACGAAGAAAAGAAAGCCGGTAACAAAATGATCTACTGGTATGGCGCCATGAAAACGGCCGATGGCGGCAAGCATTGGGATTGGGTATGGAAAGGCGGCGGTGGCTCCGGCCAGTACGGTGTGAAGGACGGCGTTGGAGTGACGAACCTGAAAGATGCCTGGGCCGAGAAAGCCTTTGGCGGCGAATATATCCGGCTCATGGACGTGGGTGTCTATCCCAAGGACGGTAACGTAGCCGTGGTGACAGACTGGTACCGCGTGATGAAGACCACAGACGGCGGCAAGACCTGGAACGAGATTTATAGTGCACCCCAACCCGACGGCACGTTCATCAGCCGGGGCCTGGACGTGACCAATGCCTACGGTGTACACTTTGATCCATTTGACAGCAGCCACATCGCCATCAGTTATACCGACATTGGCTACCATCATTCCTACAACGGGGGCAAGAGTTGGCTGCGGTCGACGGAAGGCGTGCCGACCGAATGGATCAATACTTGCTATTGGATGGTCTTTGATCCACAAGTAAAAAATAAAGTATGGTCCGTGTGGTCGGGTCTGCACGACTTTCCCCGTGGAAAAATGACACGCTTTTCAGGATGGAAGTCGTATGGCAAGGGCGGCGTTTGCGTTTCTCTCGACGGCGGCAAGACCTGGAAGCCTTCCAACGAAGGCATGGGCTTCGATTCACCGTCCACCTGTATCGTGATGGATCCCAACACCCCGGCGGGTCAGCGCACCTTGTATGTGAGCGTCTATGGTAAAGGTGTTTACAAATCCACCGACGATGGCAAAACGTGGACACTGAAAAACAAAGGCATCGGCGACAACACCTGCGCGTTTGAATTGACGCTGGCTGGCAATGGGAATTTATACCTCACCGTCAGTCCTACGCCCATGCATAAAGACGGAAAGAACGGAAGAGAATTTTACTCCGGCGAGGTCTATCGCTCTACCGATGGCGCAGAAACCTGGACGCGGTTGAAGATCAACGACGGACCACTGTTCCCCAATGGCATCGACTACGATCGCGAGCATCCCAACCGCATCTATCTCGCGGGATGGTCAGACCTCGATCTGGCCGACCTTATTGGAGGTGCAGTGGCACGCTCAACAGGGGGCAATGAACGGATAAAAATACCCGGCGGTATATTCATGTCGGAAGATGCCGGCGATACCTGGACCTCGATTTTCGATAACACGAAATATGTATACGATGTCACCGTGGACACCCATCACCCGGGAAGATTGTATTGCAACACGTTCAACCAGGCCGCCTATCGCAGCGACGACTATGGCAAGACCTGGAAAAAAATAAAGGGCTACGACTTTCATTGGGGTCAGCGCGCCATCGTGGATCCCCACCATCCCGAACAGATCTACCTCACCACCTACGGTTCCAGCATATGGCACGGAACTCCTCAAACAGAATAAAACATGACACTGAAGACAACACGCGTTGCACCCGGATTTTTTTTGATGATCAGTGCGCTATTTTTTGGTGCACTCACAGGTTGCCGCTCCACACCCGATACACCTGCCGCAGAAAAGGAGCTCCATAAAAATCCGAACGGGCGGAACGATGCCTGGGGGTTCACGGGCTATGGGGGAGGCGGAGCGATGTTCTTCCCGGCCGTAAGTCCGTTCAACACCAACCATGCTTTGGTGGCGTGTGACATGACGGGGTCGTTCATCACTGCAAATGGTGGCGAGACCTGGCGTATGTTTAACCTGCGCGGACCGGTGCATTATTTTGTGTATGATCCGCTGGACTCCAATGTGATGTATGCCAACTCCATCGGCTTGTTCAAAAGCGTCGATCAAGGAAAGACCTGGAGCCTGTGGTATCCTGGACCCTCCGAAGTCGATGGCGTGGTGTCGAAAGGAGATCATGCCTCCGAAGTGCTGGTGACCAAAGACAGCACGCGGAGAAATGTGCTGGCCCTGGCGATCGATCCCGAAGACTCTAAGAAATTGTACGCCGCTATTTCCATCGACGAACAAACCGGATTTTATACCTCCGTCGATGGTGGCCTGCAGTGGAAAAAAGAGCACGACATCGAAGACCATGTGAAGAACGTATTCGTCGTTCCCAAATCCTCGCCCGGCAACCGCACGATCTACATTGCAGGAGCGCAAGGCGTGACCGTCCGCGAAAACGGCGCATGGAAAACCAATCCCGCTCCCCAAGGAGTGTCGCAACTCACGACGATCACGGGTGGCTATGATGAGACAAAAAATGTATTTGTGCTCTATGCCATGGCCGGCAAATCCTATTTTGACCCGGAAGGAAAAGCCTCCGGAATTTTCTATTCCCCCGATGGTGGTGCCACCTGGACGAACCGCGAAGCCGGGATCTTGTCATACCGTATGAAAGGCGCCGAACTTCCCGAATACCGGACCATCGCCACCAGTGCTCTGCACCCGGAAGTGGTGTACGTATCCTATCGCGATCTGAAAGTGCATGCCGACACTACTTGCATGGGCGTTGCGCGCAGCACCGACTTTGGCGTGACGTGGACACTGGCATGGAAAGATAAATTGACAAAAGAACACAACTATCCATCGGCCAATTTTTCGGAAGAATGGATCAACGAAAGATTTGGACCTACGTGGGGAGAAAATCCTTTTTCCATTGGCGTTTCGCCTACACACCCTGAAGTATGTTATGGCACGGACTTCGGCCGCACCGTAAAGACGACCGACGGTGGAAAGACCTGGGAACAAGTATACACCACCAAAAAGGATGGCGGCTGGACTTCGCGCGGATTGGAAGTGACCACGGGCTACGGGATCATGTTCGACCCGTCCAACCGAAACCATGCCTTCATCGCCAACACCGATGTGGGCCTCATGGAAACCCACAACGGCGGTGAAAGCTGGCAAAGCGCCACCCGAAATAACGGCGTGCCCCGCGCCTGGCAAAACAGCGTGTATTGGCTGACGTTCGACCCCGACGTGAAAGGAAAAGCCTGGGGCGTCATGAGCGGCACACACGACCTGCCCAGACCAAAGATGTGGCGGCGTAACGGCGTGAAAAATTATGAAGGCGGCGTGCTGGTCACGGAAGACGATGGCAAGACCTGGCAGATCATCAGCAAGGACATTGGCGAAGCCGCGATGACACACATCCTGTTCGATCCCACAAGCCCGAAAGAAAAGCGCACACTCTACGCTTGTGCCTTTGGAAAGGGCGTCTATAAATCCACCGACGGGGGCAAGACCTGGCAACAGAAAAACAAGGGCATCGAAGGCGCCGAACCTTTTGCCTGGCGCATTACCCGACGGGATTCGGATGGCGTTTTGTTCCTGGTCGTTTGCCGCAGGGGCGAGGACGAAAGTATCGGGACCGCCCTGGATGGCGCGCTCTACCGCTCGGACAACGGCGCCGAAAGCTGGACAAAAGTGTCTTTGCCAGAGGCCACCAACGGACCGATGTCCATAATGACGACCGCAAAAAGCAACCGCCTGTTGCTTGCGGCATGGGGCAGAAACAGGAAGGGCGCCTTGGCGTCCGATATAGGCGGCGGCATTTTTGCTTCGGCCGACGACGGCAAGACCTGGCAGCCTGTGCTGTCCGGCGATCAGCACATGCATGATATTACCCATGACAAGCGGATCGATACCTACTACGCCTGCGGGTTCAATGGTTCGGCCTATCGTTCCGTGGATGAAGGATCGACCTGGACACGCATAAAAGGCTACAATTTTAAATGGGGTAAGCGTGTCGACATCGATCCAAAGGATTCCACCCAGATCTATGTTATCACGTTTGGTGGCGGCGTGTGGCATGGTCCGGCGAAAGGCGATGAGCATGCTATCGAAGACATTGTGCCCGCGTTGGTGCGGAAATAAAATAAAGGACTTAGTGTTTTAGGTTGTGGGGACTCTGTAGGGGAGTCCCCTTCTTTTTTGGCCCAAAAATATCCATTCGGGAACGATGAGAACCGCACCTGCACGGACTCTTTCCAGTAACACGCCAACCCTACGCACGATGGAGGTATTCAAATACTCAGTAAAAGACCTGGTGCTGAATGAATCGTTTCAGCAATGGGTACTCAACCCGGATGGGGACGGTCAGTCGATGTGGCAATCGTGGCAACACCAGCATTTCGAAATGCTGGATGAAGCCCGGACCATCCTCTTGCAACTGCGCGACCGGGTGGAAGAGGAGATCGATGCCGACGAGCATGAAGTCTGGAACAGGCTGGAACAAAGCCTGGATGAGGACGAAGAAAAAACTTTGCCCTGTCTTACGCAACCCGAACACAAAATTTAACTACCAACTCTACCAACAACAAAACCAAACAAGAAAACTTATGATGGAACGACTACACAACACAGGCAAAGCCTTTCTCCTCGTGTGGCTTTGCATGCTTTGCATCGCGGCCCGGGCCAATGAGCCGCCCAAAGCCACCGCGGCTACGGTGGCCCCGGAAAAGGCAATCAGCGGCAAAGTGACTGGCGACGGCGAAGCGCTTCCCGGCGCAAGCGTCGTGGTAAAAGGAACCGCCATCGGCGCAACCACCGATGCAGAAGGTAACTTCAGACTATCGGTCCCCGACGACGCCACCACGATCGTGATATCGTATATCGGCTATGTCTCGCAGGAAATTTTGATTGGAACACAAACGGTCTTCAACGTCGCGTTAATCGCTGATGTGGCCACCCTGGGCGACATCGTCGTGGTGGGCTATGGTGTCCAAAAGAAAAGCGACCTCACCGGCGCCATCGCCAGTGTGAAGGGTGACGAACTCGCACAGCTGCCCACGCAGCGTGTAGACCAGGCGTTACAAGGCCGCGCGGCCGGTGTCATGGTGTTGAACCAAAGCGGTGCACCCGGCGGTAACACGACCATCCGGATCCGGGGTTCAAGCTCGATCCTCGGTAGCAACCAACCCCTCATCGTGATCGACGGTCTGCAAGGCGGCGACCTCAACTCGCTCAACCCGAACGACGTGGAGTCGATGGAAGTGTTGAAGGACGCTTCCGCGACGGCCATCTACGGATCGCAAGGTGCCAACGGCGTTATCCTGGTGACCACGAAAAAAGGAAAGAAAGGACACCCGGTGGTGAGCTATAGCTACAACCTCGGCGTGCAAAAACTGAGAAACAAGCTCGACGTGATGAGTGGCGGCGACTTCGCACGCACCATCAACGACTTCAAAGCGTCGCAGGATCAACCCGGCAACGTGGTGATCACGCCGACACCGGTTTTCACGCCCGACCAAATTGCCGGCTATGATAAGGCCGGTTTTGGTACCGATTGGCAGAAGGAAGTATACCGTTCGGCGGCCATGCAGAATCACCAGCTGTCAGTGAGCGGCGGCGGCGAGAACGTACAATACTTGGTTTCGGGTGGCTATTTGAATCAGCAAGGTATTCTCCTCAACTCCTCCTTCAAGCGCTTCAGCCTTCGTGCCAACGTAAACGTGGACATCACGAAATGGGCAAGCTTTGGCTTGAGCTGGGCCGGTATCAAGGAGACTGGCAACACTCCGCCATTCGGCGAAGGCGCGGCCATCATCGATCCTCTCGGACAGGTGGTGAGTGTGGCTCCACGTTGGAACGCCACCATTCCCGTGTATGATGCAAACGGCAATTACAGCAAGCACCCTTCCGGTTATGGTGAGCCCAACATGTGGAACCCCGTGGCCAGCGCCAAGGAAGCGTACACGGAAAACAACTCCATCCGCAACAACATCAATGCCTTCCTCGATTTCAAGATCGCCAAGGGCCTGACGTTTCGCATCACTGGCGGCGCCATCACCCGCAACCAGAACAACTTCCGTTACCTCAATAACAACACGTTTGCCGGTTTTCAGAAGAACGGACAGGGTAATGTGGACGACAACATCTATACCCGCTATCAAAACTCCAACATCCTTACCTACGATAAAAGCGTGGGACGTCATCACTTTGTGATCACCGGTGTAGCCGAACAACAGGTAGAACAAAACAAAGGCATGTCTATCCTTGCCAATGATTTTCTGGTGGACCAAGCCGGTATCTATGACCTGGGAGGCGCGAGTTCCGTGGTGCCCTCGTCGTTCAATACCAAACGCGTCATCAATTCATTCCTGGGCCGCGTGAATTATTCCTTTGCTGATAAATATTTGCTGACCGCCAGCTATCGCGCAGACGGTTCGTCGGTATTCGGAGCAAACAATAAATGGGGTTATTTCCCCTCGGCATCCGTTGCCTGGAGAATTTCGGAAGAAGGATTTTTGCAAGACGTCGATGCCGTGACCGACCTGAAGCTGCGAGCCAGCTGGGGGGTTACGGGTAACCAGGCCATCTCGCCCTATGCTTCGCTTTCGCAGCTCCGCGCGACAGCCGACACCCGGTATCCCTACAACGGCGGCAGTGTGACCGACATCGGAATGGACATTGTGCGTGCGGCCAACCCAAACCTGAAGTGGGAGAGCACCACACAAACCGACATCGGACTCGACCTCGGCTTGTTTAACGGCCGGTTGAATTTGACGGCCGACTACTATGTGAAAACCACAGACGACTTGTTGCTGAGCCGCCAGTTGCCCACCTATACGGGCTTCCCCAACATCATCGACAACGTGGGTTCTACCCGTAACAAAGGTATCGAGCTTTCGATCGGCGGCGACCCGCTGGTGGGACCGCTGCGGTGGAATACCAG
Organism: uncultured Chryseolinea sp.; assembly: GCA_966211885.1. Classification (GTDB taxonomy): domain Bacteria; phylum Bacteroidota; class Bacteroidia; order Cytophagales; family Cyclobacteriaceae; genus Chryseolinea. Next base: position 13,925 of record CBIHQM010000066.1, read on the forward strand.
TTTTAATATTTCCGGCAACCGGAGCAAAGTGTTGAAACTGACGGACGCCAACAAATTGCCGTTCCGCACCACACCCGGCGCAGGCTATGGCATCAGCACCAACGCCAATACGGCGCTGCTCTATTTGCAGGAGGGACAGCCCTTCGGTCAAATGACAGGCTGGATCACCGAGGGAACCTGGAGTGAATCAGACCGCGACAAAGCCGCAGCCTTTGGACAATTGCCTGGCGACATCCACTACAAAGATGTGAACGGCGATGGTCTGATCAACAACAAAGACCTGACCGTGATCGGCAACGCGTTCCCGAAATTTATCTTCGGATGGAACAACCGATTCTCCTTTAAGAATTTCGATCTCTCTTTCCTCATCCAGGGCGTGCAGGGCAACGACCTGTTTAACCTCAACCGGGTGCGCTTGGAAAGACCAGGGGAAGGCACCAGCACCGCGCTGATGAACCGTTGGACACCCGACAACCAGGATACCGATGTTCCCGCATTCACCAAACAAAGCGTGCGCAAAGCTGCCGGGTTGACCAACAAGGTGACCGTAGGCGACCAACGTCTGAGCCGCTGGGTGGAAGATGCTTCTTACATCCGCCTGAAGAACATCACGTTCGCCTACAACTTCCCGCAGACGTTGACGCGAAAAGTGGGCATGAACCGTTTGAGACTCTATGTGTCGGGTCAGAACCTGTTCACCATCACCAAATACACAGGCTACGATCCGGAAGTGAGTTCCTTCAACACGAACGATGCTAACATTGGCGTTGACTTCGCCAACTACCCGACTTCGAAAGTATATACCATGGGTATTGATCTAACTTTCTAACCCGTACGAACATGAACAAGATGAAATCATTAAAAAAATACATCGCGCCGCTGTTGCTCACGGGAGTGTTGGCCTGTCAGAGCCTCGACGAAGATCCGAAAGGCTTTACCTCGCCCGATAATTATTATGCCACCATCCAACAAGGTGAAGCCGCGCTCACAGCCTCCATGAACGCCTTGTGGGACGCCTGGGCACCAGGCTATTCCTACGGCTATGGAAACTTTATCTATGACGACCAGCTGCTGGACGGCGACATGGTGATCCCGAGTGACTTTGGAAGCGGGCTGTGGGATCAGCACTACAAAGCACTGAACAATGTGAACGGCGTGCTGCGCGCCATCAAGAAAGGCAACTTCAAAGGAATTGATCAAAGTGAGATCGATGGACTGGAAGCACAAGCTAAATTCTTGCGCGGCTTCAATTACTTTGCCCTCGTGCGTTTGTTCGGCGACGTGCCCCTCATCACGGAAGATCTTCCGGATCCCGTGACCAACCCCATCAAGGAACGCACCCCCAGCACCGCAGTCTATGATCTTATCGTCAGCGATTTTCAATATGCCATCGCCAACCTGCCCACGGGTTGGGATGGACAGCCCGGCAAACCTACAGCCGGCGCTGCCAAGGGATTGCTCACCAAAGTATACCTCACCATGGCCACCGCTCCCCTGAATAAAACGGAGAACTACGCCAAGGCAAGAGACCTGGCCGCCGACCTGATGGACGATGGCACGTATTCACTCATCGAAAATGTAGAGGATGTTTTCAAACCCGGAAACAAATATGGCCCCGAAGTGATGTGGGGCTTCAACTCCACCTCCGACGATCCGGCCACCGACGCACACATCTGGACACCCTCCGTCATGGATGGATGGGGCGACGCCAGCATCGATCCCACCTGGAGCGACGAATGGCTGAAAACAACCGAACCCCGCCAGGACGCATACCTGATCCTGGATTTCGACGGTATCCCGTACACCGACTTTGATGAACAGCGCCCCTTCGTAAAGAAATTCACGGTGCCCTACATCACACAAGACGAATACGAAAGCGGCCAGACCACGGCAAACCTGCCCATCATCCGCTATGCCGACGTGTTGCTCATGTATGCGGAAGCCGCCAACATGGCCAACGGTGCACCTACACCCGAAGCCTACGAAGCGATCAACCAGGTGCGCCGCCGTGCCCACAACCTCCCGATCTCCACCCCAGATGCTTCGGTTGACCTCACCGGTCTCTCCAAGGAAGCCTTCGACGACGCCGTGATCGACGAACGCAACCACGAACTCTGCTTTGAATACGACCGCTGGTTCGACATCATCCGCAAGCGACTGTTGGTCAAGATAAACCAGGTGAACCACCCGGATTATCTCCCAAACATTACGGACGACGATTACCTGTACCCAATTCCAACGTACGACGCAAAGATTCTCGGCAGTCAGAACCCGGGTTACACGGGGGAATAATTTGAGCGATTGGCTTTAAGGAAAAAGCTCTGTCACCTTCGGGGGGCAGGGCTTTTTTTTTGGAGGAGCCAGGAGCCAGGAGTTGTGTGGGAGGGTTGGTTCCTCTCGGGAGAACATTTCAATTTTGAGGAGGCTGAGTTTTTCGAGATATTGGCGGTCGAATTCGGCAATTGACACAATCGAGGAATATAAACGATATACCTATTTTCGGAGCATTCTACTACGGTTAGCCTTACTATAGATAATGGATAAATCAACATCAAAGACAAGTAATCAAATTAAGGATCGGATGTACTTCTGGTTTCTTAAATATCATAGTAAAACCATTGACGAATTTGATGGCACTGAACAATTCACGCTTTTTGACAAAATAGCGAGAGACAAAAAAGAGAGCTATTTAGAAATGCTTCACCTTCAACCAGCAGAATTGGTTGTTTTTATTCTCAGGGTTGACAACAACGAAGTAATCATTAACACAACAATTCGATTTGTTCGTTTAAACGGCAAGGAATCAGAAAGCATTAACTATACAGATTTTGAATGGCATGAGGGTTTCAAAACAATCGTTGCAATAGACAGTGAAAGCGGCGAACGTGGTAATATTAAAATGAATGGCTATGTCTCTAAATTCGGGCTTAGAAAAAAAGATAAGCAAATTGTACACTGGAACATTCCAACTGGATCTCCTGGTTTTGCATTCTGGAACGTGACAAAAAGGTGTGAATTAGTCGGGAGGAAATATATTTGAAGAGTCAAAATTGTGAAAGTCGGCCACGCCGATCTGCGAGCGTTGTAGAACATATATAAAATCAATGGGAGAAATATCAATTGTTAGTGGCATCATCTTACTCCGGGACGTTAGTTCTTTCGAAACAGCGCTTGAAAGCATGGATGTAGACGAAAATTATCCCTGGATAAGACCAGAAATGTTTAACCTGGGCTCCACGAAGTCGCCGTATTTTTATGAATATCCCATTGCAAGTTTTGCAGCAACCTACAAGAACCTGGAGGGTGGAACTTCCTGGTCCGAATTTGTTCTTAAGTTTGAGTATTTGCTTGAAGCGATAGATTTTAATTTTGTGAGAATTCGACTTGATACGGAATTTCTCGGAGACTTTGAATTTTTTTGGGGTAGAAAAAGTGGAGCGGAAAGGGAATTTTTTAAAAGAGAAGATCTGATCGAGTGTGAAAAGTGGTTTTTTGGATACGGCTTTAGGCATATGTTTGGAGGTTTAATGAATGAAGCACAACCTGATGTGCCGTATGATTTTGTGTACCCTATAAAATTTGATGATGAAATTAAAGATGGGTTCAATGCGATGGTTTTTGAGTTGAATCAAATGCCACTGGCGAAAGCAACGTTTGTTAAAGACTCTTTTAAACATAGCATTTGGGGTCACGATCATTCTCATCTCATTTTAACATATTTGAAACTGAACAAAGTGATCAAATTTGGTTTCGAGAGTGGTAGAGGCCTTTATATTGAACGTCTAAAAGAAATTAAAGAGTTAGATACGCCCTATAGCAAATGGTCATAAGTCCACTGACATCCAAACCAAATGAAGGAACCAAAACCTCGATACAGAACATTAAAAGCAATTGAGGAGCTGTCAAAAGAGTTGAATCTTCGGTATGAACGATGGATGCAGGACTGGCCCTATGAAGTTGCTGAAGCTGCAGACATTGAGAAATATATTGCGCATTACAGGGTGACAGTTGACGAGGACAAGAAGTTTGTGCTTATGGAAGCCATTATACATGCAACAACGGACCAGCGACAAAAGACTGATTTTGAAAAATACTGGAACATCATTAAACCCTTGTTGATAGACAACTTCTCCATACACGAGTATTCCATTTTTTATTGGTCCTGTTTCGAATTAGATGACCTGGCCGATTGCTTTATAATTACACCAAACATGAGGCAACTTTGGGATGATATACAAAAATGAGATACTCCCATTGCTTGACCCTGGTCTCCTAACGCGTTTATGTTTAAGAGAATAAATGATAAAATCAACGTAAGTTTTACGTCCGACGTACCAAAAAGCGCGGATGACATAATGAACCTTTTGAAAGACAAAGCGAAGGACTATAAATGGTATTCGTTTTTTATGACAGAACAAATTGACTACAAAGAGTTCAAATTCCATAACAACGAGATCGAGATTTCAAGAATGCCGGGTACGTTGTGGCCGTGTAGAGCTTTTGGCAAAATTAAATTGACGTTGCTTGAGCAATCCCCAACAGAAACGAAAGTGAAATGTGAGGTTATGACGGGGAATAATGCAGTGCCGATATTATTAACCCTTCAGACCGCGGTATTACTTCTTTGGTCAGCGGGCTGGATAGCATTCGGTAAAAACTTGGACTTGCCAACCAAGTTTGGGATTCCGATTCTGGCGTTAACAATTTTCAACGGAATTTTGATTCTCAAAGTTTGCAGCGACAGGAGAAGCCTGATTGACTACTCAAAGACAATTATAAAATTGATCAAAGAATAAGCCTGCCGACCGGAAAGAGCATAGGCATTGCCGGTTTTCGGCTCATGAGTGTACCGTAATTCAGGTCCGTTTCAACGCCTCCCACCAGCACAGTCGGATGAACTAAACGCTGTGGTTAATTCTCACGCAAACAAAAACGGATTCCTCGACGCAATATGCGTAACCTTTATGCCGGGAACTTTAGGCTGTAAAAAAGGAACCATCCACTCTAATCCCGGTTCTTCACTCACGGCGTGACCAAGCACGATAAGAGAAAGCTTATCGCCTTTCAACCTGGCGTCGCGGACGTATTCAGCAGTTTCCCATTCGCTCAGTTCTCCGATAATAAGCAGGTCGGGTTTTTCGCTTTCAATGCCCTGAATGTGGCTTCGGCCGCCGGAGGCTCCTGGAAGCAAGAGGATCCGCTGACAGCTCTGATCCATATCGCCGATGACCCGCACGGTGGGAATGCCAAGTTTTTTCTTTGCATTGTCAACGATGTCTTTCAATTTCAGGAAGGGTACGGTGAAGACACGCGGATTTTTTTCATCATAATATTTCTCATACCCCAGCGCCGTCATAACGCCCATCCTAACCCCATCAGGAACGTGGCTGTGGATGTAGTCGTGAAAGCGCCATACGGCGATGCTGTGCTTCTCAAGGAGGTCGCGTTTGTATTTGTATACGTCGTCCTGCTCCAGCCACGCCGTTTCATCGAGGTGGTTGTAGAAGGTGGGTTCGTGGGCGATGATGAAGTTCGCGTTAGCAGCGATGGCTTTGCGGATGACCTCTACGGTGGCAAACATGGTGGTGACGATGCC
>CBIHQM010000067.1:0-19477 GCA_966211885.1 uncultured Chryseolinea sp.
CTTTTATGACGTCTTCTTATTGTCATCCTGGAGCTTGGAAAAATCAATCTTCTCTAAAGTTGCGACAGCATCTTCCATCTTTTGCTTTTCACATGGATCGTCTTCATAGTACCAGGCTACGTCGTTGAGGTAGATCCGCTTGCGCGTGGGGTCGATGGGTACTTCACAAAAAGTAATCGTTTTTAGCATGGCCCGGAACTTAGCCCGGTCAGTGCTCTTTAATAGCGCCGCGGCAGCTTCCATTTCTTCCTCTTCAAATGGATCGTCCTTGTAGTGCCCCGCTACGCCGCTGACTTTTCGAAAGGTGATTTTTGTTTTCATGGTTCGTCTTTTTTAAAACTATATTCCAAGTGTCTTCACTGCAAAGGCAGGATAGTTCACATTTTTCTGAAAGGCGACAGTCTTCGATCCTAAGATACCATAAATCTCGCATCGCCTTTGAATTTCGTCCAGTTGCTTAGAGATCATCATCCGGTATAGATAGTATTCACCACTGCAAAAAATTTGCAGTCTCATTGATCGCAAAGCAAATTCCGAAGGCAGCATCACCATCTTCCTTCGTATCGTTGTTATGATCCCCTTATGATGTTGTTATAATGACGTTATAATGTTGCTCGAATGGTGTAGCGATAGTGTTCGAATAAGGTTCGAGTAAGGCGGCCACAAGGTTATGATCATTGGACCTTTGAGGCGACATAGTCCCCGAGACGGGAGACTATGTCGCGGCGGCTTGCCGACGAAATATCGTCGGGCCAACGATATTTCGTTGGATACTGCAATGTTGGGTTATATCAGAATGCTCAGAATGCGTTTTGGGGTTGGCATTGATTTAGTAATGGGGGGTGGGCATGTATAATTTAATCATTTTTAAAGATGTCAAAATCACGAAACAATCCTCTCACTGAGGGGTTGAGCGGGAAGTTGGGGAAGACCCTGGTTTTTCGCAACGTTGGTGGTGAGACGGTGTTGGGAGTGGCGCCACGTCCGCAGAGCGGCGAGCCCACGGAGCAACAACTGACTCATCGCAACAAGTTCCGGATGGCGGCCGCCTATGCCACGGGGCAGATGGGTGATCCGGCTGCCATGTCCCTCTACAAGGAGGTTGCTAAGCGCAAACAGTACAAGAGTGCCCGCACGCTGGCTGTTGCCGATTTCTTCAATGCCCCTACCATCACGCTGGTCGATGCTTCGGCCTACACCGGCGCGGTAGGAACAAAGATCCTGATTCATGCCGAGGATGAACTGGAAGTGAAAGCCGTGTCGATCGACGTGGTGAACGCTGCCGGTGTGTCGCTGGAAAAAGGATCGGCCGTTCAACGCGGCAAGTCGACGGTGTGGGAGTACACCGCGACCGTTGAGAACACGGCGCTGGCCGGAACCAAGATTGTTGTGAAGGCAATCGACCGTCCCGGCAACAGCGCGGTGAAGGAAGTGACGCTTTCTTAGAGCCGCATAGTCCCCGAGACGGGAGACTATGCGGCGGCGGGAGCAACATAGTGCCTGACAGAGGCGGCTATGTTGCGGCCGAGCCCCTCGATCGGAACACTTGCCGGTCTTGGGGTTCTTTCCCTGGTGGTTCATTGAGGCACATTAATTACCGACCCAGGCCTCCCGGATGTTGACCACCGAGGGCTCCATCGGGAAAGAGGCTTTAAGGATTATTGGGGTAGTAGATATACCTTTCGTATGTAGGATGTGCTGTCCCGGTTGTGCCGGGCACGGTTTCCAAAAAGGACCATCCCTCTATCGTCTTGGTGAAGGTGGCGCGGGAGAAGGTGAACTTGCTCATGTCGATCACGGGATATTTTGCGACGATGTCGGCCGGCACAGCTAACCCTTTCACGGTTGTTCCCGCCGCCGCGTGAACATCCCACCAAATGAAATTCGACGACGCGTTGTAGTTCCATCCCGCGACGTTGTAGGTATAGTCCAGGGAGAAATTGAAGGCGTAGTCCTGCATGTCGCTTTTCACGACAGAGAACGTGAACGTCGGAATAGTGAAAGCAGTGTTGAAGGCGCCGACTTTCTCGTAGGCTACCTGACCGTTGGTTTTGGTGTTGACAACCGATGTACTATATGCATCGAACCCGTCGATGGCACCGATCACCGGGTGATCGTTGTCGCGTGTCACGGGCAAAAAAAACGTATCCAGAAGATAAAACGACCCGGTAGGGTTTCGATTAAGGCCCCTCACGAAGGCGGTGTTTGAACCTTCAAAATTTAAAGCCACCTGGTGCTCGAAGGGTGTGAAATCTTTCGCGAAATCCCGACTCACCACATCGCCGTCCTTTACGCCCCTGGCCCAGTTGTACACCGGCACGCCGTTGCGATAGGAAGTCATCAGGACATCGCTGCCGAAGAACATAATGTCGCCCTCGTTTCCTTCATAGTGGTCGTCTATGATCTGGTTGAATTCATAGCTGTTTGTGAATAGAACGGCAGCATCGTTGAAATTGGAGAAAGTGAAATGGGCTTTCTTCGAATCTCCCCTATCCGAGGGCTTTGTGGTTTTAAATTGCAATGCCGTGCCGACGGGAACGCCGGCATAGGTATCGAAGCTGATATAATTTTCCGTGCTTCCATCGGCCTTTTCCCGATAGTTAAAAAACGTGACATCAACCTTATCCAATCGCTTTGAACTGGTAAGGATCACCGTCTTGCCCGGGGCATAAGGTTCCACGGCCACGACCTCACCGGTGCCATCGGTGGCGAAGATCCAGTTGTCGCCGGTCAACGTATAGTCGGCATCGATCTGGAGGGTTAATAGGGTTTGAGAATCCGTGCCGTCGTCGTCTTTTTGGCAGCTGGAAAGAAAAATAAAGGTGCAGGAAATACAAAAACAGGCAATGTTTCTAAAATGGCTCATATCTATGGAGGAAATAAGCCTGAAAGATAATGGCGCAAAACGGAAAGGCAAGGCGACTGTAAGATTGAGGAGAAAGTTTCGTTATTTTTGCCCGCTGAAATCACCGATGGAGACATCGTTTATATTGGATAGGTGAACTATGAAAAAGATGTGTGCTGTGCTCGTTGTGGCAATGTTTGCCGTTGCGTGTAGTCCTAAAGTGAGAACCACTGTATTAAAAAAGGATGTCGGGGCGCTTGGCCAGTCCGATGCCATCGTGGTGATCGACGAGGATAAACCGGCTCCGTCCAAAGGGATCCTGGTCGGAAGGATCCGGGCGGCCGACACCGGTTTTACGGTCAATTGCAGTTATCCGGAAATGATCGAGCATATCCGGGCGGAAGCCCACCGTGTAGGGGCAAACGTGATCAAGATCAGCGATTGGCAAAAACCCAATGGCTGGTCGACATGCGATCGTGTTTCGGCCGACCTTTATCGTGTAGACAATATTAGTGACTACGAAGCTGAAATTGCGTGGACACCCACCCGCAAACTTACTTGGGAGGACTTTAAAAAAGCGGAGAACAACTATCCGTCAGGCAGCTCCGCCAACGCTGCCGCCGTGACAAGCTGTGGTATCGGTGTGACCTCGGCGCGCAAAGGGCTATTCTCGGCACAGGCTTTTGTCGTCGCCGTGTTCTACGCCAACGACTCCTGGGTTCGCTCCGACGCGAAAAATCCGGCCGTGCTAACCCACGAACAAGCTCACTTCGACCTTGCCGAGCTCTACGCCCGGAAGATGCGCAAGGTCATCAAAGAAGCCGGCAGAGAAGGAGTTCTGCTGGCGGGTGCTGTCCACCAACGCTACTACGCCGAATACGTTCAACGGCAGACACGCTACGATATGGAAACCCAGCATGGCGTCGACGCAGAAGCCCAACAGCAGTGGCTCACCATCATCGCGCAGGAACTTAACGAACTGAAGGAACACGCCTGGCCCTCGCCGAAAAACCTGGCAACTCCCTAACCCTTTGGCTTAGTAGGGACTATACAAATATTCTTCCAGTGCACCCGATTGGCGGGGCATCCCCGGCACCTTTTCCAGATACGTCGGCCCTTCCACGATGCGGGTGAACTGTGTCGCTCGATAGGTTAACTGCGCAAGGTCAATTTGGGGATACTTCGTCTTTATTTCAGTGGGGATGGCCAAGCCTGTGATCGGTTGGCCGGGAGGCGCATAAACCGTCCAGTAAGTAGACACGGTTGGAGTCTCCTTCAGCCAGAGTATACTGAGATAGGTATAATCTTCCGAGAAGTTGAACGAAAAATTATTCATGTCATTTTTGCTCAGAGAGAAGGTAAACGTTGGCATCGAGAACGAAAAATCGGGCGGGCCGCCTAGGGTATGATGAATTATGATGCCCTGGCCATTTACTTGTGAGTTCACAACCTGCGTGTCGTAGACATTGAATCCATCGATGTAGCCAATCACGGGATGTCCCGATGGGTTAATGAGCCACTCTGTATTCAGCAGTGTCTGCCGCGTATTTGCCGGATCCAGGCCAACGATATAAGCGTTGTTAAAGCCTTCAAAATCCAGTTTATATTGATGGGGAAAAGGTAAAAAATCCGTTTCGTAATCGCGTTCAATAATGCTTCCCTCCTCCACTCCTTCCGCGCGGTTGTAGACGGGAATGCCTGCGCGGTAGCCTGTCACGGTAATCTTGCCCGTTGTGCCGAAAAGGGCAAGATCCATTTCCAAATTATTCTGGACCAAATCGGTGCCCGTCACGTCAGTGTAGGGTCCTACTGCTAATGCAGAGGGGGTGAGGCCCGTGTAATTTGAAATTTTAAAAGTCGCGTGTTTCGTAGGGCCTATGGGCAGTGTGGGGTTCTGTGTCTGATAACGCAACGCCGTCCCTTTTTTGATGGCCATCCAGGTATCGATGGCAATGATCGTACCGCTAGACTGCTCCGCGTAATTAAAGAATGTTACGTTAAACTTGTCCAATGTCCTGGTGCTTGAGAGGGTCACCGTTTTGCCCTGAGCATATGGCTTCACATCCAGGATCTCGCCATTATCGTCGGATGCAAAAATCCAGGTATCCCCCACGAGGTCGAAATCCGCGTCTACCTGCAGGGAGAGAATCGGTTCGGGTTGGGATGTAACTTCATTTTCGTTGTCGTGGCATGCGAGAAGAAAAGCACCGGCACTTGAAATAACGAGAAGGGTAACGCTTTTTTGGAGGGTCATAGGATAAACATAACTGTACAATGAAAAGATAGTCATTTTTGTGAAATGGGAGAATATAAAAGAGACATAGTTTTTATCTCTTTCTACAAAGGGAGGGGCTTATACCCCTTCCGTGATTTAGTCATATACTGCCTTTGTTTGGCTTGACAACGACAAAGGGGAAAACCGGTTCGATGGACTGAAAGACCTTCCGCCGAATCAAAGAAGAAATGGAACGGGGGTTGTGAGGTATTGTGTATTCAAATCCATCAAGATCGTCGAGGGTGTGATGAAAATAATGGGCGGCCATGGACGGCGAACCCATTCCGTCGAAATATTTCTGGCTGCGCTGCCGGGCGTCCTGCAATTGACTGGCCTTATAAAAGGGGGTGTCTAAAATATAGATTCGTCCATCACCGGAGAGCATCTTAGCGAGCCTGGCGATTAGTGATTTCAAATTTTGAAAGTACTGAATGCTGGCCGCCATAATAATGACGTCAAAAAAGACACCTGGAAAATCGACCGTAAATATATCACCGTAGATAAAATTCAAGTTTTTATAGTCGGCAAAAACCCGTGCACCCTGCCGTAGTTCGGTCAAATTAACATCCATGGCGCAAACTTCTGCGTCAAACGATTCAGCGATGCGATGCGCAAACCAACCGTTCCCGCTACCCAGCTCCAAAATTGTTTTCGTGGATCCCGCTTGCTTCAAATAACCCTGAAGCTTGGTGAGAGAGGCCGACCGAAGCGCCCATTCTTTCCTCAAAGGACCTTCCTTTTCGAACGTGGGTAGATTTTTAACAACGTCGTCCGGATAAACTCTTCCCTCGACTCGACGAAGCTCCAGATAAGTAGCTTCGAACGCACCAGGGTTTAATGAATTCGTTTGAAGGAAAATGTTCTCATCAAATTTCAACATCGGATTTTGTAGCAGCTTTTCTTTCAAATCCATAGCTCAAGATAGCATTTTGGAGCGAATAGAGTAACGAGTTTTTTCGGGCACTCCCTGACAATCTGCACGCGCTGGGGTTGGACAACAAGTCGCACTAAGGCTCGCTGCTTTACACCGAACTAGTGCAGTTCAAAAGTCTTTGGCTGGCGTAAAAATTGCCTGTTCCTTCAGTTTTGTTATTTTTGCCCGCTGAAATCGCCGATGCAGACATCGCTCGTTACCGATCTTGTCGCACGTTGTAGTCAAAAATATGAGCCATAATGTTGCTAAATTGGAATGTCACACTCAATCTTTCCAGATGCCTCTCCATAATCTTTGGATCCCCATGAGAGAAGTCCCACAAAAAATGAAATACCACAAGCCTATATTGATTTTGCTGGCCGTCTTTTTTTCAGCTTGTGACAAGCCCGTCAAAAAATTATTCTGGGTCGAAGAAAACACCCCTGAAAGGAGCGATTTCATATTTTTAACGGAATCTACAAACGTAGCCCCTCTGAAAGGCGACAGTTTAAAATTATTCCTAAGACCTTACGAGCTTGAACAATTTGATTCTGCCTCCACAACATACAAAAACTTCGGGCAAATCTACCACGCGGACAAGTTCAGCGTTTTTGTATTGCTACGCAGTATCGATACCCATGGAAGAGACTATCATTTTTCAATCAGAACTTTTAACAACGACCGGAAAGTAATTGACGACTTCGAGCTGGGGATTTGGAACGAAACCGAACATACCTACTGCTTTGGCTCGATCGACGAGAACTTGATCATAGAAAGAACATGCGACAAGAAGGGAACCCCGGATATAGTGCAGATTACCGGCGAAGGGAAAATAATGGCTTTGTCCGACCAACCTCGATAAGCCAATGATCGATTCAAAACAACTCTACAATAGTGCACGACATCTCAACTCCACTATAGTTTATAACGAGAGTTGGGTTCATTTTGGAACCGGCGACCAAATAAAGCTCGAAATAATCGAAAGGTTAATTGAGGGCCATCTCACGTCCAATGAAATCTTATTCATCCAGCAACGAACAAATTCGGCGCAATTTAAAAAGCGTGAAATTGTCGGTAGAATCAAGCCCATCTTAGGCAAAGAGAATTTTCAACTTTGGGACATCTCTATGGATAAAATGATCCAGTTTAATGCGATTGGAGTTCTTCGCCTGGGCTGTAAAAAATCTCTCCTGCCTGGACTATGACCGCCAACCCGCGTCAGCGAGTTTCCCGTCATAACCCCGGGTTTTAACCCGGGGTATCCGAAAATACGAAATCGCTGCGCCACGTGCCCACGAAGATCGAAGCTCATCGCCGCCATGGCGCACACCGCGCTGCGCCCGGATGCAGCGCACCGATTGCGCGCCAAATCGTTCGAGGCTCGATGAGGTTTTCCTGTGGCGCGCTTTTGTTTGTGGTCTGTTTTCTCCGGGTTGCACCCGGAGTTATGATGGGGAACCCGCTGACGCGGGTTATGGAGGTGGACGCATTATTAGCGCACTCACTTGACAAACTTTCCCAGAGATGGGGGATCATTTTCACCCATGGTTCGCGCAATACCCGTCGCGCGGTTTCCGTTTCACTGCATATGCCTGACCGTCCGTTGATCGCCAAATGGTTTATCGTTCGCGCTGCATTCCCTTTTGTCGGCGCAGCCATCGTGCTGGCGTTGGCCACCTGCCAACACGGCAACGAGGCGCCCTTCAAAAAGACCTGCCTGCCCACGCACATGATCCGGTTGTTCGACTCCCTGGCGTTCACCTACGATGCCAGCGACCGGCCAACTACTTTGCAATACTGGAGCGGCGATGTCATGCGCCAGCAATATGTGATGACTTATGGGGGCCATGTTATCAAATGCACCCGCTGGCAGGACAATGTCGAACGGGAAAGCTTTTCCTTTATTTATGACATCCTCGGCAAACCCGTCGCGCGCCTGCGCCTGGTCAACGGCGTTGCCACGGGCGATTCGGCCCTCTATTCGCACGACGAGGCGGGCCGGTTGGTGCAGATGGAATTCAGATCGAATGGCGTCTTCCAACGGCGCACGCGCTACGAATACGATGGCGACAACAACGTCCGCAAGATCTACAAACAGACCGGCAACAAACGCGAAAGGATTGTTTTCGAACATCTTTCGTTCGACCGGAGGAAAAGATTTTTTGGGTATTCGCCCGAACTCGCGATCGTGGAGATCTATCTCCTCGAAGCAGAGCCCAGCGTGAACAACGTGACCCAGCTCAACATCTACTACCCAACGCCCGAAGACGTCTACCCTTTGCCGTACCCCATTGATTATTATATTGGGTATACGCCGGATACGCTGATCAGCCAGTCGCACGACTTTTTTACTTATGATACGCTTTTGACGGAATTTACGAATGCTAACTATGTGTGTCATTAGCAACATAGTCCCCGAGACGGGAGACTATGTTGCGGGCGGAGTTCCGTGATCGGAATGGGTGTGGGATTTTCTGCAACCGGCCCTTTTTGAAGGCAACATAATCCTGATTAGAGGATGTTGTTGCAAAGCTCCTTCCGACCCGCGATAGCGGGTCTTCGAACAATGGCCCCGGGTGAAACCCGGGGTATCCGAAAAACTCGAAACATCTGCGCCACGTGCCCACGAAGATCGAAGCTCATCGCCGTCATGGCGCACACCGCGCTGCGCACGGATGCAGTGTGCCGACGGCGCGCCAAGATCGTTCGAGGCTCGATGAAGTTTTCCCGTGGCGCGCTTTTGCTGGTGCGCTGTTCTGAAGCAACATAGTCCCCGGGACGGGAGACTATGTTGCGGGCGGAGCTCCGTCGTCGGAACGGTTCGGGATATTCAGCAACAGGCTGCCCTTTTGACGCAACATAATCCTGAGAGAGTAGACAATGTTGCCGCAGAGTTGCTCCCGACCAAATGATGTATCTTTAGAACAGCATTAACGTTAACCACCTTTATGACCCGACTACCCATCCTCCTCCTCATCGTCATTCTCTTTTCCTGTGGCGACAAAAGGACGCAAGAGCCTACCGAACCCCTGCCCTATGCTTCGGGCAATGTGACCTTCAAAAGCCTCGCCGGCGATGTTACGCTGTCGGGCACATTAACGGCACCGTTGGGCGACACGTCATCCATGGCGGTGATCCTGGTGAGTGGCTCCGGCCCTGACGACCGAAACTACACAAACCAATTTGGCCATCGCCCCTTTTTAGTGTTGTCGGATTATTTGACGCAGCGCGGCCTCACGGTGTTGCGCTATGACGAACGCGGTGTCGGCCAATCGGAGGGCCACTACCGTGAAGCGACCTACGAAAACCTGGTCGACGACATTGCCGGTGGCGTTCAATACCTTCGGCAAAAGGGCTTCAAAAAGATTGGTATCATCGGTCACAGCCAGGGTGGCAACATGGCCCCGCTGGCGGCGCAGAAAGCCGCCGTTGATTTCCTGGTGCTCATGGCCCCTCCCAACGCTACCGGTCGCAACATAACCCGTCACCAGGTCCAACGCCGCCTGCACGAAGTGGGCGCCAGCGAAGCCATTAGCCGTGAAGTTGTGTCGACCACCGATAGCCTGCTCTCCATTCTGCAAGCAGAACAAAACTCCGCCGCCGCGATGACCAGGATGGAGGCGCTCGTCGCCCAAAAAGAAAAATCCGCGTCGCCGGAATACAACACCATCACCAGACAAATGGGCGACGTCCACCGCCTCCTGGAGGGATGGCTGGATCCCAAATTCGTCTTCGCAATCGACAACAACCCCGTGGCTGGGCTGAAGACCGTGACCGTTCCCGTATTGATCCTCTACGGCGACGCCGATGGCGCCATGGACGTGGCCGCCAACCTTCCCGCCCAGGAAACCGCTTTGGATTCCGTCCCCCACCAAATCAAGGTCTTCCCCGGCCTGGGCCACCTGTTCATGAACTCCCAAGGCGTTCCGGTAGAAAAACTTCACACGGTAGAAGAAACACTTTCGCCGGAGGTGTTGGAGACGATCAATACCTGGATACACGCTTTATGAAAAAGAATCGCATGACGGACTTGACACAAACGTCCCCTCCCTTGTATCAATTCCATTTCCATCGTAATTTTAATACCACAATAAAACCAAACGTTATGCTTAAGGCAATCTTATTCCTGTCGCTCCATGTTATCGTTACTGGTCTGTACGCACAAGCGCTTCCGGCAAACGGACCGGGGGCGGGCTCGGGCATGAATATCACCGACCATCTCCTGATCGCAGCCGCAAAAAGGGCCGGCAAACCGCCAGAGACAGAACCCATTGTTGGCACTCCGTACCTGGAAGACGATTTTAAAGAAGGCAAGGTCATCACGACAAAAGGCGTGTTCGATGCCATCCCGATGCGCTACAATGTAGAGGGCGACTATGTGGAATTCAAACAGAAAGATGTAACCTACATTCTTGACCCCTCTCCCGCCGTCAAAAAAGTGAGTCTTCCCGCCACACCTCTGGTGGTCGACAGCTATGACGTTAAAGGCAAGCCGGTCTATGGATACTACGTTCTGTTAGACAGCGGCCGGTTAACTTTGCTCATGAAGAAAAAAGTAATTCTTCGTCCCGCGCAAGCCCCTAAGGCCATTGAGACGGAGGGCAAACCTGCGCGGTATGAAAAACTAGGGGATGAATTTTTCTACAAGCTTAATGGCGGTCCCGTTAGCGAGATTGTTTCGGTTAAGAAAATGTTGGAGGTTCTTACGGATCACCAGGATGAGGTTAAGGCTTTTGTGAGTAAAGAAAAGATCTCAAAGAAGGAGCGTGATCTTGTGAAACTGGCGGAGTATTATAATCAATTTTAAAAGCCAACATGAATCGCGTTTGGATTATTCCATAAGAATGTGTCCATTCTCAGCTACATACATTGCCATAAGAATTTTGCTTTTGTTCCATCCGGGCTTATAAAGCCATATCCCACTCCGGCGTCGCCAAAATTAATGTTGAAGGGAACGTTGGCGGAATCCAATTGAATTAAGAGTTCCCATGTTTTGTCGTCGTAGGGATATTCGTCGTACTGGAGAAAGACTGGCGCGCCGCCAAATTTGTTGATAATTTCCAACTCATCCTCAAGGGTCTCCTTGTCGATGGACGGGGTCAGGTTAACGGCACATTCAAAAGGCTGTGGCACTAGTTTTGGACGATCCGGTTGCTCCACCATGGTATAAAGCGTTGGGCCGGCGCTAACCTCGCGTGTCTTCACCGCGTTGTGGCCCGGTTGTAGGATGATGGCATTTTCACCACCGTCGGGCTCCCATGTTCCGTCAACATATTCTTCACCGTCGGTCATAAATAAATAAGCAAACTTGGCCTCAAGGTTGTCAAGCCCAATTTCCGGCAGATCGATTTGACAAATAAATCGCATTGGCTCACCGGTTTCTTCACTTATGGGCCATTCCGGTTTTGTAAGCCAATCGGGTTGGCCGCCGAATTTGGTTCTCCCTTTTTCTCCTTTCCTATCGGCAAATTCTATTTCAAAATTCTTTTTCATAACGCTGTTGCTTCGTGCCATTGGTAAAGTTTAAAGGGAAACAAAATGAAAATTGGGATAGTCGAGACACGAAATATGCAAGGGCTTCGTTTTGCAGAGTCCATATCTTTCGACATTATCCGTACAAAATACCGAAATTCTTGACACTGATTGAGATTAACTGAATTTTGACGTTATGGCAGTTTGTCGCAACGGTCAGGCTTGATTAACTTGTGAAAAGTTACCATTCGATAAATAACGTCTATGATAAAATTCCTCCCCATTCTAGTGAACCTCGTCCTGGGAACCATGATGTTGCTCCTCGGTTTTAAGGTGTTCGTCCCGAAGTTCCCCTCCGAAGAAGCGAAGGCCATGTTCTATAAAAGATGGTCGGCTTTTCTCATCATCGCGGGCTTTATCGTATTGGGGGCAACGGCGTTTCTGTTGATAAAGATGTTTTAGGGCAGGCGGCCGGCCTTATAGCACTTCACTCAAACCCACGTCCCACCCCGCGCGTAGGCGCAAGGTTGTTACATTTTTCTTCAGCCTTATTACATTTCTGACAGGGTTCATTTCCTTCCTATTTTATAGCATCCTTAAACACATCAACTTTGAAAGAAAAATAGAAGTTGAAAAAGAATGTCTTGTTGCTGCTGGGAATGCTTTCCCTTGCAGGCTCACCCCTATTTGCCCAGGCACCGAAGACCGGTGTCGGTCTTGGAATTTATCCTACCGGGACAGAGACTGGTTTCGGATTCCGTTCGTCGCGCGACAATCGCTGGGTTGTCGATGTGCGGGCAACGCGGGCCAACGTGTTCACCAAACCGAATTCAGGGTCGTTCGTGAACGAAGTTTCGCTCTTGTATCGGGTGGCGTATTACGAAAAGATCCGCTTTCACCTGGGTGCGGGCGGACGGGCCGATTGGAATTTTGCCGAAGGACAATCACACCGGTATGGTTTTGTGACGCCGCTGGGCGTAGAAGCTTTTCCATTTCCCTTTCAGCACGCCGGTTTGTTTTTTGAGGCAGCGCCTTTTTGCACGTGGACGAATAGTGGCACCACCAATGTTGGGATCCGGACCGTTGCTGGATTTGTATTCTACTTTTTAAAAAAGGAAGGAAAAGATTGAAGTGGGTTGTGTACAACGTGCTGCAATGGAAGCACTGGTGAACACGACGTGTGAGGCATCAACCTTTTGAAGGACACCAACAGGTGAAACTGAATCGCTTCAACGATTCACCCTCATAAACTCCACCGGTCGCTTGCCACAGATTTCCAGGAAACTATTGCTAAACGTAGACACACTTTCATAACCCACACTGAACGCCAGTTCCGATACATTGCCGGCTCCCTGCTCGATGAGTTCCAGGGCCTTCAGGATTCTGGCCGTCCTGGCGTAGCTGGAAAACGGCATCCCCAAATGTTGTTGGAATGCTCGCGAAAGCGTTCGTGACGAGTATCCAAATTGCCGGGCCAGGTCTTCCACGCCGAACTTCTCCCGTAGGCGTTGCTGGACATAGTCCAATACCGGCGCCAGTTTGCTGTCGGCCGTGGTGGGCAGGCATACGGGTGCAGACTTTGCCATCTCGTCCGGGAGAATGCTTCGCAAGACCTGGAGAAAGTCGCGCTCCTCATCATCGTGCGTGAGCAGCTTGTGCCACTTCGCGGTGTGAGCAATCATCTCTTTCAGCAGCGTCGACGCGGGGAATACGCAGGGCTGCCTGAAGGCCTTGCCGGTCGTTAGTTCGCTGTCAAAGTATAGTGTTCGTATATAGACATCGGCATGATTGGACCAGACCTTGTGGTTTATTGCGGCAGGCACCCAGGCGCAATACCAACCAGGTAGCAGTAATTTTCTTCCTTCAATGTCGACATGGATACAACCCTTCTCGGCATACATCAGCTGACCTTTGGCATGTTGATGCCATTCCGACTCAAAGGCGCCCAAATGGTCGTGCCAAACAAACGACTGTTTTGTATTGGAGGCCGTCACGAGCGAACATATGACTTGTTGCTTTGTCATGGCCGATATTAACAAAAGTTTGACGCATTCCAACACGTCGCCCCATCCTGTGTCTGCTACTTTTGCTTTTCATTCTTTATGCTTTTACTCACATACTATGGAATCATCTCATCCCAATCTCCAACTGATCCACAATTTCTTTCAGGCCTATGCCACCAACAACCTGGAGGCGATCGAACAAATTTTATCTCCCGACATCCAGTGGATCATTCCCGGCCGTCATCCCTTCAGTGGCGTTAAGCAAGGCACCGGCGAGGTGTTGGAGTACTTCAAACAACTCGGCACCTTCGCTTTTCAGGCACAGCCTATTGTTATGGGCGTTAATGACCGTTATGTTATCGACTGCCATTTGAACTGGAGCAATCTTCCGGGCGATGATAACTTGCGCAATATGTCCTGCTTGTTGTGGGAGATTGAAGCAGGGAAGATCAAAAGGGTTTATAATTTTCCGCAGGACCAACATGTGGTGGATGCGTTTTTTATGATGAAGGGATGATCAATACGGCTGGCCTCGGAGGGTGCTGGTGATATGAAT
Organism: uncultured Chryseolinea sp.; assembly: GCA_966211885.1. Classification (GTDB taxonomy): domain Bacteria; phylum Bacteroidota; class Bacteroidia; order Cytophagales; family Cyclobacteriaceae; genus Chryseolinea. The sequence goes on from CBIHQM010000067.1 coordinate 14,065, forward strand.
GTCTCTGGCCAGAAACTTGTTGGTGAAGAACACCAACAAGGGCGGCAGGTTTATAATTTTCCGCAGGATCATGTGGTGGATGCGTTTTTACAGCAAGGGGATGATGAAGGAATAGGTTGCTTTGGTGAGGTTACGGTATTGGAATAAAACTTGTTGGCGGAACGCCAACAAGTGGGTGCGTTCCTTCTTATTGAGACACTGGCAAGGATGGGTGGAGCTCGTTTTTGAAGGGCCAACAACAACAGAGCGTTGGGTGACTATCATCACCCAAAATCAGCGATTTGGGCTTGTTCTGTACCGGATCATTGCCGGATGGGTTAATTCCTGGGGGATTTTATCACACGATCCAATTTCCGAAATTAGACGCCGGACAGCGGCCTGCTACGCTTGCTCGTGTCTACTTTGATTGTGCTGACTAAAATTGATCGTCTATGAAATATGGTGTCATTGTTCTCTTTCTGGCCGCGTTGAATTTTCATTTCGCGCCAAGGAAGGTATATGTTTCCGAGCCGGTGGCCGTCGTGGAGTTGTTCACGGCCGAGGGATGTTCGAGCTGTCCTGCCGCCGATGAGCTCCTGGACGAGATGACCGGCATCATGCAAAAGGAAGGCAAGCGCGTCATCAGCCTTGCTTATCACGTCACCTATTGGAACCACCTGGGTTGGATCGACCCCTACAGTGTCGAAGCCTATACCGACCGGCAAAAGCTCTACCAAAAAACGCTGAAACGGCCAAATCTCTATACGCCACAAGCCGTCGTGAACGGCAAGTATGAATTTGTCGGGGCCGATCCCATCTCCTTTCGCTACTTCGTGCAACAGGCGCTCGATTCTGTACCGGCACGTTCACTCGAAGCCACCGCGACGAAAAGCGACAGTGTGGTCACCTTACAATACTCGCTCAGTAAACTTCCCAAGAACAGCGTGTTAAACGTTGCCGTCATCGAGGAACGGGTCGAGCATGCTGTGCTGCGGGGGGAAAATAAGGACAAGGTTTTGAAGCACTTTCATGTGGTCCGCTCCATGAAGCAACACGAGGCAAAAGAAAAGGGCGAGCTCAACCTGGTGTGGCCGCGCGGTCTCGGTGAAAATAAGGGCAGCGTCATTCTGTATCTTCAGAATGCGAAGAATTTAAGGATCATCAGCGCCGCGGAAATTAAATTGAAGGCTTCGTAGCCGATTTCCCATAGCATTGTGCTGGCACTGGCGAACGTCGCCACGCGCTCATTTCAGTTTTTCCTTCACTAGTTCCAGCGCCAGGTTATCCCCGATATATCCACCATAATGAACGGCACTCAAGTTACCTTTTTCATCGATGATGAATTCGCCCGGGATGGTGCTCGTGTGTCCATCTTGCGTCGTGGGTTTCCTGAAAAGTTTCTTTCCGGCCATGGCTTTTCCGATCAGCCCGTAAAACATTCCTTTGAAGATTTTTAAAAATGATCGCTCGATTTGATATTGTTTGTACAGCGTGTTTTCGGGATCAGCAATAAAATAAAAGGGCGATCGAATATCCACCAGGTAGTCCTTCATTTTTTCAACCGTCGATTCATAGACCAGCAGCACCGCGACCTGGTGGGTTGAGAAATAATCCGCATGTTTCAAGAGTTCGTGTACCCGGAGATTGCAAACCGGGCAGCCGGCATTTCGTTCGAAGCTGAGATAGACTTTCTTTCCCCGCAAGGCTTGCAGGGCGATTTCCCGGCCACAGACATCGTGTGTTGTAAAAACAGGTGCTTGTTGATTGACTTGAAGTTTCATCGTTGGATTTTTGATTCAACTTTAATTCCAACGACCGGATCGGATCACCCGCAGCGACTAACTATTTTTTCTCGCCTGGTCGAGACACTTGTATTTTTGATTGTCGAACGTATGACTATTTCGATAGCCCATCTCCTCGATGAGTTGTTCGCGCGAGACGCCCGCCAGAAAGGTCTTGGTCAGGAAGATCACACAATGTTTGGTGAGCTTGGCAAATATCCGTTGCAGGGCATTTTGCTTTACCGTGGCGGCTTCTTTCTCCTCCCATTCGGCCAAGGTCATGTCTTCGAGCTCATAGCTCGTGTCAAGTTTTGTGATGCGCCTGGCATCCCTGAGCCGCTTCAGCCAAATGTTGCTGGCCACGGCAAAGATGTAGGTCTTGATCGATGAGGTCAGGATAAAATCCTCCTTGGGCACTTTGTCGAGCAAAATGATAATGGTCTCCTGAAACACGTCCTCGGCATCCGCATCGGTGCCGCTGTTCTTCTTTACGAAACCGGCGATGGTGGGGTAATAGAAGGTATACAGCAACGTATAGGCTGCATTGTCTCTTTTTCTTAAGGCCGAAACGGTGGATTCGTTCATGGTTTCTGGTTAATTCCCATCAGGGGGGCTCAATCACCCAATGCTCAGAACTTTTTTATAACCCGGAGGGCCCCTTTTTAGTTGCGCTGGCCCTTATTTTAGACGAAGTAATGTTGAAACGGCCAACGGGTCTTGTACCGCCAGCGATGGTTACCACCACAAATAGAGCAACAGCAGCAACACGGCCAGAAGAAATGCCGCCCATTTCAGGCCCCGGTTATGGTCCGGGAACTCATAGTTGCATACTTCGCAGACCTTGCTCTTCGCATCGATCTTCATAGCACATGAGGGACATTCTTTCTTCTTCATATCCAAAGATAAAAAATGAGAACGACATTTTGCCGAACGTCCCTGGCGCCGATGTTTGATCCGCTAAGGGCATTGGATTATTCCTTCACCACCTTAAATACTTTCACTCCATTGCCGTATTGCACCTTCACCACATACACGCCCGCTTCAAACTTCCGCAGGTCGGCCACGCGATCGGCTATCATCAATTCTTGCGAACGGCCGGTCACGTCGGTAATGGCTACTTGCCGGATCGGCGATGACGATGAGAAGGTCAGGAAGTCCGCGGTCGGATTCGGATGGACGGTTACATTCGCCAACGGGTCTTCTATGCCCGTGACGAGTTGAACCGTCAGTTTTCTAGACACGGTCGCAGCGGGTTCATAGTTCTCGTTGCCGGGCTGCAGGGCGGAAATAAGGGTTTCTCCTGATCCGTGAATTTTCAACACCTGGCCTTCCACGGTGGCTACATTGGGATGTTCCGACACATAGGAAACCGGCAACGCTGAAGTGGCCACAGCATCCAGCGCAATGTCGTCCGTGCGCTCGGCCAACCCAATCTCGCTAAAGCTGATCTGCTGCAAGGCTTTGGACACCACGAGGGTTCGTTCTACCGGGGTGGCCGGCTGATAAATATCGTCTCCCTGCTGGAGCGCCGTGATCGTTGTAGTGCCTGCACTGACAATGATCACCTTCCCCGCTTCGATCCTGGCCACTTCGGGATGCGAACTGGTGAAGGAAAGCGGTAGCGTCGCGTCGGTGGTGGCCTCCAATGCAAAGGGTGCGTCGGCATATCTTTTTCCGGACAACGTCCCAAACGTGATGTGCTGGTTCAAAAGAATTTCAGTGACGTGTCCTTGCGTTCCCTCGGGGGAAACGGAGATGTCAACTTGCGCGTTGCGTAGGGTGACGTCGGCCGCGATGGGCTCGTCCATTTGTACTTCATCCAACGCAAAAGATATAAGCACTTGATACTTGCCTTCGGGTAGATTGGTGAACTGATAAAAACCGGTATCATCCGTTTGGGTAAGCCCAACCACATCGCCGGATGCTGACAACAGAATGACAGACAAGCCTCCAACCGAGCCTCGCCCGACAGGGTTTTCGGTTTGACTGACTGTGCCACTGATGACCTTCGCGCCGTTGGCCAACGGCTTCACCTTCAGGATGACAAAGCTAACGGCCTTATCTTCCGTCAGCGAGACAAAAGACTGGTTATCCAACACGATGGTCTTTCCGAAGATGGTGGGAACATACTCCGGGAACGCGGTTTTGTCGGGAATAAAATACAGCGTATACTGGCGGGTGTCCACTTGGAAACTAAACGCGCTGTCGGTTGTAAGCTCCCTTTGGTCGACGAATTTTGTCACGCCGTTCTCCTTCCGGTATAGAAAAACCTTGCCTTTGCTTATGTGCACGCCGTCTTCCCCTTTTACGATGCCGGAAAATGTGAATACAGCCTTGTCGATCACGAGGGGGATAGTGTAGGAAGCCGGATCTCCCAACGTTTGGACGGTCAAGGAATATTCGCCCGGCGCAAGGGCGCCGTTCAAAGGCAAGCTCCAATAAAGTGTGTGCGTATCGCTGGGATTCATGTAGACGTTGTCATTCATGGTGACTGAATAGACTTCGATGTTGGATGAATTCCGGATGGACACCTTGTTGCTCACGCTTCCTGTGTACATCGAGCCGCGATTGATTATCGTTACCTCCAGGTCAAGTTGATCCTCCAGGCGGTTGTACGTCCCGGAAAGGGTCTGATCCAAAATCTCCAAGTCCACCACGGGGGGATTGATGGTAATCGGAGCTATAGACACCACCACATTATTGTTGGTGTTTGTCTCGGCGAGAAAGCCGTCAGGATTAACCTTTGCAATAACATAATTTGTGCCCAACATCCGGGGATCCGGTACGCCGAAGGTGACATCGGCTCCTGCCGAAACGTAGTCGCCACCACTGGGGACATAAGTGCCGCCATGCGAATTTTTTCCATCGTTGACGAGATAATCATTTGCATCCAACACCCGGTCGGCAGAGAGATACATGTAGGTGGCGTACCCCGTCGCTCCGGTAGTTCCATTGTTTTTTATACGGAACTCCATGCGGATCTCACTTTGCCCCCCCTCTATATAGCGCGCAGAGCCCTCCCCCAGGCCGGTCACGTCGAGATCAATGTCACTGTTCACCAGGGTGAGTGGGGCCGACGCCGTGTTGTTGTTCTCATCGATCTCATTGAATTCCGACTGGTCGTCATAGTTTCGGTCTGCTCTGGCAATAATGTAATATTGTCCTGTAGGTGTGTTAGGGATGGCGAGCTGGGCCCAAGGGTTGCTGCTCGCTTTTCCAGACTCGAAGGTATCATAGCGCCAACCCAGTCTTACGTCGCTCGCATCATACGCATTGTCGGTGCTCAAATAGAAGCTGGTGTAGGCGCTTCCCGCAAAGGTCGATACACCACCATTGTTCATCACGGTGTACGCCGGGACCACAACGTCGTTGATGGCTACAGAGGATTTATTCAGAGCAAATGATTGAAATGAAAAATCGAGGATGGGGGGACTGACGATGTAATCTGAAACCGCGATGACATTATTTGACTCATCCGTTTCATCCTGGGCGTTGAAGTCATCGGCCTCTAAAATCAAGTAATAATGTCCGGGAAGAGGTCTGACCGCGCCATAGGGATCGAACTGAGGGATTTGCGACTCGCCCGCTTTTATGGAAGGTATATAACACGACCCGACAGCGACATCATCGCCATCGGCGATCGCATCGGTCGA
>CBIHQM010000068.1:0-19466 GCA_966211885.1 uncultured Chryseolinea sp.
ACATGCCGTTCCGTTAGGCAGATTTAACCTTCTCTTTAGTAACTTTAACCCCTGAATCGTTATTCAAAAACAATATCTCATATATGAAAAAAGCGCTTAAATGGACCTTTATTGTTATCGGTGGATTGGTTGTGTTGATCCTGGCTGCTGCCTTTATCATTCCTATTGTATTTAAAGATGACATCCAGGCCGCTATAAAAAAGGAACTGGCCAAGTCGGTGAATGCCGATGTGATGTTTGACGTCGACAAATTTAATCTTACACTTTTCCGGAATTTCCCCAACATCACGGCCGAGTTGAACGACCTGGGCGTGATCAATCGCGCGCCCTTTGAAGGCGACGTACTTTTTGCCACCGAGAAATTTGAAGTGGAGGTGAACCTGAAAGAAATTCTCTTCGGAAGTCAGCTGCGGTTGAAAGGGATCACCCTGGTGCGCCCCAAGATCAACGTGATCGTGATGGAAGACGGCCGCGCCAACTACGACATCGCCATCCCCTCGTCCGACACCGCGAAAACGGAAGAAGGCTCGAGCGAATTTTCATTCGGCATCGACCATTGGGAAATCCAGGACGGCGTGTTGGTGTATGACGACAAGTCGCTTCCCTTCTACATGGAATTGAAGGGCCTGAACCACTCCGGCAGCGGCGACTTCACCCAGGATGTTTTTGACCTGCAAACAAAAACCATAGCCGACACCGTAAACGTAGGCTATGGCGGCACGATGTACCTGACGGACAAACATGTGGAGATCGACGCCGTGATATCGATTGCCGAACAGTATACCAAATATACCTTCAAAGAAAACACAGCCAAGGTCAATGACTTTGCCATGAGCTTCGACGGCTGGTTCAAGATGAATGAAAAAGACTTCGGCATGGACATCTCGTTCAAGAGCCCCGAGAACTCATTCAAGAGCTTGCTCTCGCTCGTACCGGGCATGTACACCAAAAGCTTCGACAACATCGAGACCAAGGGCGAGCTGGCTTTCAATGGTTTTGTGAAAGGCACCTACAGCGACAAGCAGATGCCCGCCTTTAACGTGAACCTGTTGGTGAAAGACGCCATGTTCAAATATCCCGACCTGCCCACCGCCATCAACAACATCAACGTCGACCTGCTGGTGGATAACAAAGACGGGGTGATCGACAATACCGTGATCGACCTGAAAAAACTTCACCTCGATTTTGGCACCAACCCTGTGGATGCCAAGGCGCTCATCACCAAAATGTATCCTACCCATGTCGATGCTAACGTGATGGCTAAGCTAAACCTGGCGGAGTTGAGCAAAATGTTCCCCATGGAAGGCTTGGACATGAAAGGTAACTATGCCCTTAACCTCAGCGCAAAAGGTGTTTACGACAGCTTGAAGAAAGTCATCCCGGCCATCGATGCGTCCATGTCGCTGGCCAATGGTTATGTGAAGTCTTCACAGTTTCCCATTCCAATCGAAGACCTGAAATTTAATTCCACGATAAAGAATGCCTCTGGAAAAATGGCAGAGACGTTCATCACGGTAAAAGATCTGTCCATGCTCATGGACGGCGAGCGCTTCAACGCCAACCTGGCCTTGCAAAATCTTGACGACTACACCTGGGATTTAAAAGCAAAGGGTGGTATCGATATTGAAAAGATCACCAAGATCTTCCCCGTCGAAGGCATGAACCTCGCCGGCAAGGTGAAGGCCGATCTGGAAACCAAAGGAAAATACTCCGACCTGCAAGCCGAGAAATACGATCGCCTGCCCACCAGCGGAACGGCGTCGCTCACGGATTTCAAATACACGGCAAAAGACCTGCCCTATGCCGTAACCCTTTCACAGGCGACCATGGTCTTCGATCCGAAGAAAATAGACCTGCAGAAACTGGAAGGTAAAATCGGACGCAGCGACATCAGCGTGAACGGCTCTGTGCTGAACTACCTCGGCTATGTGTTTGGTAAGAATCAAACGATCAAGGGAAATGTGAACTTCAGCTCCGGCCTGCTCGACCTGAACGAATTCATGACCGACACCGAGACGACCACCACCACCGACACCGCCAGCCTCGGCGTGCTTCCGGTGCCGGACAATATCGACTTCGTGCTGAAGTCGAATATTCAGAAAATAGTGTTCATGGACTACAACATGACCAACGCCTCAGGCGACGTGATCGTGAAAGACGGCGTGGCCAACCTCAGCGGATTGAAATTCAACATGCTGGGTGGAGGCTTTGTGGTGAACGGGACCTACAATACGAAAGACATCAAACACCCCAAATACGATCTCGGTCTGAAGATCGATGGTGTGTCGATGAAAGAAGCTGCCAACAAGTCGTCGATCGTGCAGAGCTATGCACCCATCGCCGGTTTGATCAATGGCAAATTCTCTACCGACTTCAAGCTCAGCGGCGAACTGTTGCCCACCATGATGCCAAACATGGCGACGGTGAGCGGGGACGGCCTCATCAAGATCGCCCAGGCAGCGTTGACGCAATCTAAACTGATCTCCGGCATCACGTCGCTCACCAAACTGGAAAACTCAGACGAGGTGACGCTGAAGGATGTGTTGATGTCCACCAGCATCAAAGACGGCCGTTTGAATGTGAAGCCCTTCGACGTGAAATTTGGAAATTATAAGACCAACGTCGCCGGCAGCACGGGCCTCGATGGCTCGCTCGCTTACCTCCTGAAGATGGATGTGCCCGCCGGAAAACTCGGTGCAGAGTACAATGCCTTCATTGCGAAAAACACCGCGGGCGGAGCTAAAGCCGATCCCAATGGCAATGTTCCCGTGACGATTGCCCTGGGCGGAAACTACAACAGCCCCAAAGCATCCTTGGTTTCTGAAGAACAAAAGGCGCAGGTGAAAGAAGCCGTGACCAATGTGGCCAAGGAAGAAGGAACGAAAGCCCTGGAGAAAGCCGTGAAAGGTACCGATGCTGAGAAAATTGTCGGCGACATTTTAGGTACCAACAAGAAAAAGGATACCACGAAGACCGCCGCCGCGGATACAGCGAAGGCTAAGCCCGTCACTACCGAAGATGTTCAGAAAAAAGTAGAGGACGAAGCCAAACAAAAGATCCAGAATTTCTTGAAGAAGAAGAAAAACTAAAACGCGTAGCGCGAATAAAAAAGAAAGAGGCTGTCCTAACAGGGCAGCCTCTTTCTTTGTTTCTGAGAGGATTGTTTAGTTCTTACTAACGCGCTCGTCCTTCTTTAGCGTGCTGAGGTATTCGACCAGATCAACCAACTCCTCTTCGGTCATAGACGATTGCAGGTTAGAAGGCATCAGCGAAGTTTCCAGTTTGGTGCGCGACGCGATGTTTTCCTTTGCCACGGTTTGTTGATTGCTCATATACTGCACCTCAACCTTATCTTCCGTTTCAGAAACGATGCGCCCAAAAGCAGAAGAGCCGTCGTTGAGTTTGAACCGGTAGCCCTCAAAACCAAAGCTGATGCCCTGGTCGGGAAAGAGAATGGCCGTGTAGAGCGCTTCTTTGGGAAGCTTGTCGCTAATCTCGCTGAGCTCTGGCCCGAAGTTCACGCCTTCGCCTTTCACTTTGTGACAAGTGACGCAAAGGGTTTTAAAGACTTGTTGTCCCTTTGCAACATCGCCGTGCTTCTCCACCATGACTGCGATGGCGGGAAGGGCCGTACCCGTCTTGCTGCCGGGAAGCTTTAGATATTTGGCCGCTTCCGTTCGCAACGTGCCGCGCCATGCGGTTTGGAATACACCACCCGCAGCAGTTTGAAGGTCGGCGGGTATCTTGTTCTCCTTCGCCAGCTCCAGCAAACGGTCTTCGGCTTCCCACGGCCCGCCAAAGGTTTTCACCGCGAGCTTTCGGAGTTCGATGTCCTTTGTGCTGTCCATCATGATCGATTCCATGATGACGATGGTCTTCAAATTATACATCAGCGGCCACAGGGCTTTCACCATCGCCTGGGCGTTGTCTTTGTTCTTGCCATTGATCGTCTTTTGCATCAGGTCCATTTTGTTCCAGTTCAAAAGCACTTTGGCCGATTCTTTTCCCACCGCGCTGTCGGGATACTGGATCGCCAGTTGAAGAAGATCATTGGAGCGATTTTGCAGCTTGAATAAAGTCACCAACTCGACAAATTCGATCTTCCCCTTCTTTTGCTCGAGCACTTTGTTTAGCGCCGTAGTGATGGCCGGGGTCATTTTCAGTTTCGAGGCGTCCATGTGTTTCAAGGCATACAGCAACCGGTCGCCCTGGCTTTGCTGTACCAGTTGGGTCAGCACCTGTTGTTTGGAAGCATCGGTTTGGAAATCGAAGGCGCGGAAGTAGCGCAACATTTCCTGGTCGTTGGATTTCTTGATAAGTTCGGCAAGCAGCGGCATGGCATATTTACTGCGGCTTCGCCACACGATGTCGCGGTTGGCGGGAGTGTTCCAATCGGCACCCACTTTCTTTTTCCACGCGCTGAAATACGCATCCGAGTTTCCTTCTGCGCTGATGCCGAGCGCCTCCAGGTACCAGCGGTCTTTGCCATCGTATTGCTGCGCCAATGCGGTCCACACGTCTGCAGCCTCTGCGGACGAATTACCCCGGATCGCCAACGCTATTTCACGGCGCACCTGGGGCGACGTGTCATTTTGCAACTTTATGGCTATGGGCAGAATATCTTTCTTCAGCAAGCGGGCTACCCGGATGCCTGCGATGCGAATGTTTGCGTCGGCATCTCCCAAGGCCTGGGCAAGGTAGTCGTCGCGCTTGGGCAGCTTGGTAAGTAGCCACAGGGCCTGGGCTTTCTGCCGGGCGTTGTTTCCTTTCCAAAGTTTTTCTAACGCGGGCGCTGCTTTATCGCCGGCGGCGGCCAGCGCATTCCATCCGAGATAACGCACGGCAGCATTGGGGTTTAAGAGAGCTGTAACGGCACCGTCGATGGTACTGATATCGGTTTTTGGAGTGGTGTATTTAGAACCTTTGGGCGCTACGCGGTAGATTCGTCCACGATCCAAATCGCCCACCTGGTGGCCACCTACGCCCGGATCGTACCAATCGGCAACGAACAATGACCCATCCGGTGCGATGGCTACGTCGGCGGGGCGGAACCATTGATCTTTTTGACCTTCCAGAATATTCACGATCGTAGCTTTATAACCGGCACCATCATTTTCCACAGGATAAGACCGCACCACATTGTGCCCAGGTTCGGCGTGGATCATCTGCCCCCGGAATACTTCGGGCAACAGATCGCCCTCATATACCGTGATGCCGGCAGGAGAGCCCGAGCCCGTTTGCAAGACATTTGGCACCACACCCGGATCGTTCAAATGCCAGTGACGAAAAGGAATCTCTTTCTCCATGTTGGTGCGGCGCGAACCCCAGCTGGCGCCCGTCATCTCGTCGCGGTAGCCATAGTTGCCATACTCCATCACGTAGTTGATGCGCGTGCCTTTGTTGCCGTCATCGTCGTTGTCGGATTGCCACATCGTGCCATAGGGATCGAGGGTCACTTCAAAATTGTTCCGGAAGTTATTTCCCAAAACTTCCACGTGACTTCCATCCACATCGCACCGCATCACCATGCCTTCGCGGAAGGGTTTGCCGTTGGTGACCACTTTGTGACCATGAACATCCACGACCGTGTCGCCGGCAGGATTGAGCAGGGACACGCCTGCGTTTCCAAAGTTAAAATACAATCGTCCATCGGGACCGAACACAAAAGAGTGCATGCCGTGATCGTGTTGCAGACCCTGAATGCCTTTGAAGAAGATCTCTTTTTTATCGGGGACATCGTCGCCGTTGTCGTCGGTAAAGACAAACACATTCGGGCTGCAGGAAATGATCACCTTATTTCCCAACAGGGCAATGCCCAGTGCTGAATTCACATCGGTGCCTTGGTAGAATACTTTGCTTTTATCGGCTTTGCCATCGCCGTCGGTATCTTCCAGGATCATGATGCGGTCGCCTTCTTTCTTTACCGGGTTTTTGATGTTGTATTCGCTGCGATAGTTATAGGCTTCACAGACCCAAACGCGGCCGCGTTCGTCGATGGCAATGTTGGTAGGGTTCGAAAACATGGGTTCGGAGGCGAAGAGGGTCACCTCCAGGCCATCGTGCACTTTGAGATCGGCTAGGGAGCTTTCTGTGGAGTGTTCAGCGGCCGCGCCCGGGGGCTTCTGGTTACAGCTGAAGGCGGCCAGGGCCACCATGCCCAGCAGCGCGGCGGGGCGAAAATGGAATGTTAACATAAGATTGTTGGCTAGGAAGGGGCAAGGTACGCAGAATCTCCTTATTGTCAATCCTACTATATCCTGTTTTAAGGCCAAATCAAGTGGTTTCAAACGTTAGAACCCGGTCGCGCAACGGGCGGGGACGGGGCCAAATTGTGGAGATTATAAGGGGAATATTACTTCTGTGTTGTATTATGATGAATAGCGAACTAAGGGCTTGAACCTCAGCGCTCTTATTTACGTTCTTTGTAATAGCAACCACTACTTGCTATGACAACCATCCATCAAAAACACGCGATCCTCGAATCTCTTGACTCGCTGGATCAGACCCAAACTGAAAAAGTTTTGGCCTACATCAAAAGTCTTCTGTATTCGTCGCAAGACGATGCCTCGCACCAGAAGCTTAAACGGGAAGCCCTGAAGGAGATCCGTCAGGCGCTGGGTAAAGGACGCAAGTTCGGCACCGCGTTTTAAGAAAAACTTTTGATCTTCTTCACGTTGTATAGCCTGTGCGTTATCACGCACTGAATCAGATCTTTTTCCTCTTTTTTTAACCCGTTCTGTCCAGAACGGTAATCATCAGTTATACTTCACGTAATGTTCCCACTTCTCGATCGCCGCTTTAAAATCGGCCGGCAGCTCGGAATCGAATTGCATGAATTGCTTGGTCGCGGGATGTATAAAGCCCAGTGTTTTGGCGTGCAGCGCCTGGCGGGGAATGATCTCGAAACAATTTTCCACAAACTGTTTGTACTTGGTGAACACCGTTCCCTTTAGCACCTGGTCGCCTCCATACAGCGCATCGTTAAACAACGGGTGGCCTAGGTATTTCATGTGCGCGCGAATTTGGTGCGTGCGTCCGGTTTCTAATTTGCATTCGACCACCGAGACATAGCGTAAATCTTGCAGAAGGGTATAGTGGGTTATGGCATGCCGTCCCATGTCGCCTTCGGGAAATGCGGTAGTGACGCGACGGTCTCTCAGGCTTCGCCCCACATTCACGTTAATGGTGCCCTGTGGAGGCTCCGGCACGCCCCACACGATGGCGTGGTAGCGGCGCTCGATGGTGTGGTCGAAGAATTGTTTGGCTAGTGCCGTGAGTGTCGGTTCGTCTTTCGCGATGACCAGTAGCCCGGACGTGTCCTTGTCGATGCGGTGCACCAATCCGGGGCGGCCGTCGTTGCCCGGCATTTCGGGGAGGTTCTGAAAGTGGTAGGCCAGTGCGTTCACCACGGTGCCGGTCCAGTTTTGGTAGGCCGGGTGCACGACCATGCCGGGAGGTTTGTTGATCACCATGAGGTGTGCATCTTCATAAACGATGTCGAGCGCGATATTTTCGGGCACCACCGTGTTGTCGCGGGGTGGCTCGGGCATGGAGACGGTGATCACATCGTTGGGGTGGACCTTATAGTTGGGCTTGATGCTTTTTTCGTTCACGCGGACAAACCCCTCGTGGATGCCGGCCTGTATCTTGGTTCGGGTAACATTGGGCAAACGGTCCATCAAAAATTTGTCGATGCGCACCAGGCTTTGTTTGGCGTCGGCGGTGATGCGGTGGTGTTCGAAGAGCTCATCGTCCTGCTCGAGGATATCGGGTTCGTTCATTTGGCTTTCTTCTTCTGTTGTTGTCTGAACCGGTATTCGTTCAGGATGGCGGCTTCGTTTAAAATATGGCGGAGCGATTCTTCTTGCTCCTCCAGCTGGGTGACGCTAAAAAAGGTGATGGTCTTCACATGTTTGCGCCCACGCGACTCCAATAGCTTCTCTTCGTCCGTGAGTTCGTAGCCCTTCGTAAACCCCAGGTCTACTCCATCGCGCTGCGCGTGAAGGTAGCAAAGGGGACCATAGAAATAAAAATAGGGGATCTTGGCGCTGATTTTTTCCTGTGTGTGCTGGCCCAGGTCCAGAATCCACGAACGGAGAATGGTCATGATCTCCCGCTGGGGCGAGGGTTGATCGGCAATAAAGGTCCGCACAGTCATGGTACAAAAGTAAACAACGGTTAATTATATCGAAACCGGGAGAACTGATTTCGAGGGAACCGTGTTTACCTCGCAGACCCTCCTTTTATCTCGCCACTATGATATTTGCTGAGGACATCCGTAGAACGATTCTAAAATTGGCTGACGAATGTGGTTCCGACCGGACCTTTGGGCCTCCAGAGGTTGCACGCGCCATCGATGCCAAGAACTGGCCGCAGTTGCTGGAGCAGGTAAAACTCGTGGCTCACGTACTCATCAACGAAGGCAAGATCATCCCAAAAAAGTCCGAAAAAACGATGCATGAACAGTTTGCTAAGGCACCGATGGGGATCAAAAAAGCCCAATAAAACCTGATTTAATACACTGTTCGATAGAGGAAAAAAAGCCCCCGGGACCAACCCAGGGGCTTTTATACTTCACGAAAGAACACTTTTGATGTTGTCGGGCACGATAAAATTTCTTCCCAGAAACGTCTTCTCTACACGAATTCCTTCAACGATCTGGTCGTTGAATTCAGATAGCTGGTAATCGGGCACCCACAACTCCTGGTGGTGATCCAGACCAACAGTTTGCACCTGAAACTGCTGGAAATATTTTTCAGGAATTTCAAAAGCCATCACAAAGCCGGCGTCATCCGAATCTTCCTCGCCCCTGTTCCAACGCTCAGCGATCTCGGAAGCATATTCTACATTCAGTACGGGGTAAAAGATAGGTTGCCAGAAAAGACGGGGCGGAAATCTTTTCATCCCCGAATCGACGATCAGGGCCAGTTCGTTAGGTCCTGTTGGTCGGTATAAAGTCCTCCACATAAAACATTAAGCATTGAGCGATAGATATTCTCTTTTGTTATGACGCAACTGGTCAAGTTGCCACTTTCCGTATTGCGTCAGGAAATATAAATTCTGGTAGAGGTCAAGGTCGCCAATTCCAAAATCCCCATGGAAGATCTTGTAGCGCACACCCTCGCCGTTCTGCAGCTTATCGAGCTGTTCCAGACATTTTAGCAACTGCGCGCGCAGCGAAACCCGAACGTTGTCGATAGGGAAGACGTCTTCCACCTTTGCGTCCGGTAGCGGCGCCGCGTAATAGTATGGGAGGTCGCGCGCCTCGGTCACTTCCTTCGGCAGCAGGGTATATTGATTCCAGTCGAAGGCCTCGTTCTCGTCGGTGCACTCCAATGCGCATGCGCTTCCCTTTTCGACTTCCTCCATCAAATTGGTGCAAGTCAACATGGCATGCACCAGTATTTCATGGGCATTCCACGCCTCCGCTTGCGGGCGGTAGTTCAGCACAGCCTGTTCCTCATCGAACCAGCCATCCAGCAGGGAGAAGGTGCTGATCGCTTCCTTCTCAACGGTTTTCAGTATGCTATCGACAGTCATGATAGAGAGTGGTTTAAAATAAAAAAGCCCAGACATTTTAGCGTCCGGGCTTTCTGTATGGCTTTGATTTTTTTGAATCATCTCAACATACTACTCCGGACATAATAGCACTTAGGGTCGCGGACTTGCGCCGACGACTTCTGTGCTTGGTTAATTTGGTGTAGCATTGACATCATGATGTAAAAGTATAAAGAAGTTTTTAAAACTTCTTTATCGGAGCTGGAGAAAAATTTCAGTGAGTCGGGAGTTAGTCCACTTCTTTGAATCTTTCATCGCCGCACATCCTCACGATTTTTGGCATGAACGTCCCTAAAACGTCTACCAGTTCGTGCTGGGAGGCCATCACCTCGTGGATATTCTTATAGGCCATGGGTGCTTCATCAAGACCTGAACCGATCAATTCCACACCGGCTGCCTTCAGCACTTTGTTGACATGGCCTGGCAGGATCGTTTGTTTTGCCTTGGTACGCGACATCAATCTGCCTGCACCATGCGATGCCGAATTGATTGATGTCGATACACCTTTTCCCCTCACAATAAATCCTGGTGTGGCCATGGATCCGGGAATAATGCCGAGCACTCCCTTGCCTGCGGGCGTGGCGCCTTTACGGTGAACGATAACGTCCTCGCCAGATGCATCTTGTTCCTTCCAGGCAAAGTTGTGGTGGTTCTCCACCATCACCAGCGGATTCGAACGCAGCCCCACGGCCATCCGTTCATGAATCTGGTGATGACATGCCGAAGCATAGTCGCCCGCCAGGTTCATCGCGAGCCAGTATTCCTGGCCAGCCTCGGTGTCGAGGTCAAGCCATGCGAGGTGTTTGGCTTCCTGCGGAAGCTTGCAAACATCCATGGCGATCTTTGTATAATGACCGGCCAGGGTGGCCCCCAAACCACGGGAGCCGGAGTGCGAAAGCAACGCCAGATATTTTCCGGGTTGCAGTCCCAACTCATCGGCAACGGATGGAATGTCTACGATGCCGAATTCCACGAAGTGATTTCCGCCACCGGACGAACCGATCTGTCGCCACGCTTTGTCTTTCAAGCCTTTCACCACCGCGATGTCGCTGAACTCGTCACGGTCGAAGATGGCGTGATCCTTTGGACGTTTAAAAGTGGCTTGCCCGAACATGGTGTTGTTGACAAGCATTTTTTTCAAGGCTTCTTTATTGTCGTCCAGCATAGTCACCGGCAAGTCGTACAAGGTCAGGCACATCCGGCACCCAATGTCCACCCCAACTCCATAGGGGATCACCGCATTTTTGGTGGCCAGCACGCCGCCGATGGGAAGTCCATACCCTTGGTGTGCATCGGGCATGAGGGCGCCAGCAACGGTGATGGGCAATCGGGACGCAATGTCCATTTGCTGTATGGCGCCGTCTTCGATGGCTTCGGCGCCGTATATTTTATAGGGCTTGCCGTGGGGTTCCAGCGCGAGCGTTGCATCGGCAGGTTTCAGCATTTCTGCGGCCAGGGGCGAGAGCTTTTCATGATGGACATAGCCAGAGGGATCGTCCTTCACGTGTTGTAGCAAGGTGAGCTGATCGGCCGGTGGCAATGTGGCATATTCTTTTTCGATAATGGTCAAGGCAAGGCCAAGCACTTTGCCCTCTGTGTATCCTATTTTTTTAAGATCGGTTCCTTTGAGTGTCATTTTCATGTGAATTTAATAAGACGGCGGACTTAAAATGTTGTGTCCCGCCGATTTTTTTTTATTTGACGTTTTTGCGATATCAATAAATTGGGCTGTATTCCCCAATACAGCCCTGCTATCGCACAACGTTTTTATTTGCGGGGCACGAAGATGTCTTTCAACTGATCGATGACCTGGTTGCCACCTGACAACGAGATGGTGTTGATCTTGTCGGCGATCTTTTCAACGTACTCCATTTCTTTTAACTTGAACAGCATGGTGTTCTCCTCCATCAACTTGGCCGTGTTCAGCAAGCTGCGTGTCGAGGCGGTCTCTTCACGACGCATGATGACGTTGGCTTCGGCTTTTTTCTGGGCCACCAGCACCTGGTTCATGATCTCTTTCATTTCGCCGGGCAAAATGATGTCCTTCACACCGCAGTCGCGCACTTCGATACCCAATGCGGCCGCCTTGTCTTTCAACGACTCCAGCATGTAGGCGCCGATGGACTCTTTTTTCTCCAGCAACTCATCCAGCGAAAGCGTTCCCACAAATTCGCGCAGGCAAAGTTGGATGATCACGTACAATTGCTTTTCGAAATCTTTGTTCTCGATCAGCGCCTTGAGAATGTCCACCACTTTGTATTGTGCAAAGAAGCTCAAACGCAGCCCGGCCTTGTCGCGGGTCAGGATCTCCTGACCGGAAACCTCCATTTGCAATTGACGCAGGTCGGCTTTCAACACGGTGATGACCACGGCATTTTTCCAGAAGAAGTATACGCCGGTCTCGAGCACCTTGGTCAGCTTTCCGTCGATGAGCAGGATGCCCTTCTCATACGACTCCACGGCAAACACGCGGATGTAGGGCTGCACTTCCTTTCGCATCAAGGTGTTGATGTTGATATCTTCTGTGATCTCGATTTTGCTCAAATCGGCTTTCACGAAAGTATAGTCGATCACACCTTTCCAGAAGGCGTAGCGTCCGGGTGTCAGCACGCTTTTGAAGTTTCCGTTTTCGTAGTGCAGAGTGATCTCTGCATCCATCACTTCCACAACGGTCAACAGTTCGGCCAACGCCTGATCGCGCAACAGGATGTTCAGTTCCAGGGAAGGATGGAAGGGTTTGGTCATGTCGTAGAACGTGACGTTTTCGCTGAACGACAGCCAATACACACCCTCGGTCAACACGTTTTTGTAGTTGCCATTTTTGAACACCAAGCCGATGTAGCCGGTGTTGATCCTGATCCTTTTCATTACAATAGAAATTAATAAAAAATAAAAATTCATTTAAAAAGAAAGCCGCGACCCGCAAACCATCTTCCAGAGGCGGAAGAGCGATTGAGCACTCGCCGTAGCCGAAGCTTCGGCGAGCAAACATTTTCGGGCGGATAGTTTTTTGAAGAGATGTCCCTGCCTATCCCGCGCAAACGCGAAGGACTCGGAAAGAAATGCTTTGCAAAAAAGTATGCGAACGATCCTGTGCGGTATCCTCACCCCCACAAGCTTCTGGCCGATTGTTCAGTCCTTCCGGAGAAGGGTGAACCGGTTTGCCAGTCGTTGCTTTCTGTATGGCGGTCGTTTTTTAAAGAAGTGACCGGCTTCTTTCAACAAGTATGGAGTGAAAATCCATAGACTGCTGCTCTATCCAACTGAGCTACCCGCCGTGAGACGGAGAAGGATTCGAACCTTCGACCCGCAAGGTGAAAAACAACATCAGCGAAGCAGCATGCTGCGGCCCGGCCGCAGTACTATGGAGCTATACAGAAACTCTCATCCGGTCTTCTGCTTAGTTTTTTCCGCGCTTCCTCCAGGCCTTCGGCCGGAGAGAAGATCTTTTGTTCTGCCAACGCAGGACATCAATTTTTTTAATTCAATGAACATTTTGTGGCCTTCCCCGGATTCGAACCGGAATTCCCTTGTGGGCAGCCGGGCTCTAAATGCGCTTCCCTACTTTACTTCTCCGAGTGGTATTTCGGTGCATCTGCAAATTCTATCCGTTATAGCGCGCAGCCATAACGGAATCATCCCGGCACACTGCGGTGCGATCTACTTTTACCGCAGGCTTTTCCTTTTAAGCTACAAGACCCAATAAACCTCTTCCACCGTTGTGAAAGAGGGCCGCTTTGAAGCCGCTATCATTCCGCGTAAATGATGAATCAAAGGTGAAGGCCATCTGCGCAGTCTTTTTGCGTAGTAAATCCTTTCTTATATTTTTTAGAAATATTTTTTTTCGCCATTCGATCGTCTACGCAATGGCTTTGCGCAGATGGGATTTTTTGCCATCTTTTCGGAAAATATGTTCCGATATGCCGGTTAACCGCAACGCCCTCATCCGTTTTCGCACCATCGATGCCTGTCTCAAAAACCGCCAGCGGCGTTGGACGCTGGAGGATTTGATTGATGCCTGCTCCGAAACACTCTATGAATATGAGGGCATCGACAAGGGCGTGAGCCGGCGAACTGTGCAAATGGATATCCAGCTGATGCGCAGCGACAAGCTGGGATACAACGCGCCGATTGTGGTGCTGGAAAAGAAATTCTACACCTATGAAGACCCCGAATACTCCATCACCAACATCCCACTGACCGACCAGGATCTGGGCAAATTGACGGAAGTGGTAGAGATCCTGCGGCAGTTCAAAGGCTTCAGCCATTTCCAGGAATTGAGCGGCATGGTGCAGCGGCTGGAAAACAAGATCGACGCGGCAAAGACCAACCAGGAGCCTGTGATCGATTTTGAGAAGAATGACAACCTGAAAGGATTAGAGCACATCGACGCGTTGTATCACACGATCCTCAAGAAACGTGCGGTCGAGATTTGTTACCAGTCCTTTAAGGCGCGGAGTGCGAACACTTTTGTTTTTCATCCTTATTGCCTGAAAGAATACCGCAACCGTTGGTTTGTGCTCGGTGTCAAAAAACGGAACACGCCCATCCTAAACCTGGCCCTGGATCGCATCGTGAGCATCGATGGGAGTCCCGTGAAATATGTGCCGGCAACGGACTTCAACATTTCCAGTTTCTTCCACCACGTGGTGGGCGTTTCGGTGAACCCGGATGGAAGGACCGAAAAAGTGCTGTTGCATGCCGACCACGAAACGGCTCCCTACATTGTGACCAAGCCCATTCATCATTCGCAGAAAGTGGAGGAGAAGCTTTCCACGGGCGTGGTATTTTCCCTGCAGGTCCAGGTCAATTTTGAATTGGAGCGCGAGATCCTCGGCTTTGGCAACCGCATAAAAATTCTGGCACCCGAAAAGCTGAAGCGACGGATTCGCGACATCTTGGGAGAGGCGTTGGATCAATATCAATTCGAATTAAACCGGGGGTCGTTGCAAAATCAGATCAACAAGGTCATTTACAAAGGCTCGTCGGTGATGCGTCATGTGTTCAGCAAGCGGGAGGTGAACGCTATTGGCTCGAAACTTCACACGTATCTGAAAAGCCGTCCGGCGGAGAATGCACACGCCATTCGAAATCTTTTGCGCGAGCTGCCCGAACTGAAACCCTTGCTCTTCAATACGAATCTTACGGCTATTCTAAAAGAAATAAACCCGAACCTGTTTCTCACGAAGGCCATTTTTTTTGATAAGACGCCGGAATCGAATTGGTATGTCACCTGGCACCAGGACATTGTTATTCACGTAAAAGAAAAAATAGAAACCGAAGGCTTCACGGCCTGGACAAAAAAATCCGGCGACCATGGTGTTTGCCCACCGGAACAGGTGTTGAAAGACACGATCACCATAAGAATCCATTTGGACGATGCCGACGAATCGAACGGCGCGTTGAAGATCGTGCCCGGATCGCACCAGAAAAAATTATCCGATAACGACATCGCGTTGATCACCCAAAACAGCATTCCGCATGTTTGCGAAGTGAAGGCCTGTAGTATTCATTTGATGAAGCCGTTGGTGTTGCACGCCTCTTCGAAAGCCACCAGTCAGAAACACCGGAGGGTGATCCATCTGGAATTCAATGCGCAGGAATTGCCGAATGGATTGGCATGGGCTGAGCGTGTGGAGATTTTTTCATAACGGCTACAATCTCACCGTGCTGTCTTTGCGGAAACGCCAGATAAACCCATCTAAAACATAGTGTGTTATCTGGGGCAGCACCAGCAAGGGGACCACGATCGACAACCACGTTGGATTTTCCAGCGGGGCAGCGTGGGTGAGGAATGGAAAGATATCCGGGTGATCTTTCCACACCAGCACATCCCAAAAGGATTCTTCCAAATACGCCAGGAGCAACAACGCGCCTGCAAAAATGGCCACTCCTTTCCAGGTGAAGGAAAATGCGCGGTCGGCTTTCTTTTCGCCATAGATCCAGATCAAGCCCATGTAGGGAATGCCATGTGCCACCACGTTAAGCAAAGTAAAGATCAGGTCTCCCTTGAACATGACAATGCCCACATACCAGGACAAGTAAGTGCCCAGCATGATCATGTTCTTGGGGATATTGATGTATCGTCGTTGATAGCCATACCAAAGTTCCTTGATGACATAGGATGCGATGACGAAAACATATAATCCCAAAAGAACCTGATCCCATCCCGAAAATGGTATCGAAATAAAATCTCCGGCCACAAACCAGCTCAGGCTGTTGGTGAGATGTAGATGCCAATACAGCAGGGGATAGAGTGTGGCCGAGTAGATGGAGACCGTATCCCATGTACGCGAGATGGCGGGAGAATTATCCTTTCGTGAATACAAGCGCATAAAACCATACTGCTGCCGTACAAAATGGAACACAGCAACGTAGGCGAGTACGCGCCAAAAGATGTGCGCATCGTATTGATGGAGCAGGAATCCCACGATAAATGAAATGAGCGGAATGGTGAGCAACAAGCTCCTGTATTTCGTGAGGGTCGGTTTGTCCCAATAGAGTCTGAACAGGGTGCTGTAGACGTGACTGACGTCGATGCAGAGCACCAGCGCCACCCACCACAGGCTGGTGACTTCCTGGTGCTGGAGAAAATAATCTTGGAAAAGGAAAACGATGACGACCGGAACAAAAGCCGGAGCAAGAATAAACCACACCTCTTTTGGCGGATCGGCCAGCCAGGGTTGGGATGTGGTATGGGCGGGCCTCATACGATGTTTAAAACGGCTCGCGCCGCCTTATGTCCCTGATAAAATGCTTCCTCAAAAATGGAAATACCACTGAGGTCGGAGTGAGCAAAGAAAATCCGGTTGTCGACGGGGTGCGCGGCGTGCGACCTGTGTTCACCCCAGATAAAGTTAGGCACGGGTTTGATCATGCCATGACCCCAAATCCAAACGTTGATATCTTTTATGGTTTCTTCTATTTCGGGATGTGGCTTTGTTAAGTCGCTGAGAATAGCAGCTGTCCATTCTTCGGCGGTGGTTTTGTAGGCCCGGGTTCTTAAGGTCATCGGATCAGCACCCAACAAGGGCTGGTAGTAGGTGATCACTTTTTCCGGGCTCGACATGCCCACGCGTTGATTTAGGGCGTTTACGTAGCCGAGGGATTGGCTTCCGTAAAATACATTGTCCCAGCTCAGGGGCTCTCCTTTTCTTTCGACCAGCCCAGCCGTTGTCGTGATGTTGGCCACCATCCAGGGAGCATATTGAAAAGTCTTGTAGTCAAACCCGCGATCTGCTTTCAGGAGGCGTTGTGACACAAATTGTGGCGTGGCCATGATGACGGCCCGGGCCTTGATCTTGCGAGACGTTTGTGACTTGTCGTCGAAATAAAGGATCTCTACACCGTCGGCGTTTTCAATTACATCGTAGGCCAGCGCACCCGTTCGTATGTTGGGTTCCAGGTTCTGGCGGAGTTGTTTTACGAGCCAGAAATTTCCTTCGGGCCAGGTCAGCACAGCGTCGGATGCGGCGTTGGCGGCTTTGCCTTTGCGCGAGGCAAAGTAGTGGATGCCCGCCCAGGCGGAGGTATCGTTCAAGGAAGATCCGAAGTCATCGGCGCAGCAATAGGCCACATACCACAAGAGGTAGGGCGAACTGAAGTGATGTTGCCGAAGGAACTCCTCCATGGTGATCGCATCCCACTTCAGCAGTTCGGGATCTTGCGAACTCTCCTCCACGGGAATGGTGAAGGCTTCGCGACCGTCGCTTCCCTTTTTGGTTTTGAAGTCGTGCATCAAGGCCAGGAAGCGTTCAATTTCGCCGCGATCCTTTTCGGGCACACCTTCGTGGGGAACAAGTCCGTCTTGCCAATATTGGTTAATGAAGAGACGCTCTTTGGGATCGAAGCAGAGAAAATATTCATTATAGGCGGGCAAGTTGTTCTCGTAGCCCGTGATGACGTTGGCCTCCCGAAGAAAGGTGATCAGTTCCGCGTCGTGGTCGTTTGGCAAGGGAAGGTAGTGTGCACCCCAGGGATATCCGGAAATGGAGTTGCTGCCACCCATGGCATTCCCCCCGGTTTCTTCTCCCAATTCCAGGAGCACAAACGCGTTGGTAGATTTTTTCAAATAGCGCGCAGCCGAGAGCCCGGCCACGCCGCCGCCGATGATGACTATGTCAGTTTGTTCTTCCGCGGTGGGCGCTTTGAAGTCCATCGTGCGCAGGCGGTGACCCAGTTTGAAATTGGGTCCCGAGAGATGAGCCATTGGGCTGGTGGGAGCTTTGCAGCTTTGTAGCGCAGGCCAGGCCAGTGATGCGGCCATGCCTTGTGCCATGCGGGTCACGAAATTTCGGCGGGTTATCATCGCGTGTAATCAGCCCATTCTTTCTCAAAGGTATTCACCAAAACCTGGTTGTTCAATGTGTTATAGGCACTTTCCGTCACCGTCATGTCTGGCGGAAAGGAATAAAGCGGTTGAACGGTGCTCTCGCTGATGAATTTTAATCCCGCAGGAAAGTGGTACGGCACATCCAATTTTTTTTTAAACCCCAACACAAATCCCCATTCCCCAAAGGAAGGCACATAACAGTGGTAGGCCTGAGTTAGAAATCCGGATTTCTTTAACGTGGCATCGACGATCCAAAAGGACTTGCGCGCCACAAACGGCGATGTGGATTGAATGACAAGACACCCAGCCGGCGACAGAATGCGATAGAGCTCGCGATAGAAAGTGGTGGTGTATAATTTGCCAAGGGAATAGTTGGATGGGTCGGGAAAATCGACCGTAATAAAATCGAAAGTCTCATGCTGATCGCGAATCCATACAAACGCATCCTGATTGATAACTTGGATCTTTGGCGACAGAAGGGATTGCTGATTAAGATTTCGCAAGGATGCGTTGGACCGGAACAAATCGGTCACGGCATTGTCGAGATCGACGAGCGTTATTTTTTTTATCGATGGATATTTTAGGATTTCCCGCACGGCCATGCCATCGCCTCCGCCAAGCACCAGCACATTTTCGGGATGGTCAAGACGCCCAAGACCGGGATGGATAAGGGCCTCGTGGTAGCGGTATTCATCCAGGGAGCTGAATTGCAAGTTGCCATTCAGGAACAGCCGCCAGTCGTTGGCTCCACGGGTGAGCACGATGCGTTGATAGGGGCTTGACTTGGCGTATACGATCTTGTCGGGGTAGGTGAGTGTTTCGGAAAGCGCCGTCAGTTTTTCGGAGAGCGCGAAACCTGTACCCAGCAACGCGAGACATATCACGGCACTCCATTTCAGATTCTTATATCCTTTGATGTCATGTTGGAAGCGATGAGCCACCACCCAAGCCACGCTCACGTTGAGAAATCCAAAAAAGAAAGAAGTGCGCAGCAGGCCGAGATAGGGAATGAGTATCAATGGGAACAACAAGGAAGCAAACAACGCCCCAATGTAGTCGAACGTAAAGATCCGGGAGACGAGGTCGCTAAATTCGATCCGATCTTTCAAGATCCGCATGAGCAACGGCAACTCCAGCCCCACCAACGTTCCGGTTAGGATCACCAGTGAATAGAGGATCAAGCGGAAATAGATCACTTGTTCAAAAAGAATAAAGAGCACACCGGCGCTGAAGCCACCTACCATGCCCACCATCAATTCGATGGTGATGAACCACGACAACAGATTGTTTTTCAGGAACCTGGAAAGATACGACCCGATGCCCATGGCAAACAGGTAGGTGCCGATGATGGTGGAAAATTGCGTCACAGAATCACCCAACAAGTAACTGGCCAGGGTTCCGGCCACCAACTCGTAGATGAGCCCGCAGGTGGCCACCACAAAAACGGAAATAAGCAACAGCCATTGAAAGCTGGTTGCCTTATCTCGTGCAAAGGTCATTGCGCGCCGACTAACTGTGAATGGCCGAGCCGATGATGATGCCCGGTCATGCGGAGCCTCCTCGTCACGGGATGTAT
>CBIHQM010000069.1:0-19435 GCA_966211885.1 uncultured Chryseolinea sp.
GGCAAATTGATGATACCGGAAACACCGTCGACCGATTGCTCCATCGGCGAATGGCACCATTGATACGGTATGGTCCCCCCTAAAAGATTGTTGAGGTATTCGCTCCACGCAATGGACACGGTGGCGGCTGCCAGCGCATATTCCAGCACCAGGGCCCAGCCGATGATCCAGGCGATGAATTCGCCCATGGTCACATACGCATAGGTGTAGGCGCTTCCGGCCACGGGGATCATGGAAGCAAATTCGGCATAGCACAGGCCGGCAAAGGCACAACCCACGGCTGCCACAATAAAGGAAATCACTACTGCAGGACCGGCAGCTTCGCCTGCCGCCGCGGCCGTTCGCACAAATAAACCGGCACCGATGATGGCGCCAATGCCCAGGGCGATCAGGTTGCCCGCGCCCAGGGTGCGCTTCAGGCCCTTTTCGGAGTCGCCCGTCTGCATGAGCTGTGCTAAAGGCTTTTTGATAAACAAACTCATCGTTATTCTTCTTAAGGTTAGGTGAAATTTTAAGTGCCTAAAAGTAAGAAGAATAATGTATTTGGCTAACGCTTATTAGTTTTCACGGAATAAAATTCTTCCGCAACCGAAAGGCAGCCATTGAAAAAAAGGAACAGAAAAAATGAATTCGGGCGAATTTCAGACCTGAGGTGAATCCGTGGGTTTCTCCACGGTTTCCTGAGGGGGCTCCTCGTTCACGGGCGGGATGGCGGCTGCGGGCTCCTCGTGGTGTGTCTCCACCGATTCACCATGAAAACGTTCGCCAAAATACCGGCGCTGGAAAATGAGGATGATCACTACCCCGACAAAAATAGAAGAGTCGGCGATGTTGAACACCGGGCTGAAGAAAAGAAAATAATCTCCCCCAACATAGGGCACCCACGTGGGCCACGTATAGTCGAACAAGGGGAAGAACAACATATCGATCACCTGCCCGTGAAACCAGGGCGTAGGCGAGTTTGCAGGGTTGTTGTTGAGGAACACGCCATAAAACGTGCTGTCGATCACGTTGCCCACGGCCCCGCCCAGGATCAACGCCATGCACCACAGAAAGCCTTCGCTCGATCCCCGCTTGGCCATCTTCACGAGGTAGTAGCCAATGCCACCCATGGCCGCAATCCGGAAAACCGTCAAGGCCAATTTGCCAAACTCGTTGTTCCAGCGGATGCCGAAGGCCATACCTGGGTTAAGCAAATAATGCAGCTTGAATCCGTATTGCTCGTTGCCGATCACCGTGATCTCCTGGTGCAAATACATCAGGTTATGGACCAACAATTTTGAGGTTTGGTCCACGAGGATAACAGCCAGGGCAAGCAGGAAATATTTGTAAATCTTCATGATCAGCGTTGTGTTCCCGCGTTGACGGCCATGCGCGGGGGTGTTCCGTTAGTTGTTGTTTACTTTAATTTTTACTTTCAGTACCACATCGTCCATGTCCACGTCAACGGCATCGTCTACGGAAGGTTTGATGTCGAGGCTCGTGGCCTGGGTTTCGGTTTGAATATAGCTGCTGAAGTCTTTCAGCGCGGCATTTATGGCGTCGTCGGAGGGTTGCACTTCGATGGTGATCTTGTCGAGCACTTCCAGGCCTGTTTCTTTGCGCAGGTTTTGGATGCGGTTCACGAAATCGCGGGCGATCCCTTCCTTCTTCAATTCTTCGGTGATGGTGATGTCGAGCGCCACCGTGAGTTCGTTTTCCGTGGCCACCGCCCAGCCGGGGATGTCTTCGGAGGTGACCAGCACATCTTCCAGCACCAGGTCGTAGCCACCCTTGGAGAGCGTGCCTTTCCGTTCGATCTGCTGAATGTCTTCCTTGGTGAAGGTGTTCACCACGGCGGCAACATCCTTCATCTTGGGACCATATTGTTTACCCAGTTTGGCAAAGTTGGGTTTCACCTTCTTCACCAGCACACCGGACGTGTCGTCGATATACTGGATGTATTTCACGTTCACCTCGGCCAGGATGATCTCCTCTACCGACTTGATGCGGGCGGCAAACGATTCGTCCAGCGCGGGCAGGAGGATTTTTTCCAGCGGGGTTCTTACTTTGATCTTGCTGTTCTTGCGGATGGAGTGCACCAGCGAACAAATGCGCTGCGCATAGTCCATCGACTTTTCCAACCCGGCGTCTATGCGGCTGGGAACGGCCTGGGTCAGGTCGGTCAGGTGGGCAGAGATATGGCGGAACGGCGAATGCGAGGCGATGGCGCGGTCGCGGATGCTGTCGGTCAGGTTTTTATACAGCCACTCGGCATAGAACGGTGCGATCGGCGCCATGAGCTGTGCGGTCACCGTGAGGCATTCGGACAGGGTTTCATAGGCCGCCTTTTTGTCGGTCGACATTTCCCCTTTCCAGAAACGCTTCCGGTTCAGACGCACATACCAGTTGGAGAGGTGATCGTTCACAAACTCCTGGATGGCGCGGGCGGCCCGGGTGGGCTCGTACTCGTCGTAGGCCTTGGTCACTTCGATGATGAGCGACTGCAGCTTGGAGATGATCCAACGATCCAGGTGATTCAACTGGTCGTAGGGAACATTGTTTAATTCTTCTTTTTCAAATCCGTCGATGTTGGCATACAGCGCGAAGAAGGAATACGTGTTCTGCAACGTGCCAAAGAAACGGCGCTGCACTTCCACGATGCCCTCGAAGTCGAACTTGAGGTTGTCCCACGGCGGAGCGTTCTCGATCATGTACCAGCGGACGAGATCGGGACCGTATTGGGCCAGCGCCTCGAAGGGGTTCACTACATTACCTTTGCGCTTCGACATTTTGTTGCCATTCTTGTCGAGCACCAGGCCGTTGGAAATCACATTTTTAAAAGCGACGCTATCGCACAGCATGACGGCGATGGCGTGCAAGGTAAAGAACCAGCCGCGGGTTTGGTCCACGCCTTCGGCGATGAAATCGGCGGGATAGTTTTTATCAAAGATGTCTTTGTTCTCGAAAGGATAGTGCCATTGTGCATAGGGCATGGCGCCCGAATCGAACCACACGTCGATGAGATCGGCCTCGCGATACATCGGCTGACCTGAAGCGCTCACCAACACCACATCGTCAACATACGGACGGTGGAGATCAAAATCCTTTGGCAGCTCGGCTTTCATCAAACCAGCTTTCACCGCTTTGGCTACTTCTTGATTTAATTCTTCGAGTGAGCCAATGCAAATTTCTTCCTTGTTGTCTTTCGTGCGCCAGATGGGCAGCGGCGCGCCCCAGTAGCGCGACCGTGACAGGTTCCAGTCCACGAGGTTTTCCAGCCAGTTGCCAAAGCGGCCTGTTCCCGTGGATTCGGGTTTCCAGTTGATCGTCTTGTTCAACTCCACCATGCGGTCTTTTAGCGCGGTGGTCTTGATGAACCAGGCGTCCAGGGGATAATACAACACGGGCTTGTCTGTGCGCCACGAGTGCGGATAGGTGTGTTCGTATTTCTCTACCTTGAAAGCTTTGTTCTCTTCTTTCAGGATGATGGAGATGATGACGTCCGTGGTTTTGTAGTCGGGGTTCGTTTCATCTTCATCGGTATAGTTCTTCACATAAAAGTCATCGACACCGAGCGGCTTGTGGGTCTTGATGTGATATTTCGCCACACCTTCCTTCAGCCTTTCGCCGATCACCGAAATGAATTTTCCTTTTTTATCTACCGTAGGCACCTCGTTGCCACCTTCGTCTTTCACGGTGAGGGGAGGAATGCCGTTTTGTTTAGAGACACGGAAGTCGTCCGCACCAAACGTTGGCGAGGAATGCACGATACCCGTACCATCCTCCGTAGTAACAAAATCACCGGCAACTACTTTGAACGCCTTGTTGGCATCATACAGCGGCTGCACATACGGCATGAGTTGATCGTAGGCGAGACCCACCAACTGCGCGCCGGCAAATTCCTGCACCACTTTGTAGGGGATCGCTTTATCGCCTGACTTATACGCGTCGAGCGCCAAGTCTTTGTTCTTCTCCGAAAAATATTTGCCCAGCAGATCTTTGGCCAACACCACGCTCACGGGTTTGAACGTGTAGGGGTTGAATGTATCCACTTGCACATAGCGGATCTTTTCTCCGACCACCAGCGCGGTGTTCGAAGGCAACGTCCACGGGGTGGTCGTCCAGGCCAACAGCGACACTTCGCGTGTGGTGGCCTTGCGCAAAAATTCCGATGCGCTGTCGGCCTTCAGGGTGAACTGGGCCACGATCGACGTGTCTTTCACTTCCTTGTAGCAGCCGGGCTGGTTGAGCTCGTGCGAGCTGAGACCGGTTCCGTCGGATGGGGAGTAGGGCTGGATGGTGTAGCCTTTGTAGAGCAGGCCCTTGTTGTAGAACTGCTTCAGGATCCACCACAGCGATTCGATATATTCTCTTTCGTAGGTGATGTAGGGATGGTCCAGGTCGACCCAATAGCCCATTTTCAGGGTGAGGTCGTCCCACTGGTCCTTATACATCATCACCGTTTCGCGGCACTTCTTGTTATAATCTTCGATGGAGATCTTGCGGCCGATGTCGTCTTTGGTGATGCCAAGTTGTTTTTCCACCTGGAGTTCCACGGGCAGACCGTGCGTGTCCCAGCCGCCTTTGCGCTTCACCTGGAAACCTTGCAGGGTCTTGTAGCGGCAGAAAATGTCTTTTACGGTGCGGGCCATCACGTGGTGAATGCCGGGCGTGCCGTTGGCCGACGGCGGGCCTTCATAAAACGTGAAAGAGGGAGCCCCTTCGCGGTTGCTGACCGATTTCTCGAAAATCTTTTCTTTTTTCCAGAAATCGAGGACTTCTGCTGCCACCTGGGCAAAATTCAACGCTTTATATTCCTTATAAGGGCCGGCCATTCTGATAAATACGGTAAAATTGAGGTTTTCTGCTTTTTATAGCCCGCAAAGATATTTGTTTTTAGTAAACAGTCCACAGACAAAAACCTGTGCGGTCCCGGGCTTTTTTAGGGGCTGGGGAAAGGCAAATTTTGCCCTGTGGTGCACCTATTCTGCCGCCGAATGCCGGTTGTGGATCTTGATCTTGCTGAGGTCGATCTCCTCGTCCTCGTGCTCACCATAGAAGCTGGAATCGAAGTCTTCGATCAGGTCGCCCTTGCGGCGTTTCGGCTTGTCGAAGGTCATGATCAGCGCGGGGAGCAGGATCAGGTTGGTGAACATGGAGATCACCAGGGTGACGGACGTGAGAATTCCCAGCGCAATCGTTCCTCCAAACGACGAAAAGGCAAAAATGATAAACCCGGCAAAGAGCACCACCGAGGTGTACATAATGCTTTTGCCGGTTTCCATGATGCTATCGCTCACCGCCTTGGCGATAAAGAAATTGTTGGCCAGGATCTCTTGCCGGTACTTGGCCAGGAAACGGATGGAGTTGTCCACGGAAATACCAAACGTGATGCTGAAGATCAGCGCCGTGCTGGCTTTGAGGGGAATATGAAAGTATCCCATCAACCCCGCGGTGATGAGCAACGCCAGCAGGTTGGGGATGAGCGAGATGATGATCATGCGCACGTTGGCAAAGAGGATCGCCATGGAAAGCGTGATGAGGATGAACGCCAGCAACAAACTCTCCTGCAGGTTGGCGACGAGAAATTTATTTCCCTTGATAAAGATCTTTGACGTGCCCGTGATGGTGGTGATCACCGAATCTTTGGCCGTGGAGGTAAAGGTGGCTTTCATGCGCGGCTCGATCACCTGGTGCACCAGCGAATCCAACCGTGTGGAGCCGATGTCGGCAATCTGGCACGAGATGCGCATTTTGCTGAAGGTGGAGTCGACAAACGATTTGTAGAGCCCGCTGCTGTCGGTTTGTCCTTTCATATAGCGCATGATGAAGCCGCCCTCCGCTTTCGTGGGCAGTGTATATTTCGCAGGGTTGTTGTTATAGAAGGCCTGCTTGGCCGCCTTCACAAACGTGAGCACGGAAATGGGGCGCGACATCATTGGGATGGAATCCAGAAAGTTCTCGAACTCATCCACCTTCTGCAGGTTCTTAACATCCAGGATCGGCCTTCTCTTTTTTGTTTTGAATTCCACCATGATCTCCAGGGGCATGATCCCGCTGAAGTTGCTCTCAAAAAATTTCAGGTCTTTCTTCACCTGGCTTTGCTCGGGCACATCGTCGACCATGAAGGCTACCGACCGGAGTTTTGAAATGCCATAGAGTGAAAGCAGGGCCACGGTGAGTGAAACGGCATAGATGGCCACCCTT
Organism: uncultured Chryseolinea sp.; assembly: GCA_966211885.1. Taxonomy (GTDB): domain Bacteria; phylum Bacteroidota; class Bacteroidia; order Cytophagales; family Cyclobacteriaceae; genus Chryseolinea. Next base: position 6,190 of record CBIHQM010000069.1, read on the forward strand.
TTGGTGTGTACCCAACCATCGACCACCTTCAAAAAGCCACCCATGATTTTAAAGTCGAGGTGGCGCAAATGTTTTGGGGATGGCACAGGCAGCCAATACAAAATGCTGGGGATCATGACCAGGCTCACAAAGAACAAGGCCAGAATGTTGAGGCCCGCCACAATACCAAACTCGCGCAGGATAATGATGTCGGTGGAGAGTAGCGTAAGAAAACCGATCGCTACCGTTAGATTGGTAAGAAACATCGCCAATCCCATTTTGCGCACTACAATCGTAATGGCTTCCATCTTGTTTTTTGTGCGGGCAAACTCCAGGTGATATTTGTTGAGCAAGTAAATCGCATTGGTCACACCGATGGTCACGATCACGGGCGGGATCAGCCCGCTGAGCAACGTGATCTTGAACGCGAATATGGCCAGCGTACCCAACGTCCACACCACCAGGATGCCGATGATGATCATGGAAAACAGCACGGCACGGAAGGAACGGAAAAACACGAACATGATCAGCCCCGGAACAATCGCCGAGGCGAGCAGGAAAATATTCATCTCGCGTTTCAGCGCTTTGGCCACAACGGTACGGATAAACGGCAAACCGGCATAGCGAAGCTGGATATGTGTTTTGTCTTCAAATTTTTTCCCGGCGTCCTGCAGCGACTGCGTCAAGGCTTCGCGCTTTATCGAGTTCATCACTTCTTTCTTTACCGACACGAGCATCATGGTGGCCCCGTTGGAGGTGTTCACCAATTGGCTTTCGTAGAGTTTTTGTTCGGAGGCCAGGATCAGCAGGCTGTCGAGATCTTTTTGTGAAGCGATGGTGTCGTTGAAAATCGCGGCGAGGTAGAATTTGGCTTGTGCCGTGTCTTTCAGGATCATCTTCAGCACGGGGAGTGCCAGCACATTGGTGACACCATTGATTTTCTTAACGTCCTTGATGAGATCGCTGTAGGCTTTGAAATTGTCGAGCTTGTAGATGGCGCTGTCTTTCATGCCCACGGCAATGATGTTGGCGTCTTCGCCAAACTGGGCTTTGAAATTGTCGAGATAGACCTGGTCGGGGTCGTTGGGAGGAACGGTGCGGGCAAATTCGTAGCTCATCTCTACACGGGAGGCATAGTAGCCCATGACAAGGGTGATGGCGCCGATAATGATGCTCAGTAATAGCCTGTTTTTGATGATGGCTTCCGCAACTTTATTCCACATGATGAACGCGTCTGGTTAAGAATGCATGCGCCTTGGGGTGGCGCAATTTTCGGTCCAAAGCTAAGGATTTTTGGGGTTTTTGCGGGGCCCTCCTTCGCTGAAGCTTCGGCGGGCAAGTGAGCAACGTTGGAGCAAAGGCTTCCGGCTTCCGTCAATATAAAACCGGATGTAAAGCCTTTTTTAGGCCATTCCTTTGATCTTGCGGTAGAGGGATAACGCGTGCCTATCGGTCATGCCGGAAACAAAGTCGGTGATGAGCCGGAGCATGCCATAGACCTGACCAGGCTGGCGCTCAATATCGCTGCGGATATCCTCGGGGAGCAGGAGTTGGAGGTTCTGGTATTTTCGTGACTTCGTGCCGTTCATCAAATACCAGCCTGCGGTGGTGAATTCCTGTAAAAGTCCGGGCAACACCTCGTGTCCTGCGGCCTCGATCTCCACCACGGTGCGGGCGCGGTAGATCTTTTCGATGGAAATTTTGATGATCTCTTTTAAGGCATCGCGCGAAGGACAATGATCCGCCAGCGCCTGGTCGAATTTGCCGGCCAGTATAGCGTCTTCGTTGGCCAGGAAGAGCGACGAGCACTCGTCCATCAGGTCGCCAATGGCGAGGGCGCGCAGGTAGCCGATCTTTTCGGGCAGGCTGTGGAGGTGGTCCAGTTTGCCGAGCTTGGTTTTGTTTTTGGTGATCAACCCCTCGAACAACGCCCGGGCCTCTTCATAACTGACCAGCCCAAGGCTACAACCGTCTTCCAGGTCGATGATGCTATAGCAGATATCGTCGGCGGCTTCCACGAGAAACGCGAGCGGGTGACGGACAAAGGCGCAGTCGGCGGCGGGGATCAGTTCCAGGGTCTGGCCCACTTCGCGGAAGATCTCTTTTTCGCTTTCGAAGAACCCGAATTTCTTCTGGCTTCTCAGCGTCTTGTCGCGCTTCGGAAACCAGGCCGGGCAAGGGTATTTGGTGAACGCGCCCAGCGTGGCAAACGTGAGCTTGAGACCGTATTGATTTTTGTTGAGGATGCGAAAGCCCTGGGCGTTCCCTTCAAAGCGGGTGAGATCGCCCCACTCGGCTTCGCTCACTTTGTCTTTGAAGAATTGTCCCTGCGGGTGGTGAATAAAAAAATCGGAGAGCGCATCCTCGCCGGCATGCCCGAAAGGAGGATTGCCCAGGTCGTGTGCCAGCGATGCAGCGGCCACGATGGCGCCAAAGTCAAACAGGGAATGTGTTGTCTTCAATTCCGGGTGGCGCTGGAGAATGATCTCGCCCACGCGTTTTCCCAACGACCGGCCTACACTGGAAACCTCGAGGCTGTGGGTGAGCCGTGTGTGCACAAAGTCGTGTTCGGGCAGCGGGTGCACCTGCGTTTTGTCTTGCAGCCGCCGGAAGGGGTGCGAGAAAATGATGCGGTCATAGTCTTGCTCAAACGCACTGCGCGAGGGCTCGGTGTTGGCCACCGGCTTTTGGCCTGTGCGTTGGGAGGAAAGTAGTTGATGCCAGATCATGAATGACGATGTTGATCGCTGTTGCGTTGGAACCGGGTATAAAAATCAGCGGGCAACCGCAACCTGGATCGCGATAGCCCGCACAAAGATATTATTTCTCATCAAAAGCCCGAGAAACCGCGGGCCTGGGATGGACTGGATCGTTATTCTTTCAAAACAAAATCGATGCACATCACCGCCGCTAAAATGAGCTGTCGCAACGGGTGGTTGGCAGGCACTTCGGGTTTGATCTGCAACACATAGTTGTCGGCCGTAGTGAAAAACTCTTTGCCAAAGCCTGCCCATTTTTTGGTGACGTAGGCAAATTCCCGGTTGTCGCCGGCAATGAATTTGAAGTCCCAGCTCGTCCATTTGCCCTTCAGCGTGCAAAGCACCTGGTCGTTGGCATCCAGCACATCGAACTTGCCGCCGATGCTGAAAAACTTTTGTTTGAACTTGCCCACCAGGGCGCCGTTCTCGTCCAGCACTTCCACGGTGGAAATAAAGAACGACGTGCCGCGGCGTACCGAGACCACTTTTTCGCCCGCGGGCGTGCGGATCTCGATGTCGAAAGGGGTCATGCGCTTGTAGTCGGTGAAGCGAAACATCTTGGTGAAAAAGCCAAGGTTCTCTTCACGACATTCCAGGATGATCTGGTTAGACTCCGGATCGTAGATGTCGAAATTGTTGGCCGCTTTGAAAATGCCGGTGTGCTCCTTCACAAAGAAGAGCTCTCTGTTCAATACAGGGTTCATAGAATATAGAGGGATTGGTTAAGTTCGAGGGGGAGGGCAGGAGATGTGGCTGCTGGTGAAAAATATTTATAAATGAAACAGGCCATCGTTAAGCGATGGCCTGTTATATGGGATTAGATTTTTCTAAGCAAGTTATTGATCGAACAAGCATCGATCAGTTGGGCTTTTACATCCGAAATTTTTACGCGCTCTTGCTTCATCGTGTCGCGGTCGCGGATGGTAACGGTGTTGTCTTCCAGTGTTTGATGATCGATCGTGACGCAATAGGGTGTGCCGATGGCATCCTGTCTTCTGTAGCGCCGGCCGATAGCATCTTTTTCTTCGTAGAAACAGTTGAGATCGAATTTCAATTCATTCATGATCTCCATGGCCTTTTCGGGTAAACCATCCTTCTTCATCAGGGGTAGGATGGCCACCTTGTGCGGGGCAAGGGGGGCAGGAATTCTCAAAACCACGCGGTCGCTTCCGTCTTCCAGTTTTTCTTCCGTGTATGCCTTGGAGAGAATGGAGAGGAACATGCGGTCGAGGCCTACAGAAGTTTCAACCACATAAGGGATATAGTTCTGATTTTCTTCCGAATCGAAGTACTGCAGTTTTTTGCCGGAGTACTTTTCGTGATTTTTCAAATCGAAATCCGTGCGCGAGTGAATGCCTTCCAGCTCTTTGAAGCCGATGGGGAAATTGAACTGGATGTCGCATGCTGCGTTGGCGTAGTGGGCCAGGTTGAGGTGGTCGTGGAAGCGATAGTTTTCGGCGCCCAGGCCCAGCGTTTGGTGCCAGCGCATTCTTTTTTCTTTCCAGTATTCATACCACTGCATTTCTTCACCGGGCTTGACAAAGAATTGCATCTCCATTTGTTCAAACTCCCGCATGCGGAAAATGAACTGGCGGGCTACAATTTCATTGCGGAAGGCCTTGCCGATTTGCGCAATACCAAACGGAATTTTCATCCGGCCGGTCTTTTGTACGTTGAGGAAGTTCACAAAAATACCTTGCGCCGTTTCGGGGCGAAGATAGATCTTGTTGGCATCGTCGGCCACAGAGCCCATCTCGGTGGAGAACATGAGGTTGAACTGGCGCACATCGGTCCAGTTCTTGGTGCCCGAAACCGGATCGGCAATGTCGAGGTCGATGATGATCTGCTTCATCGCGGCCATGTCGGCATTGCTGGTGGCCGCTTTGAGGCGCGCATTAGTGTCGTCGATCTTTTTTTGATATTCCAGCGTGCGCGGGTTGGTGGTGACAAACTTTTCTTTGTCGAACGATTCACCAAAGCGCTTGGCGGCTTTCTCCACTTCCTTTTCGATCTTCTCTTCCATCTTAGCGATGGCGTCTTCGATGAGCACGTCGGCGCGGTAGCGTTTCTTGGAGTCTTTGTTGTCCAGCATGGGGTCGCTAAAGGCATCTACGTGGCCAGAAGCTTTCCAGGTGGTGGGGTGCATGAAGATGGCGGCGTCGATGCCCACGATGTTTTCGTGGAGCAGGGTCATGAACTTCCACCAGTATTCCTTGATGTTGTTCTTTAGCTCGGCCCCGTTCTGCCCGTAGTCGTAGACTGCGCTGAGGCCGTCGTAAATTTCACTGGAGGGGAAAATGAAACCATACTCCTTGGCGTGGGAGATCACGTTTTTAAAAATATTGTCTTCTTGTGCTGCCATAGAACGGCAAAGATAATATTCGCGGGGATTCGGCAGCGTGGGGGAAGTCGATTTTTACATGGCCCGCCGAATCCGCCAGTGGCGGAGAAGGCGGGCGGCCCTTACCTCGGCAGCCGGACGGTGAAAGTAGTCCCCAACCCCGGTACAGACTCCAACTGAATGGATCCGGAAAGCTTTACCAATGCCTCCTTTACAATATATAACCCCAATCCGGAGCCTTTAGACTGTTCGTTAGCACGAAAGAACATCTCGAAGATCTTTGAATGATATTCCGGCGAAATACCCTGCCCATTGTCTTCCACCTTGATGGAGATCACATGGCCACTCACCTGGTATTTCAGGCGGATGTATTGCTCCTGCTTGCGCATATCGTGGTAGCGAACGGCATTGGAGATCAGGTTGCTGATGACCACCTGCAAACGGGCCTTGTCGGACTCGATATAAATATCGTCCGGGATCTCGATCTGGAAGTTGATCCGTTCGGCCTCGGGCTGATACTTCAGGCTTTCCCACACGTCCTGGGCCAGGTCGGCGAGCTTCACGTTTTCGCGGCGTATCTCCAGGCGGTTGTTGCGCGAGTAGTCGGTGATGTCCTTGATGAACCGGTCCAGCGAATGAATGCGGTCTTTGATCATCGCCAGGTATTTTTTTACGTCTTCCTTGTTCTCGGCCCGCTCGGTAATGTTGATGAGCCCCATCACGGACGTGAGTGGTGCGCGAAGGTCGTGCGAAGTGCTGTAGACAAAGCGATCGAGCTCGGCGTTGGTCTTGGTGAGCAGCGTGTTGTTCTCCACCAATTGCATGGCGTTGTGGTGATTCAGACTGATGAGCAGGTACACGGCCATCATCCCACCGGGCAATGCCAGGGTGAAGTTGATCACCACGAAAAACAGCAACGTATCTTCGTCGTAGTTGCGCGGTGGCAAGATGCTGAAGTCCACAAAATAGGCCAGCACAAAAAGAACATAGGTGAACGCCGCAAACAAGATGGAAAGCAGGCGCTGTTTGTAGTTGAATACGGCGAAGGCCGCCAGCGCATTCACAATAAAGAAAATGAACGCACCCGTATTGGGCGACTCACTGGAAGCAAAAATGTATACCGTAAAATTGATGGTGGGCAACAAAAAGTAATTGGCCAGACAATGATCGCCTTGACGGTGAATGGCAATGGAAAGTGCCAGGAAAAATATGGCCGCAAAAAAGATAGGAGCAGTTTCATAGACACCGGCTGCCAGGTCGAACGTCATATAGAGCAGACACATCACGATGCCGATCATAGCAAACTGCCCGGAGAGCATGGCTTGCTTGAACTCTCCATACGACTCTATATACTTGTCCTTCCCAATGATCAGGTCCCGCACACTTTTACTCACCGACATACCAACAGTTTTGTAATGATGCAAAGGTTGGGTTTTCTATGAACCTACATTTTTGCAATATGAGTGGCAGCGTATGCATGCAAGATTTTCAGGGGAAATGATAAAGTTTTTGTATTAGGCGACGTATGAAAAGGGTCAGGAACGGCGGATTTGTGACAATTGACACGATGCAGGCAATATATTTCCGGGCCTGGCGGCGGTTTCGGGAGGTCGCATGAATAAAATAAAATGAATACCTTTCCACGCTCGAACCACCCATGATCATCCGTAAAATAGGACTAGCCATTGCCTTTTCGCCGCGCCTGGAAGCGTTGCTGGCGGAGGCCGGTCGTCTAAAAACCATGTGGAATGCCGAACTGCTCCTCATCCACGTCGGCGACCATGGCCTGGAAGAAGAAGCCAAACTGAACGGCCTGTTGCAAACTGCCGGGCTATTGGGCGACCCCAGCGTGAAAATTTTTTGGGAAAAAGGGAAGCCTGGCGACCGCATTCTCAGCACCTGCAAAAAAGAAAACATCGACCTGCTGGTGGCGGGCGCATTAAAGAAAGAAAACCTTGTCCAGTTTTATCTCGGCACCATCGCCCGTCAGATCTTAAGAAAGGCGGATTGCTCCGTGCTCTTGTTCACGACTCCCAGTGCAACCCCACAGCCCTTTAAGAACATTGTCGTGAATGCCGAGGACAACCCGTTTGTGGAACAAGCCCTGGGTCTGGCCTGTAATGTGGGTTTAAAAGATAAAGCACACTGGTTGCATGTGGTGCGCGAAATAAAAATGTATGGCCTCACCATGGCCACCGAGCAATGTTCGGAAACCGAATATGAGTCCCTCCGCCAGAGCCTGGTGCGAGAAGAAATTGAAAATGTTGAAAAGATCCTCCAACGCATACCGCACGACGGCTTGAAAGTGAATATCAAACTGGTGGCCGGGAAGTCGGGGTTCGAACTCTCAAAATTTGCACAGCGCAAGCATGCCGACCTGTTGGTGGTGGGCGCAGCGCAACGCAGGTTCTCGTTGTTCGACCGCGTATTCACCCACGACCAGGAGTATATTTTTGCCGACCTGCCGTGCAATCTGTTTATTGTCAATCCACGAAAGGAGGCCAGCCATGGGTAAATTAGGACACGCCGATGTGGTGCACTTGTTGGTGCAGCTCAGCATCATGTTGGTGATGGGAAGACTTTTTGCGGAAGTGTTCCGCAAACTCAACCAACCCGCGGTGATCGGCGAGATCATTGCGGGCATTTTGCTGGGACCCACCGTGCTGGGCATGCTTCAACCCGAATGGTTTGAGGCGCTGTATCCGCACAACGCCGCTGCGGGTGTTGTGCTCACTGGCTTTGTGCAGGTGGCCGTGATCATGTTGTTGTTTATCGCGGGCCTGGAAGTGGACCTTCATATCGTGGTGCAGCAAGGCCGGCAGGCGCTTACCACCAGTCTGTTCGGACTCATCATTCCCTTCTCGATCGGATTTATATTTCCCTATTTCTTTCCCACCTTTTTTGGAATAGCCGATGCCAACGGGCGTCTAACCTTCGCATTGTTTATGGGCACGGCGATGGCCATCACCGCGTTGCCCGTGATCGTTCGCATCTTGATGGACTTGAATTTGTTCAAATCAAAAATGGGATTGCTCGTGGTGGCTTCGGCCATGGTCGATGATTTGGTGGGGTGGATTATTTTTTCGGTGCTCCTGGGATTGATCGGCAAAAAAACGGGCGAACACATGCCGCTGTTCAACACCATTATATTGACCATCGGGTTTGCCGCCTTTATGCTCACGATCGGGCGGGGACTATTGAATCGCCTGCTGCCCTGGATCAACAGAAAGATGGCCTGGCCGGGCGGTGTGTTGTCGGTGTCGCTGGCCTTGTGTTTTCTGGCGGGGGCGTTCACGGAATACATCGGCATTCACGCCATCTTCGGTTCGTTTATTATGGGCGTGGCGCTGGGAGACTCGGAGCATTTTTCGGAACGCGCCAAGGAGATCGTGCATCAGTTCATCAATAATATTTTTGCACCGTTGTTCTTTGTGTCCATCGGCTTGCGGGTGAACTTCTTTTTGAACTTCGACCTGGGGTTGACCCTGATCATTTTAGCCATTGCCTTTACGGGAAAAATTGTGGGCAGCGGACTGGGCACGCGGCTGGGAGGTTTCTCCTGGAAAGAGTCGCTGGCGGCGGGCTTTGGGATGAACGCACGCGGGGCCATGGAAATTATTCTTGGGCTCATTGCCCTGGAGAATGGGTTGATCAACGAGAAGGTGTTCGTGTCGCTCGTCATCATGGCGCTGATCACCAGCATGACAAGCGGACCGTTGATGAAATGGAGCCTGGCCCGGAAATGGGAGCGCTAACCGTCCCAAGTTTCAACATCGAAATCTAAATCGCTTCTATTTTATTTTAGAGACTCTTGGCCTTGTTCCAATAAACGTCCATTTCAGCCAGCGTCATTTCCCCCATCGTCTTGCCGTCTTTTGCCGACTCGGTCTCTAAATATTGAAAGCGTTTGATGAATTTTTTATTGGTGCGCTCCAGGGCTTCTTCCGGATCGATGTTGATGAAGCGGGCATAGTTCACCAACGAGAAAAGCAGGTCACCGAATTCGGCCATGGCTTTCTCGTGGTTGATGGCTTCGGGCGCCGTGGCGTTGAACTCCGCTTTGAATTCCTGCATTTCTTCCTCCACCTTTTCCCACACCTGCTCTTTTCTTTCCCAGTCGAAGCCCACACCGCGGGCCTTGTCCTGGATGCGGATGGCTTTGACCAACGCGGGGAGTGAGCCGGGCACGCCTTGCAAGACCGATTTGTTGCCGGTCCTCAGCTTTATTTTTTCCCAGTTGGATTTCACGGTCTCTTCGTCGTTGGCCACCACGTCGCTATAGATGTGGGGGTGTCGTTCGATGAGCTTGTCGCAGATGGCGTTGAGCACGTCGGCGATGTCGAAGGCTTTTTGTTCGGAGGCGATGCGCGCGTAGAAGACATTGTGGAGCATGAGATCGCCAAGCTCCTTTTTTATTTCGGGGAGGTCATTTTCCAGGATGGCGTCAGACAGTTCGTAAGTCTCTTCGATGGTGAGGTGACGCAGGCTTTCGAGGGTTTGTTTTTTGTCCCACGGGCAATTTTCGCGGAGCTCGTCCATGATGGTGAGCAGGCGGTTGAAGGCTTCGAGCTTGGCTGGACGGTTGGGGTCGGGCGTGACGGGGACTTGTTTCATGGTGCGTGATTTCCTGTGGGTTTAAAATTAGAAAAAATGTGGTGGGTTCTATGTTGTTTTTTTGCTGGGTGGCGGGGATAGGCGTGGTTCGTGGGTATGGGGTTGCTTGTGAAAACGCGTGGGGCGATGGGTATTGTTTTTTTGTTGTGTGGGGCAACATGGGGAGGTGGTGGGTTTGGGATGGGCTTGTTAGTGGAGTGAGTCGCAAGGGAGAGGGCGTGTTGGTGGGACACCAACACGAGGGTATGGAATCTCTATCGGAGCGATCGGCCAGGGATAGAAATGGAAAGCCCGAAGTGCGTGGGCGTGGAGCGTGGGCGGACTTGGAATGGATAGCCCGGCCCGAGGTTTCCGAGGGGGCCGCCAGTAGAATGAGGCAGGAAGCTGAGTTGTTGGTGAAGAACACCAACAACGGCGTCGTGGACTGAGGCTGGAAGCTGGGTTGTTGGTGAAGAACACCAACAACGGCGTCGTGGAATGAGGCTGGAAGCTGGGTTGTTGGTGAAGAACCCCAACAACGGCGCGGCAACGGCGGTGGGGGCAAAAAAATTATTTTTTTGTCGTTGTGGCAGGTGAACGGTTGGTGGCTCGCTCCTTCCATTATTCTTATTAATTTTGCCTCACTTTTTATATAAAAACCCCAAATCGTGGCTTTAATCAAATCTATTTCCGGCATTCGTGGGACCATTGGTGGTAAAACCAGTGAAAATCTCACGCCCGTCGACGTCGTAAAATTTACGGCGGCGTTTGGGACCATGATCAAGAAGAAAACCGGTTCCACCAAAGTGGTGATCGGGCGCGACGCCAGGCCCTCGGGCGAGATGGTGAGCGCCCTCGTGGTGTCGACTTTGCAAGGCTTGGGCATCGACGTGGTCGACCTGGGGCTGTCCACAACACCCACCGTGGAGATCGCCGTGCCGCTGGAAAAGGCAGCCGGTGGCATCATCCTCACGGCCAGTCACAATCCCGTGCAATGGAATGCCCTGAAATTATTGAACGATAAAGGCGAATTCATTTCGGGCAAAGATGGCGAGGCCATGCTGAAGATTGCCGAGGACGAAGATTTCGACTTTGCTCCTGTGGGCAAGCTGGGCCAGTATACCAAAAACGACACCTACCTTCAGAAGCACATCGACATGATCCTGAAGTTGCCCCTGGTGGATGTAGAAGCCATTCGCAACAGAGGCTTTAACGTAGTGGTGGATGCCGTGAACTCCACGGGCGGCATTGCCGTTCCTTTGCTGCTGAAGGCTTTGGACGTGAGCGTGAAAGAAATGTATTGCGACCCCACGGGCCACTTCCCCCACAACCCCGAGCCGCTGCCGGAACACTTGACGGACATTTGCCGCGAGATCAAAAAAGGCAAATACGACATGGGCATCGTGGTGGACCCGGATGTGGATCGCCTGGCCTTTGTGTCGGAAGACGGCTCGCCTTTCGGTGAAGAATATACGTTGGTGGCCGTGGCCGACTATGTGCTGCAGGCAACCAAGAAAAAGAAAGTGAACACGGTGTCGAATCTTTCTTCGACCGGCGCACTGCGCGACATCACCGAGAAAGCCGGTGGCCAATATTCGGCCGCGGCGGTAGGCGAAGTGAACGTGGTGACCATGATGAAAGAGACCGGCGCCATCATCGGCGGCGAAGGTAATGGCGGGGTGATCTATCCCGAGTTGCACTATGGTCGCGACGCCCTGGTGGGCATCGCCCTGCTGCTGACGCACCTGGCGAAAAGCGAAACCAGCCTGCTGCGGCTGCGCTCGACGTATCCGAACTATGTGATCTCCAAAAACAAGATCGAGCTCACGCCCAACATCAACGTGGACCGCGTGCTGGAGGAGATGACCAAGAAATATAAAAAACAACCCATCAATACCATCGATGGCGTGAAGATCGAGTTCGACAAAGAGTGGGTGCACCTGCGCAAATCCAATACGGAACCCATCATCCGCATTTATGCGGAGTCGGACATGGAAGTGAAGGCCGATAACCTGGCGAAGAAAATGATCGCCGATATAAAAGAGATCATCGCCGAAAAGGCTGTGGTCTGATTGTTTGATTTATAAACCAAATGGAGAGAGATGCAAGTTTATTTGGATAATGCCGCCACCACCCCGCTGGATCCCGAAGTATTTGAAGCAATGAAACCTTTCATGCTGGAAGACTACGGCAACCCGTCGTCAACCCACGCGCATGGCCGCAAGGTGCGGGCCGCCATCGAGTCGGCCCGCAAGAAAATTGCCGAGTTGTTGCATTGCACACCCGGGGAGATCATTTTCACCAGCGGCGGCACGGAAGCGGACAACACCATTATCAACAGCAGCTTGCAGACGTACGGCATCCGTAACGTGATCTCGTCACCCATCGAACACCATGCCGTGGAGCAAACCCTCCACAACCTCGAGAAACGCGGCCTCATCAATTTACACATGGTGAAGCTGGACGAGAAAGGACACGTGGACATGGATCACCTGGAAGTGTTGCTGAAAGAAAATCCAAAAGCCCTGGTGTCGCTGATGCATGCCAACAACGAAGTGGGCAACGTGATGGACATCCGGCGCGTTGGCGACTTGTGTGATCAGTACGGCGCCTACTTTCATTCGGACACGGTGCAAACGGTGGGACACTACCGTCATAACCTGAGCGAGATCAAAGTGCACGGCATGGCGGCCGCGGCACATAAGTTTCATGGACCGAAAGGCGTGGGCTTCATGTTCATTCGCAAGGATAAAAAATTACAACCCTTTGTGTACGGCGGCGGTCAAGAACGCAGCATGCGTGGAGGAACGGAAAACGTGTATGGCATCATCGGGCTGGCTAAAGCATTGGAGATTGCCTACCGGGATATGGATGAACATGTGCAGCACATCAAGCAGTTGAAGGGAAGGATGATCGAGAAATTAAAACAGAACATTCCCGGCGTGGATTTTCATGGCGATTCTGCTAACCTGGACAAAAGCTTGTACACCGTGTTGAATGTTTGTTTGCCCGAGTCGGAAGACAATGGATTGATTTTGTTCAACCTGGATTTGCAAGGTGTGTCGGCATCGGGTGGTAGCGCTTGTTCCAGCGGGGCCGTTACGGGGTCGCATGTGTTGGGAGCGTTGTATCCTGGGTCGAAACGTGGAGCGGTGAGGTTTTCGTTTAGTAAGTATAATACGGTGGAGGAGATTGATTATGCGGTGGAGAAGTTGGCGGCGTTGTATAGAGTAGAGGTGGGCGGATAAAGTTTTGAACCGCCTCGCCTTCGCTAAAGCTTCGGCGGGCAAGCAAAGTTGACGCAAAGAATTTTGATAAAATTCGAGGCAATCCCACCTTGGTAGGGACTTGGGTTCCTGGATTTTAAGAGCAAATGAATATCATTCGTCTGGAGACTTTTATTGACGCGCCGGTTGAAAGAGTTTTCGATCTATCGCGCAGCGTCGAACTGCACAAGCTCTCTACAAAAGGGACCCACGAAGAAGCCGTCGATGGCAAGACCACCGGCCTGGTGGAGTTGGCTGACTTCATCACCTGGCGTGCTAAGCATCTGGGGATTTATCAAAAACTAACC
>CBIHQM010000070.1:0-19429 GCA_966211885.1 uncultured Chryseolinea sp.
ACGATCACTTTCTTCGGGCCGATAAAATCCCTCACTTCATAATACACCTCGCCTTTGTTGTTGCTCACCGATGTGTAGAGCTGAATTTTCCGGCTGGGCGACGACAAGAAGGTCGTGATCCCGCGTGCGGTGCCGCCGATCGGATCAAAGACATGACCCGTGATGAGGTGCCCGCGATACTCGGGAACAAAGGTGAGGGCCGGCGCCGTGCCCAACACGTCGTTCCAGTTGAATCGCCGCCAGCCGTGAGTGAGCATTAAATTGTCGGTGGCGAACGCGTCGGAGCCGTCCATGTAGTATTCCGGCGATTCAATGGCTCCTTTCAAATCGGACGAGAGCCAGAGGAAGGAATAAATGTCTTGTTGGAGCGGACCCTGCAGCGAGTCCGTTTTATAGACGGCCACGGAGAGGTTCGATGTCACGGGTTGATGTTGGGCATTTTGCGCAGTGAGATCGACGGAGACTTTGCGCCGGATGCCAAATTGGGCTTGACTTATTTCTGCGCCCAGTGTTAGTTTTTTATCCGGTTGCGTAAAATATAAACGTTCGCATTGCGGATGAAGATCACTATCAATGAGCGTGATATGCGAAATACCGGGTTGCAGACTCTTCTTTGGAATGGTAACGGTGACCTGCCCATGTTGTAGAAAATAAAGCGAAGCCGTGGACACGACGTTGCGGGCATGTACAAACAAATACACCACCGGCGCGGACGATACGACGTTCTTCTGGATTATTTTTATCGACAACAGATCGTTAGTGCTATCTTTCACCTGCAGCGCATAGCCGGCGTCCAATGCAGCAGGAAGCTTGACGGTGTTCTTCCTCCCCTGATCGTCGGTGATCACCGCCCGGTATTCTGTTCCCGGAAGGGGTGTAAAGGAAAAATTCCCTATGCCGAATTTATGAGGCTCAAAACGTGCGACGGTGTCGTTCTGCTGATTCAGCAACGCGCCTTTGCACACCAATCCTTTGCCGGTTTTATCCGTGACACGGAAGGCCACTTTGCCGGGAACACCTTTGACCAGGTTGCCACCTTCGGGAAAAAACTGAATGTCGGATGCAGCAGCGACAGGTTTATCCAAATCGAGCTTCCGGAAGGTATTGACAATGGTGATGGGGGTGTGGAAATAAAATTCGGGCGCAAAATTTTTCATCCAATTCGTGTATACGCGCACCACATAGTTTCCCGATGTGATCGATGCGGGCAGAAACACAGAGCCATTCCCCACACCGTCTTGCAAAGCCACCTTGGTCTGCACCACGGCTTGCTTGTCTTTGTCGATCACTTCGAGGTAGGCCACTTTGCTGATATCCGAAGGCCGGTGCCGCGCGCCGTCGACGAGGTAGAGTTTGAACCACATGGTTTCGCCGGTCAGATAGAGCGATTGATCGAGGTGGGCATACAATTTTTCCTGCAGGTGATTGATCCGATAGCGGTCGAATTTCCGATTGAGCGAGTCGAGACCCGCTTGCTGCGCGGATGCCATCGCGGTTACCAGCAACGTCATCACCATCCCGGGCAGGAGGCGTGTATGAAAAAGCGAGATGATCTTTTTTACGTTCATGAAAGTTGCTGCATTTCTTTATTACCAAAAATCGGGCTTCTGCGTTACGCCCCCCTTGACCCGACAATCCATACAATCAATCGTCGTCGACACATAGCCCAGCGTGATCGGAACACCGTAGGGATATACGAGAAAAGTGTGGTCTGCAAATGATTTGACTACCGAAATTTCAATGGAGTCCAATGGGCAAAAAGCAAGCGGCGTCCTCCGGATGTTGTCGGGCAGATCGCGGTTGTTGATGAAGATCCTCTGTTGCTTTTCTTCACCGGCGCTAAAGAAGCCCAATACGGGTTCGGTGGCACTGGTAGCGCTGTGAACATTGCCTACCACCTCCGAAGGCATGGGGTCGAACAACCCGCCCAGGCTCTCTGTTGTTTTTTGAAGTTGCGTCCAAAAAGTATAGGCCTCTTTGGAGATGGTGCGTTGGGTCACCAGCAGGCTGTAGCGTCTGGATATCTTGCTGGTGCCTGCGGGAATCACCACCAAGGGGAAATCGCGGATGAGATCGGCGGAAAGACGTTCCGAAGAAGTGACCAGGATGTTGGTCGACAGATTTGTTTTATAGCAGATGTCCACCCGTTCATCCACTGGCAAATACGTAGGCTCTCCATTTATTACTTCGTAACCCGCCGGATAGGGTGCGGAGTATTCGAAGGTCTCGACATAGTTCCAGAGATAATATTTTGAATTCCCGGTGTCGTCGTGCGTGTTCACGTACAGCGTAAGATCCTTGTCGCTTGGCCGCCAGGTCACGCTATCGATGTCGGGCGTTTTGAGCACATCGACATAGTCGGAGTAATATTCCTTCCCGCCAAGGGTCTGGATGTGGACGCGATATTTTTTTGATGCATCGATGGTCAACCCCGTGGCCGTATAGTTACCATCCGTGCCACCGGATAAGGTCACCGCGCCGCCGTCGCTTTCTTCAAGCCTGACATTGGCATTTTGCTCAACGGGTGGAACGCTGCTATCGTCCAGCGCGACGGCATGCGAGAGCCGGACGGCGACAGAGGACGACGTCACACTCAGATAACCATCCACCACCAGGAGGTCGACATCGCCGGTCGTGGCCGGCGGCGAATAAGGGTCGAGACAACCGGAAAACAGAAAGGCCGCCAGCGCGTAAACAGAGATATGTTTTTTTGTAAACGTCATACGGCAAAGTTCAAATCGATCTCTTCAATAGTGCGCGGCAAAAATTTCTCTGGCATCATGGTTTCTTCTTGTATCATTCTTCCTTCCATCATTTCATATGGCATTCAATTCCAAAAATCCGGTCGCTTCGTAACACCGCCCTGCACGCGACAATCCATACAGATGGGCATCGCCGTGGTGTAGCCTCCCGCCGTTCCCGGTCCGTTGGCGCCTACCGGGTAGATCAGGTACGTCTGATCGGGGAGCGCTTTGATCAACCCGAGTAATACGGTGTCGATCTCGCAGCCTTGCGGTTTGGGAGTGACCAACTGCAATTCCTCGGGCAGTTCATCGTGTTTGATGAAGATGCGTTTTTCGCGCAACTCTCCTGCCCCAAAATATCCCAACACGGGCTCCCGGGCGTCGCGTATATTGTGCACGTTGCCCACCACCTGCGAAGGCATGGGATCGAAAAGACCGCCTATATTTTCCGTGGTGTTTTTCAACTGTTGCCAAAACGCGTAGTGCTTCTCCGACACCACCTTCAGCTTGACCAGAATACTATAGCGGATCGACAGTTTGATGGAGCGCACCGGCATGAACACGAGCGGGTAGTCAAGCATGGCATCGACACCCAGATTCTTGGTCGAATGTAAAAGAATATTTGTCGCCGGCTTTGTCGCCCAGCAGCGATTCACATAGTCCTCCTCGCGTAACTGTACGACGTCACCTTTTTGGATTTGATAGCCGGGCGCATAGGTCGACCGGTATTCATAGGTCTCAACATAATCCCACAAATAGTACCTGCCGTTTCCCGTGACGTCGTGTGTGCTGGCGTATACCGTGGTGCCCGCCGCCGTGCCATGCCAGGTAACGCTGTCGATGTCGGGCGTCCGGTAAACATTTTCATAGTCCGACACGTATTCACTGCCTTGTTGCGTGGTGATGTGCAGGCGATATTGTTTGTCGGGATCAATGATAAGGTCGCTTGCCCCGTAGGAACCGGCGATCGTGTCGGCTGTCAGGGTGACCGTGGGGCCATCGCTTTCTTCGATAGTCACTTTAGCATTCTCTTCCGGGCTGGGCGTTTCTGTAGCGGCGAGCGCGATGGCACGCGTCAAACGCACCGATGCCGAGGAATGTCCGAGGTCGAGAAATCCTTCCACAACCAAAATGTCGACGCCAGTGTCGGCATCGGGCGGCGCATAGGGCTCCAGACATCCCGACATGATCATCGTCATGCAGGTGTAGTAGAAGAGTCCATATGGTTTGCCGGCGTGCATCTTAGAATTTGAAGTTATACGTCACGGTCGGTATCGGTTGGGCGAACACGGAAAGCTTGTAGCCCTTTACCTGGCCATTCTCCGAACGGAAGAACACCGAGTAGGCATTGGCGCGACCCGTCAGGTTATACACGGCAAATGTCCACGAGCTGTGGGCCAGCTTTTTGATCTTGTGGTTACCTTCGATGTTGATGGAGATGTCGGTGCGGAAATAGTCGGGGATCCGGTATTGATTTCGGTCGGAGTAGTAAAGCCGGTAGTTGCCACCCAATTCATATTTGGCCAGCGGCAAGGTAATGGGCCGCCCGGTGCTGTAGGTCATGTTGAGCGAGAAATTGAAGCGACGGCTGAATTTATAGTTCCCCACGAAATTCACAGCGTGCGGTTTGTCATAATTGCTCGGATAATAATCACCCTTGTTGACGACCTCCGATGCATACGGGCTCACCGTTTGCAGGAACGAACGCGAATACGTATAGCTCAACCAGCCATTCAATTTACCCGCCGCGCGTTTCAGCATAAACTCCACGCCGTAGGCCTTGCCCCGCGAATCGACAACGTCTGTTTCGATGTGCTTGTTCAGCAACAACACAGCGCCACCTTTAAAGTCGAGTGCATTTTGCGTGGTTTTGTAGTAAGCTTCCAGGGAGATCTCCAGCGAATGTTTCCGCGTATTCTTATAGAAACCTAACGACACCTGATCGCCCACTTGCGGTTTGATATAGGCGTCGCTTAATTTCCAGATATCGGTCGGCGTCATGGCCGTGGTGTTGGAGAGCATCTGGATGTATTGGCGCATCCGGTTATAGCTGAATTTCACCGATGCATTTTGCGATACGCTGTAGCGGATCGAGAACCGTGGCTCCGCACCGCCATAGGACGCGATGGATTTACCACTGCCGTAGTATAGGCTGTCGGTGATGGAACTCTCCGAACGCGGAATGCCGTTGGCGTATTGGTAAACATTGCGCGGCCCCAGGTATTCATAGAACGAATAGCGAACTCCTCCATAGATGGAAAGGTTGGGCGACACTTCGAAATTGTCGCCGATATAAATCGCGTTTTCCTGACCTTGTTCATGTTGCAGGGCCATTGTCTTTTGTGTCGACTGCTCCCCTTTGGGCGCAATGTGGCCCGGCTGCAGTGAATAGCGTACCACGCTCAGCCCGGCATTGATGGTGTGCTTGGCATTGAGAAAATAGCTGAAGTCCACTTTGCCGTTGATCTGCTGGATGGAAAAATTCATATCGAAGGCCTCCACCGGGTTCAGATCGCTGCTCATCGTATAGCTGTACTTGCTGATCCCGCCCGTGGCCACCGCATAAAGCTTGTTATTGAAAATATGCTTCCACGTGATCGACGCATTGCGGTCGCTATAGGCATAGGAAGTGTCTGTGTTGAGCTTGAACTTGTCGTGGCTCATGTAGCCCGACAGGTAAAGATTGTTCCGGTCGTTGATCTTGTGGCTCACGTTGAGGTTCACGTCATAGAACGATGCCTGACTATTCTTTAAACGTTCGTTGTGCAGTTGGCGTAAGATCCAGTCGGAATAGGTTGAGCGGGCGCCGATCAGGAATGAGGTCTTTTCTTTGATCAGGGGCCCCTCGAGGGTGAGCCGCCCCGTGATCGGACGGATGCCCCCGGACCCTTGAAATTTTTTCAGGGTGCCTTCCCGTGAAGAAACATCCAACACCGACGACAACCGTCCGCCATAGTCGGCGGTGATGCCGCTTTTATAGAGCTCCACATGTTTCAATACGTCGGGATTGAAGGTGGAGAAAAATCCAAAAAGGTGCGACGGGTTGTAAACCACGGCGTCGTTGAACAGGATCAGGTTTTGGTTGGCCGCCCCACCGCGGACGTTCAGGCCCACCGTGCCCTCGCCCACACTCTGCACGCCCGGCAAGGCCAGCACCACCTTCATGATGTCGGTCTCACCCAAGGCCAGCGGCATATTTTTCATTGTCTTGATGTCCAGCTTCTCCATACCCATCTGCATACCCATCACCCGAACATCCTTGTCGGACTCCACCACCACTTCTTTCAGCGGCGTCACGTCCGGATCCAGTTCGATCTCCAGTTTACCGTCGGCATAGAGCATGATCTGGCGTACGGTGCTCTTCATGCTGATGCTTTTGATCTTCAGTTCGTGCCGGCCCTTGGGCAGGGTGATGGCGTAGTATCCGAACTGATCGGTGATCACACCGATCAACGGTTTCTCTATATACACGGTGGCCCCCACGAGCGGCTCACCATTTGTCACATCGCGCACATGGCCGGCCATGGTGGCGTTGCCCTGCAGGTTGCTGCTCTTGGGGCCGATCGCGTAGAGCTTGCTCTCCACCAGCTTTTTCTCTTTTTCGCGTTTTTCGTAGGCGGTGTAGTCAAATCCTGACGCCAGCGTCTGTTGCGAGGGCGCAACACCTGTATCAAAAAAATCTACGGGCAGGTCGGTCATGATGTCGCGGCCTTCCGTCACAAAAATATTTCCTTGAGGGTCTACGGCGAAATGCAGTTGCGTGCCGGCCAGCGCATGCCCCAACACGGTGTTCACGTTTTGATTCTGCGCCGACAGGGTGATCTTCAGGCTGTCGGTTGTCCGGGGATTATAATAGAAATGATAATCCGTCTGCGACTCGATCGCGTCAACGAGCTGCTTGAATGGAGCGCTGCTCAACTCTACATTGATAAGCCCCCGTTGTTGACCGTTGGTGGTCTGCGTCAGGGCCAGCATGGCTATCCCACAAATAATAAACGTGTAAAGTGTCTTCATGCTCAGTTTTTAGGCGCGTCATAGAATTCTGCCGCCCGCACTACGGCCTTCTCACGATCTTTCTTGAAGCGTATTTTACTTTTGTTGAGAAAAGATTTGACATCCGATTTCCGGTCTTTCAGCACCTCCAGCACCGATCCTTTTTTCTTTACCGGGTAAAACACGCCATCTTTAACAATATAGAGGTGATTCTTTTCTTCGAAGCGGGCCACAATCACCTGCGACTCGATGGATTCCTGCAGGTTCTTTTCACGCTTCACATATACCTTGGTGGCGCCGTCATACAACCGGTCATAGAACCCGGTGGTGATACCGTTGGTCTTTGTGCCATAGAGCAGCACAAACGTGTGACCGGAAATCGTGAAGTGATCTACCTTGTTGGTGACCAACTGGATCTTTGCACCGTTGAGCAAGTGTTCGGTGACTACCTGGTCGACGCGGATGTCGTATTCCAGGGGCACATTCTCGTACAACTCGCCATCGTAGAGCACATCGCCCATGATCCAATCGTCGGAAAGGTAGAAGGGGAACTCGTCATTTCGCGAAGCGTATTCCGTGTATTCCACGCCATTGAAAAGGCGTGCTTGTCCTTGTATATAATGCGAATAAACATGCTTGGCGTGTAGGTCGGCCTTGGCAACAAAAGCAGTGTCAGCCTTGAGCTGTGCCGTGCAGGGTATGCTGCAGAAGAGGGACAGGCCGAAGCCTGCGAGGCATAGGAGACGGGTCATTTTCCAGTAGAGCGTAGGTAACAGGTTTCTAAAAATACTTTTAATACTGAAAAGTACCATACCGTTAAAGTAAATTATACAATCGTTTGAATACACGAGCGGACGTTAGGGTCGCGACCAACGCCATGATTGTCGAGACGAAATCGAAAAGAATCATGAGCACGACCGGACCCCAAATACAGGGACAGCATGGCACTACCGTAAAAACAAAAACGTCCGGCCCCACAAGGAACCGAACGTTTTCTTCGCAGCCTTTTCTCAAGGCAGCGCTTGAATTTATATTATTTCGCGGAGGCTACGCTACGCATTTCGCGGATCACCGTCACTTTCACCTGACCGGGATATTGCATGTCGCGTTCGATCTTTTGCGAGATGTCGAAGCTCAGTTGACCTGCCCGTTCGTCGGTAGCCTTCTCGGCGTCTACAATAACGCGGAGCTCACGGCCGGCTTGGATCGCATAGCACTTGTCGACACCGTCGAAGCTGAGACCCAGTTGTTCCAGTTCTTTCAGGCGCTTGATGTATTGCTCCATCACCTCGCGACGGGCACCGGGGCGGGCGCCACTGATGGCGTCGCACGATTGCACGATGGGGGAGATGATGTTGGTCATTTCAATTTCGTCGTGGTGAGCGCCGATGGCGTTGCAAATGGCGGGATGCTCCTTGTATTTCAGTGCCAACTCCATACCCACAATGGCGTGAGGTTTCTCCAACTCTTCGGGCCACACCTTGCCGATATCGTGCAACAGACCGGCACGCTTGGCTTGTTTCACGTTCAACCCCAATTCGCTGGCCATAATGGCGCAAAGGTTGGCCACCTCGCGTGAGTGCTGCAACAAATTTTGTCCATACGACGAGCGGAAGCGCATGCGGCCCACCATCCTCACCAACTCGGGATGCAGCCCGTGAATGCCCAGGTCGATCACGGTGCGTTCGCCGATTTCCACGATCTCGTCTTCAATATTCTTGGTGGTCTTGGCCACGATCTCTTCGATGCGCGCCGGGTGTATACGTCCATCCTGAACCAACCGGTGCAACGACAACCGGGCGATCTCGCGACGCACGGGGTCGAAGCCCGAAATGATGATGGCTTCAGGGGTGTCGTCCACGATAATTTCCACACCGGTGGCGGCTTCCAGGGCGCGGATGTTGCGTCCTTCGCGGCCGATCACCTTTCCTTTGATGTCGTCGCTTTCGATGTTAAAGATCGACACGCAGTTCTCAATGGCATGCTCGGTGGCGGTGCGCTGGATGGTCTCGATCACGATCTTCTTGGCTTCCTTGGTGGCCGACAGCTTGGCTTGCTCCATGATGTCTTTCACATAGCTGGAGGCGCGGGTCTGGGCTTCGTCTTTCAGGCTGGCGATCAGTTGCTCGCGGGCTTCGTCGGCGGTGAGCTTGCTGATGTTTTCCAGCACCTGGATCTTCTGCTGGTTGAACTTGTCGAGCTCTTCCTTGCGCTTTTTGGTGTGTTCGAGTTGGGCCGACAGGTCGAGGCGAATGTCGTCCAATTCACCTTCTTTGCGTTTGAGGTTCTCGATCTCTTTGCTGAGGGTGGCCTCGCGTTGTTTGATCTTTTGCTCGTTGCTGATGATAAGGCTCTTCTTCTTGTTGGCTTCCTCCTCGAATTCGGTCTTCATTTTCAGAAGCTTTTCTTTGGCTTCCAGGATGCGGTCCTTTTTCAGGTTTTCGGCTGCGATTTCGGCTTCCTTGATGATGAGCTTGGCTTTGGCGTCGGCATTCTCCTCGTTCTTTTGAAGTTTTCGTTTATAGAGGAGAGACCCGATCAACAGACTCAGCAGGATCGTTGCGATCGCGCTGACTACGATAACTATGACGGTCGGTGACATAAAAATAGATATGGGGTTATATATATACTAACCCCGGATTGCCGCCTTGGCTCAGGAAGGGAGGGAGTGCGAAGAAATCAGAGAATGGATTGGGAGACGAGGTGGTTGATTTGGCTAACTTTCTCAAACACCGTTTGGTCGATCACCTGGTAGGTTTCCTCGGCCGCCATCTTGTCTACCAGGCAGTCGAAGGCCACCATGGCCAACAGATCTTGTTTATCATCTATCCCAAATTGCTCCCGGTAAGTCTTTAATTTTTCATTGATGATCTTGCTGGCCAGTCGAACGCGCTCTTCATCCGTTAGCTTCACCTTCATTGGGTATTCGCGGTCTGCTATCTTGATTTTTATTGAGAGGTCGTCCATGAAATATGCTTACAGGGTTCCTTTTATCTGCTTAAATGGGCGATACACTTGTCGATCTCTCGGATGTATTCGTCCACTTTCTTCTTCAACTCCGAAACACTTCCGTCTTCCGGGTTTAAACTATCCACAATTTTAGTGATTTTCGCTTGATTATGAAAGCCTGCGAGTTGCTCATCGCGGACGCGAATGGCTCCCTTCAGATCCTGGTTCTCTTTTTTCAGGCTTTTCAGCTCTTCCTTTAGGTTCTTGTGTTCGTTGACGAGCACCAAGATTTTGCGCTCCAACCCGTTGAGGTTGGTTTTTAAGAGTTCCTGATCCATGCGAATTTTTTTTGCCTTCGCCTCTGCGTCGGCCGTTAAAACCAATTTATCTGTTGCAGCCCCGATAAAATCCGAGAATCCGTCTACCCTTCGTCCATTCTGCACCCGGGGTCTCCTATCCTATCCCGCTGCCATCCTATAGTCAGTACGTTCCAACCCAAGCCAAGGGTTGCCTTATTTCCGGATTACGGCCCCCAGTCGCTCCTCGAAGGCCGTCATCAATGCCGCCATGGTCTGGTCTATCTCCTCGTCCGTCAGGGTCTTCTGCTCGTTCAGCAGGGTGAAGCCCAGGGCATACGCTTTCTTTCCTTGCGGGATGTTCTCTCCTTCATACACATCGAACGCAATAATGTTTTTAATCAACCGCTTCTCGGTAGCCATGACCAGGTTGCGTATCTCATCGAAGCTAACCTGCTTGTCGATCACCAACGACAAGTCTCTTCTTACTTCGGGAAATTTCGTCACTTCCTGAATTACTAACTTAGGGTTTGCCGATTGGAAAAGCAAGGACGTATAAAGCTCCGCATAAAATAAATCCTGCTTCATGCCAAAATCTTTCAGCAACGCGGCTTTTACTTTTCCAACCTTGCCGATTTCCACATTTCCACGCAACAACTTCACTCCATATTCCAGTACCGGATCAGTAATGGATTCCTGCTTTAGGTTGGTCAGTCCCGATTTTAGCGCCACATGCTGTACGTGTTGCGCCAGGTCATAGTACGTTACCGCCTGCGTCTTATGCCGCCAATTCTCCGTCTCCACGTTGCCCGTCATATACAAAGCCAGGCGCTCTTCCTCCTTGTAGGCACCGCCTTCTTTATAGTAGATCTTGCCGAACTCATACACCTTCAGGTCTTTCTGCCGGCGATTGATGTTATAGGCACAAACTTCCAACCCGGTAAACAAAAGCGTCTGCCGCAAGATGCCTTGCTCTTCGCTCAGTTTGTTCAAGATCTCGATGGCCTCACCCTTGAACTTCAGGTTGTGCTTTTGCTGATAGGCATAGTTGGTAAGCGAATTGGTCCAAATCTCATTGAAGCCATTGCCGGTCAGCAACTCGCCAAGATTCCGTTTATACTTGTCGATATCCTTTACAGGAAATTCGGCCAGGAAGTCGGTGCGCGCAATGTCCGACAATTCGATATTGTTGAAGCCGTAGATGCGCAGGATCTCCTCCACCACATCCGCTTCCTGCGTTACGTCCACGCGATACGGAGGAACTGAAACCGTATACCGATCGTCCTTTACATCCATCACACGAATATCGAGCCTGGAAAGAATGCCGTGAACTTCGTTTCGTGGAATGACCTTACCGATCAACCGGTTAACATTTTTGTCTTTTACTTCAATGCTCCGGTTCGGAATGGGTGCCGGATAAACATCGGCCACCGGCGACGAGATTTTTCCACCGGCAAGTTCCCTGATCAACAACGCCGCACGTTTCAACGCATACACGGTGATGTTCGGATCGGTGCCCCGCTCAAAACGGAACGATGCATCGGTCTTTAACTGATGATGTTGTGAAGTTTTCCGAACGTATACCGGCGAGAAACAGGCACTCTCCAGGAAAATATTTTTCGACTGTTCCGTGATGCCCGATTTTGCACCACCAAACACACCCGCGATGCACATCCCCTCTTCGCTGCCATTGCAGATCATCAGGTCGGTGTCCAGCAGCGTGCGTTCTTTGTTGTCGAGCGTCACAAATTTGGTGCCCGCGGGCAGCGTCTTCACGATCACTTTGCCCCCCGCGATCTGGTCGGCATCAAAGGCATGCAGCGGTTGCCCCAGTTCGTGGCAAACAAAGTTGGTGATATCCACCACGTTGTTGATAGGCGTGAGCCCGATCGCCAGCAAGCGGTTCTTCAACCACTCCGGCGATTCCTTTACCGTCACACCGGAAAGCGTAACACCCGAATAGCGTGGACACGCCGCAGCATTCTGTACCTCAATTGGAATAATAAGACTTGAATCGTCTGCCGCAAAGCTCTCCACCGACGGCCAGCGGATCTCGCGATCCAGCGACGCTTTGATATCGCGGGCCACACCAATGTGCGACGCGGCGTCTGCGCGATTGGGGGTTAGCCCGATCTCGATGATATAGTCCGAAGAAATGTTATAGAAAGAAGCCGCGGGCGTTCCGTTGGGAACATCCGTATGCAGCACAATGATCCCCGCATGGCTTTCGCCCAACCCAATCTCGTCCTCCGCACAGATCATCCCCTCCGACTGCTCGCCACGGATCTTCGCCAGCTTGATCGTGAAGGGCTCCCCCTTCGTAGGGTGCACGGTC
Source organism: uncultured Chryseolinea sp. (assembly GCA_966211885.1). Classification (GTDB taxonomy): domain Bacteria; phylum Bacteroidota; class Bacteroidia; order Cytophagales; family Cyclobacteriaceae; genus Chryseolinea. Next base: position 12,318 of record CBIHQM010000070.1, read on the forward strand.
GTTCCCGGAAGGGCTACTACCACTCTTTGGCCAGCAGCCACGTTGGGTGCACCACAAACAATGGGCAAGATCCTGCCACCGCCAACATCCACCGTGGTCACCGAAAGTTTGTCGGCATTGGGGTGTTTGGCACAGGTGAGCACCTGGCCAATGACGAGTCCCTGCAATCCACCCTTCACGGTTTCATGCACCTCCACACTCTCTACCTCCAGCCCCGTGTTGGTCAGCACCTTGCCAATGGCATCGGCGGTTTCAGGGATGTCGATATACTCCTTCAGCCAATTGTAAGAAATGGTCATTTGCTATACTGTAAAGGGTGTAAAAATAAGCCCTTTGAAAGGAAGTAAAAATAGTTTCCGTAAAAGAACTGAGCCGAAAAGAACCAATCCACAAACAACACTAGCAGCTTTGCGATATCCTTTGCGCCCTCAGCGTCTTTGCGGTTCAAAATGATTTCAGTGGTAGGTCTTTTCCCCCGCTCGCAAAGCAACCTTTAACAAGTTCTCCGCCGGAGGAAAGGGACATGAATACTTTTCGATATACGCGCAATACGGGTTGTAAGCCTTATTAAAATCAAGGGTAATGGTATTGCTCCCCGGCGTCTTGTTCACGTCCAGGTAGCGCCCTGCACCATAGGTCTCGGAGGCGCTGGTCTCATCCCCAAACGCCAGGAAAAGCTTTCCACGAAAGGGACCCATGTCGGTCACTTCCAGGATCAGCAGCCGGTTATGAAAACCATCCAGGTCGAAATCGGCGTAGGCATATTCGATATAGCGCTGCTCGTTGGCGTCGCTGGTGGTGAGCACCACCATCTTTTTACTTTGAATGGGGGTGATGTCGGCCGTGATCTTGTATTTTGGATCTACCGGGAAATATTTCAACCCCTCGAAGGTCTTCGCATCCATAACAAACGGCGATTCGGGCGACGTGCGCATGAACCGTTCTTTTTCTTCCCGCTCTTTTTTTATTTCATCCACATAAGCCGACTGGTCATGGCTTCCCATGAACGAGTACAACACGCTTGCCAACACCACGGCAACGACAAGGAGCAACAGGACGTTTTTTGTTTTCATGGAACCAGGATTTGCTGACGGAGTTTTCGTTCTTTCTCCTCCCAGGCGCGAACCGAATCGCGTTTGGGCTGCAGCAAGTTAAAAAATAAGGGAATGCCATTATCGGCCAGGTCGCCCGGAGCGTTGGCCAGGATGCATACGGCCAGGTGGTCTTTGGGGTTCACCGCCACTTCGCTGCGGTAGCCGTTCACATAACCGCCATGGTATAACAAGGTATCGTCGGGATAATAGATCACCCGCCATCCTAAAGCATAAAACGAATCGCTGAGCCGGTGCATCCGGCCATAGTTACGGTTCTTCGAACGGGCCTTTACTTCCGGTGAGTACAACTGTTTCAGGGTTTCCCGGGAGATCACATCGGGGCGGTTGCCCAACAACGCGATCATCCACTGCGCCATGTCGCTGATGCTGGCGTTCACTCCGCCGGCAGGGGCCACGTTATAGTAGGTGGACGTGATCGCGGCGGGCACCCATTGATTGCCACGACGCTTATGAGGCTTGGCCAGGTTGGTGCTTTGCTGTATGCCGGCATAATCGATAGACGCCGTGAGCATATGCAAGGGACCAAACACCCGCTGGCGCATCTCGTCTTCATAACTCTTTCCGGTGGCCGATTCGATCACCCTCCCGATCAGGCTATACGCTACGTTCTGATAGCTGTACGTTTCTCCCACCGGCGAGGACAGGGGAATTCTTTTGAGCCACGACAGCATCGAATCCAATGGCTTGCCTTCTTCGACCATGTTGGTGTAGGTGTGATAGGGCAACCCCGTGGTGTGTGACAACACGTGGCGGATGGTGAACTTCTGGGTCTCCTCCGGCGAGTTCAAAGCAAAATGCGGCAGGCGATCCACAATGCGGTCGTTCCAGTGCAGCACGCTGTCTTGCACTAAAATGCCCGTGAGAAAGGAGGCAAAACATTTCGACACGGAAGCGATGCGAAACAACGTGTTCACATCCACGGGTTGTGGTGCGTCGGCGCTGCGGCGTCCCATGCCTTTCAAAAAAACGATCGTAGAGTCTTGCACCACAGCAATGGCAGCGCCGGGAGTGCCCGAAGCTTCGGCCAGCACCTTGAGTTGCTCCTCATAGTCCCGAAGCACTTCGGCCAGGACGGGATTGACCGGCTTGGGCCGGACGGCGGCTTTCGGAGCAGGCTCCTGCAAAGCAGCCTTTTCCTTGGCCACCTGGGCGATCAAGAATGGTATGATGATCAGCAGGGCGCCGATAAAAATGTAGTGTTTCAATTTCATCCTGCGGCTCCGGACAAGTGGGGTCTCCTCACATCAGTCCTTCATCTGCAAAGCTAAAATATTTCCGGCCCGCCACGATAATATGATCCAGAACTTGTATGTCGAGCAGTTTACCGGCAGCTTTTAGTCTTTGAGTTAGGTCGCGGTCTGCCATGCTGGGCTCGCGGTTTCCCGACGGATGGTTGTGTGCCAGGATCACGCTGCAAGCCAACGCGTCGAGCGCTGCCTTGAAGATGATCTTCGGATCGGCGACCGTGCCGGAGACGCCGCCTTGGCTCACCATGCATTTTTTTATTACCCGGTTGGCTCGGTTCAGAAGAATGACCCAAAATTGCTCGTGGACGGCATCGAAAAGTTCGCCCTGCAGCAACTCGTAGGCCGCTTGGGAACTGGATATGGCAGGCTTTTCATCGGGAACAAAATCGACGCGTCGGCGTCCGAGCTCGAGGGCGGCCATCAGGGTGAGGGCCTTGGCTTCGCCGATGCCGGCGATCTTGGTAAAGTCTTTTACGGTCAGCCCGCCAAAATCATGAAGATTGTTATCGACGCTTTTGAGTAACTCCTTAGCCACGTCCATGGCATTTAGTGTAGCGGTGCCGGTGCACAGCAGGATAGCGATCAATTCTGCGTCGCTCAGGGCGGGTCTTCCTTTCTTGAGGAGTTTCTCGCGGGGCTGGTCTTCGGGCGCCCAATCTTTGATGGTGATCTTTTGCTCTCTTGTCTTCATATCAGCTAACCGGAAGACCAAGATACATTCTCCCCTCGGATGAAGGTCAAAAAAACCACAAAAAAATAAGCCCTGTCCGACAGGGCTTACAAAGTATTGTATAACAAAGGATTGACTCCTTGAAATTACGCGAGCTTGTTAACGAATTTGGTCAGTTTCGACTTCTGATTGGCAGCTTTCTTCCAATGAATCACGTTTTTCTTTGCCAATTTATCAATCATCGAAGAAACTTCTTTCAAAAGCGCCACAGCTTCTGTTTTCACCGTGGAGGTTCTCAATTTCTTGATGAAAGTACGGGTAGTCTTATGCTGATAGCGGTTTCTTACACGCTTGATTTCGTTGGCGCGGATTCTTTTTTCTGCTGACTTATGATTTGCCATATGCTTTCTCTAAAAATAAGGACTGCAAAGGTAAGGGATTTGTGGAATTTGCAAAAGGTTGGCTCCGTCAAATCTGTCGTAAAGATGGAAAAATGCCCTCCAATGCGGTTTTTTCACTGATTTCGACCTCCATCGCCACGAAATATTTTTTTGATCACGCCCGCATTTCGCCCGCCACGAAGGGCTGGACCATCCAAAAAACGACGAAATCACGGTCCTGGGGCACTTCAAGGGGTGCTTTTTTTATTTTCGGGTGGCCATTGTTTAGATTCGGTGTACCAAAGGGTCCCTCGCTTTTTCCATCCAAACCGTTGATTGTTATGAAGCGGATCGTTCTCACCGCCGCGCTGGCGGCTTGTCTTGTTCTTTTTTCAAATTGGGGCTTTTTTGGGCACGAGCGCATCAACCGCCTGGCCGTCTTCATCCTGCCCCCCGAAATGATCGGATTCTATAAGGCTAACCTGCACTATATCATAGAAGCGGCCGTGAACCCCGACCGGCGACGCTATTCTGTGAAAGAGGAAGCGCCCCGTCACTATATCGACCTAGACCACTACGGCGACAGTGTGTTTTATAAAATGCCGCAAAGCTGGAACGCAGCGGTTGAAAAATATTCTGAAGACACGCTGCAGGCCTATGGCATCGTGCCCTGGCACATCACCCGCATGTATCGTTCCCTCCGGGAGGCCTTTCAATTGCGCGATCCCGCCCGTATCCTGAAAGTGTCGGCCGAACTGGGGCACTATGTGGCCGATGCGCATGTGCCGCTGCATACCACCGAAAACTACAACGGTCAGCTCACCGGCCAGGAGGGCATCCATGGATTCTGGGAGTCGCGTCTACCGGAATTGTTTTCCGATCGCTACGACTTCTTCGTGGGGAAGGCCGAATACATCGCCAGCCCGCAACAGGCCGCGTGGCAGGCCGTAAAGGACTCGCATAGTCACCTGAAACAGGTGCTGGACGAGGAAAAGAAGCTGTCGGAAAAGATGAGCGACAAAAAATACACCTTCGAAACCAAGGGCCGTCAAACGGTAAAGGTATACGCACCGGCATTTGCGGCGGCCTATCACCGCGCGCTGCAGGGCATGGTCGAGCAACGCATGCGCGACGCCATTAAAATGGTGGGCGACCTCTGGTTCACTGCCTGGGTGGACGCCGGTCAACCGGATCTGAAAAGTCTGATCAACTATATGCCCAGCGAAGAAGAGCTGGCCCAGCGCCGTGCGGAATTGGAGCTTTGGAAAAAACAGACGGTGCCATCCCGGCCACACGAAAACTAGCGCAGCAACGCGGTGACGATTTCCCTCCACTCCTCCTTCAAACCTTTCTGGCTGGCAGGCCGGTGCGCCAGCCTGTACCAATACAATGCATTGCCCTGGTCGCCCTCTTTCCGGTGGAGATAGGCGTGCACCCACGAACCTTCATCGGTGTGCACATCCTGGGCAATGTCGTGGGCTTTGTCCCATTGGTTGTTCGCGTCATACCAGAGGGCTTCCACCAGTTTGTGAAGGCCTGCAGGGGGTGCGTTGTGGGTTAGGGTGGCGTGGAATTCGTCGAACGTCATGTCGGGGGTTTGTCGTTTGTTTACTTTGACGGCGTGGCAGCTGGCTTCCCTTCAACGATCGTTTTGAGTGTGGAGAGCTCGTATTCAAAGGCCTTATCCACCTCGGGTTTCATCATGAAGGCGCTCATGAGGCGAATAAGGGGATTCATTCCATTCTCGAACGAAAACTCCATGGTCACGCGCGTGCTGTCGCCGGCGGGTGCGAAGGTATACGTTCCGTAGGCCGTTCCAAAATCGGTGAAGTGGATGGCGGTTTTCAGTGACTTGCCCGGATCGCTTTCAATAATGTCCAACGATCCGTTGCCGTCGTCGCTGGTCCAGGCGTAGGACGCATTCAATCCCGCGGTTGGCTCTCCGAACGTGATCTTCATCGTGGGATCATTTTTCATCCACCACGACCATGCCGGCCACTGGCGGAGGTCATTCACTTCTGCGAACACCTCCTCCGGCTGGCCCTTGATCAGTTTTTGGCGCGATAGCGTGGTGGTGTGGGGTTGCATGAAGCCCACGATGATGATCAACACCACCAAAATGCCTACTACAATGAGGATCTTCTTTACCATGATGGTTGTTTATTGGTTCACAGCCGTCGAATCTGCGGGGACGGGTTCCGGTTTGGGTTTTGCTTCCACGAGTTTTTTGAGATCCATCAATCCTTCGTCGTATTGATCTTTCATCATGCTTCCCATGAACATCCACATGGCCTTGCCGCCAAAGCCTTTGTTGGCGCCGTCGTAGGTCCATGTCACTTTGGTGTTTTCGCCTTCGGGTTCCAGGATAAATGAACTGTAGAAAACGCCGTCATAGCCGTCGAACCGCAGGGCGCATTTAACAGATTTGTTTTCTTCGATGGCTTCGATTTCCTGGGAGCCTTTGCCGGTCTTGGGGCCGTCCCACATCATTTTTGCGCCGACGGTTCCCTCCTCGCCTTCAAAAGTTTGTTTCACCTCAGGGTCCATCTTCGACCAGGGCGACCAGGCGGTAAAATTCTTGAACCGGCTCACCTCCGGAAAAACGGAAGACGCCGGTGCGTTGATCACAATGGATTTTTCAATGTGCGCTTGCGAAGGCTGCACGAGCACGGCAATCGCAAAGATGACCACGATGGCCAACACAACGATGCCGATGATTTTGAGCGCTTTCATACGGTTATTTGGGTTTATGGGTTAGTGTTGTTAAGATACCAAATTTATAACTACCGAAAACGTTGTAAATGTCTCTAAAAATGCAAAAATTAGGCTACACCAAATGTCTGATACAACTATGAACCTGTTCACAGATCCCAATCGCATTCCCGAAAATTATGGGCTGCGCATCGCCGTCGGTTTGATTGCTTATTTTCTGTTGATGAAAGTTCTTGATTTGAGCCATCACGTAGAGCTACGGTTGGTGAATCTGCTCATTCTTTCACTCGGCGTTTATCTTGCCTTGAAGAAATTTAGGAACGAGCATGCCGACCATTTGAATTATTTTCGCGGCCTCATCATGGGCGTAGCCACGGCGGGCATCGGGTCGCTTGGATTCGGTCTCTTTCTTTTTATCTATATGCAATTGGATACCTCTATGATGGATTCTATCATAAAGAACGAACCTATGGGGCGCTACCTCAATCCCTACATGTCGGCGTTCATCGTGGTGCTGGAAGGCTTTTTCTCGGGATTGCTGGTGACGTTCGTGTTGCTGAATTGGGTGAATACGGATCAGGTGAATGAGCCGATCGATAAGAAATCATAAAGCCGACGGGCATAGAAAGGCTCTTCTTCGCTGAAGCTTCGGCCCTCCTTCGCTAAAGCTTCGGCGGGCGAGGCGGGCGAAGCAAAAAAAAGGAGCAGAGAGTTTATCTCTGCTCCTTTTTTATACACACCTATCCATTAATCATTTTAATTCCAATTCGATGATCGTGTCGATCTCGTCGAGGTTTGCTTTGGGAACTTTGAGGGTGATGCCGTAGTCGTTCTCCAGGAATTTCACGGGTGTCTTGCCGGGGAAGAGCGTAGCCGATTTTATTTTCTTGCCCCAGGAGGGGATGGTGATGGATTCGTCGAACCAGTTGAGGAGGTGGACGTATACCTTGTTGCCTTTTTGAGTGGTGACGCCCCAATCGCGGGCCGT
>CBIHQM010000071.1:0-19093 GCA_966211885.1 uncultured Chryseolinea sp.
CACCAGTGATACAGTGAAGTAAGTCGAGATAGCGAACACGTCCCACAACAGGGGCGAGTTGAAGTTGGCCCAGAGGGAACCGAAAGCGTTGGGGAGCGGAAGCGCCCAGTAGAAACCTAACCAGAGGCGGCCCATGTGCATGAGCGGGAAAGTGGCGGCACAGATAACGGCGAAGATCGTCATGGCTTCAGCAGCGCGGTTGATCGACATTCTCCAGCGCTGACGGAACAGCAACAAGATGGCCGAGATCAGCGTACCGGCGTGACCGATACCGACCCACCACACGAAGTTGGTGATGTCCCACGCCCAACCCACGGTCTTGTTAAGACCCCAGACGCCCACCCCATTCCACAACAGGGTGCACACGCAATAGAAGCCAAAGGCAAAGAAGATGGAAGAGACTCCCATAGCCATCCACCACAGACGGGTGGGACTTCCTTCCACCTGCCGGCTGATGTCGTGCGAAACATCTTTTACTGTTTTGCCACCGGTTACCAGGGGATCGCGAACTACTGAACTTACCTGCATTTTATGATTATAAGTTATCCGTTATACACTTATTCGTTTTTCGATTTTCAACCCCGGTCTTACGCCTTGGTTGCATCCTTGTCCTTGTTTCTTACTTTGGTGAGGTACCAGATGTTGGGCTTCACGCCGATCTCTTCCAGCACTTGGTAGGCACGGGGGTTGTCCGTGATCTTGTCTACGCGGTGCGGGCGTTCGGGGTCGGCCGGTCTGATCTTCAACAGCTTGGAGATCTTGCTCTCGGGGTTGTTGATGTCGCCGAATACAATGGCGCCCGTGGAGCACGATGCCTGGCAGGCGGTTACCACTTCGCCGTCGTTCATCGGTCTTCTTTCGCGCTTGGCGGTGAGCTTGCCGGCCTGGATGCGTTGCACGCAGAACGAGCATTTCTCCATCACACCGCGTGAACGTACGGTCACATCGGGGTTCAATACCATCTTGCCCAGGTCGGTGTTCATGGCCGGGTTAGCGGTTTCGAACTGACGGTTGTCGTGATATTTGAACCAGTTGAAACGTCTTACTTTATAAGGACAGTTGTTTGCGCAATAGCGTGTTCCGATACAGCGGTTGTAGGTCATTTGGTTCAGACCTTCAGTGCTGTGGGTCGTGGCTGCCACGGGGCATACCGTTTCGCATGGTGCGTTGTTACAGTGCTGGCACAGCATGGGCTGGAACACCACTTCAGGGTTTTCCGCAGCCACTTCAACACCTCTCCAATCGTCGGCGGGAGCGTCGCTGCTGTAGTAGCGGTCGATGCGCAGCCAATGCATTTCGCGGCGTTTGATCACTTCATCACGACCTACCAGCGATACGTTGTTCTCAACGTTACAAGCCACCACACAAGCGCCACAACCGATACAGGTGTTCAGGTCGATGGCCATGCCCCAATGGTGATCTTTGTATTCGTGACCTTTCCAGATGGCCACTTCGCCGGGAGCGACTTTATGCTTGGGATCGGCCCAGGTGGAAACCGTGGGATGGAACTCGCGGTCCCAATGTTTTTCCTGGTATTTAGCCAGGGTAGTTTCCTGCACCACGGTCTGACGGCCCATGTAGGTGTTATGGGTTTGCGTCTGCGCGATCTGATATTCTTCGTTTGTCTTGTCGAATTTTACGTTGTTGAGCACATAGCTCAACGAGCCGTTCACCATCGCTACGAGCGGGTAAACATTCACACCGATGCCATCGGCTACCTTGCCGGCTTTGGTGCGGCCATAGCCGAGGGGTACGCCGATCGTGCCGGGAGTTTGTCCGGGTTGAACCAACACGGGAAGCTTGATCGACTTGCCTTCTACGGCGATCGTGAAATATTTGGTGATGCTTTCGGCGAAGTTGATGTCCTTCGCGTCTTTCGGAGATACGGTTACATAGTGATCCCAAACGGCTTTGGTGATCGGATCGGGAAGCTCTTGCAACAGCGGGTTGTTGGATTGTGATCCGTTGCCGATGTTACCGCTTTCGTAGATCACCAACTCGAAGCCGGCTGACTTCGATGTGCTGGCAATCGCGCTCGCAGCGGCGTTTACATCGCCGGCGAAGGCTACGGCTGCTACCGGTTCGGCGGGCAACTCCAGTACGCCATCATAGAGGGCTTTGTCCCAGAACGTTTGGAAATCGCCTTGGCCTTTGTAGAACCAGGTTTTCCAGTTGCTTTGGAGAATTTCAAAGTAGTCGGCTTTCGGTTCGCCGGCCCACAGCAAAAGGCTTTCTTGTGCGGCACGCGACTTGAAGATCGGCGTGATGGCAGGCTGGCCTAAGCTGTACATATTTTTCTTCGGCTCGGCGTCGTTCCAGGCTTCGAGGTAGTGATGATCGGGTGCCAGGTATTGTGCCTGCGCGCCGGTCTCTTCTTCTTTATAGCTGGTGGCTACCGTCAGGGCCACGCTCTTCAGCGCTGCGCCCAGTTTGTCGCCTTGGGGATAATCGTATACGGGGTTGCAATTGTAGAAGATCACGCCGTCTACTTTGCCGCCTTCCACATCGCTCACAAATGCTGCCATGGCTGCATCGTCGCCTTGACGGTAGTTCACCGTAACGGCGGTGTCGATGGTGGTGCCGTAGCTTCCCAGCATGTCGTTGATGCCGTTCACGAGGATCTGAACCGATTTGTCGTTCGAACCCGCTACGACCAGCGCTTTGCCACGGGCAGCCCACAGGTCTTCCGCAGCTTTGGCGGCGTATTTAATTTTCTCGTCGCCACCCGAAACGGCAGGCTTGCCGGCTTTGGCTGCGATAAGATTATATAAGGTCACGATGACCGTTCCTTCTTCCGAAGGTTTGATTTGTCCTCTGTAGTCGGCGTTGGCACCGGTGATCGACAAGATAGACTCGAACTGATAGTGGCGAGACATCTCTTTCTTTTCTTCGGTCACATCGCGCGTGATGGCGTATTGCTTGGTGAATTCGATCGGGGAGATCCAGCTGCCCAAGAAGTCGGCTGCAACGCTCACGATCACAGAAGCCTTGCTGAAGTCGTACGAAGGAATGAAAGCCTTACCGAAAGAAGCTTCGTTGGCTTTCAACACGCCGTAAGCAGATACTTGATCGTACTGAACGTGTTGTGTCGTGGGATACTTCGCGGTGAATTTTGCGATGGCTGCCTTTGTGCTGGGGCTCAGGATGGAGTTGCTTACGATGCGGATCTGACCGCCTTTGCCGGCAATTTCGCCCAACTTGGCGCCTACCTCCTTGTCAAGATCTTCCCAGGTGATCTTTTCTTTTTTCTCGCCGCCTCTTTTAAAAGGGCCGCGGAGTCTGGAGTTGTCATATAAAGAGAGCACCGAAGCCTCTACCTGAGCGCTGGTGCCGCCTTTGGACACGCTCGAAAGCGCGTTACCTTCAATTTTGATCGGACGACCTTCGCGGGTCTTCACCACGATGCTGGCGTAGTCGCCGCCGTTGGTGTAGGTTGAAGCGTAGTAGTTCGGGATGCTGGGATCGATGTCGAGCGGCTTGTTCACATACGGAATAGCCTTGCGTACGGGCGCTTCGCAAGCGGCCAATGCTACGGCCGACACACCAAAGCCCATCATTTTCAAGAAATCCCTGCGGGAATGTCCCAGATCTTCTTCGGGTCCTGGCTCAGCAAATTCCTTATGAGCATGCTTTACAAACTCAGGGTTGTTGGCCAGTTGCTCGATGCCTTTCCAGTATACCTTCTTTGATTCTTCCATAAATCGTTATCGCGATACGTTGACCGTAATTATTCTATATATTAATAGTGACACTTGGCACATTCCAATCCACCTTCGTCCTCTACCTTCATCGGTGCCTTCGACTTTTCCTTGTGGAGCTCTACCAGCTTGTCGTAGTAGGCGTTGCCTTTCGTGTTCACATCGGTTTTGCGGTGGCAATCGATACACCAGCCCATGGTCAATAAAGAGTGCTGACGAACAACGTCCATCGTTTCGATAGGACCGTGGCAAGTCTGGCATTCAACGCCCGCCACGTTCACGTGCTGGGAGTGGTTGAAGTAGGCCAGGTCAGGAAGGTTGTGGATACGAACCCACTCGATGGGTTTCTTATTTTCCCACGCCGCCGTGATCTTGGCAATTTCGCCCGCTCCTGTCTGCTGACCTTCTTTGATCTGGTTGTGGCAGTTCATACAGATGTTGACAGAAGGAATGGTAGCGCTCTTCCCTTTCATGACGCCTACGTGGCAATATTTACAGTCGATCTCCAATTGACCGGCGTGGATCTTGTGCGAGAAAGCAATGGGCTGCTTGGGAGCATAGCCTTGCTGAATACCGATAGAATATAAACCGTTAATCACCGCTTTGAAGCCCAGCGCACCGGCCAGGAACACCACGATGAAAATGAAACCCGAGCTGCTGGTAACGGTACCGAGCGTGATGGGCGAATGAACCACTTCTTTATCTTCTTCTGAAAGTTCTTTCTGATCGAGGAAACGCTTGAGGGCGGAAACCAGGAAACCTAAGATGATCAACAACAACACCAGGATGAGGAGCATGCCGGCGAGGATGACATTAAGGTAAGTTGCAGAAACGCCTTCACCGCCTCCACCACCAGGTGTTGGCACGGGAGGCACGGGAGTTGTAGCAACCGTTTCGGTTTCCTTCTTAATGTAGGCCAGGATGTTCATGATGTCCTGATCCTTAAAAGAAGAAAAAGCTGTCATCTGAGTTTTGTTGAACTCATTGTACAGCTTATTGGCGTAGTCATCTCCACTTGCGATGACACCGGAGGAATTCTTCACAAACGACTTGATCCAGTCGATGGAAGGGGCCCGGTCGTATACACCCTGCAACGCGGGACCTACTAACTTGGACTTTACTCTGTGACAGGCTTTACAGTTTGCATTAAACAAAGTCTCACCAGCGCTGATAGCAGCGGGCTCTTTGGAAATTTCCTGAGCGTTAGATGTAAGATTGAGAAATGCGAAGACGAAAACCAGGGAGAGGAACTTGCAAGCGGAGGAGATAAAATTTCTATTCATGTTTGGTTCAGTGTCCGTTTTCAAAACAAGCGGCACAAATCTACTATCGGAACTCATTTTTTCAAATTTATTTAGGCCGTTGCGCAATAAATTATGGGGATTTCATGCCCCATTTCAAAACCTGCGAAAGGTAATTACGGAATGCTTAGATGGGGTCAATTTCGAAGAATATCCGTGTAATTTAGAATGATTTTAAATTGAAAAGAGCACATTTCACCCGTGAAAAACCGGACTTCTCATGTATGTTTTGAGTGCCTTCGAAACAAAGACGGGAACTTTTCTATTTTGCTAACGATGGCAGAAAGGACGTGTGGTAAATCGCTCCTTTGTCCGCGTCATTTTCAAGGCTCAACGGCCCCGATCCGGTGGCCGCCAACCCTGCACACAATCTCCGCACGAGGTCAGCTTTTCTTCTTCGACCGTCCTTCTTCGATGCCCAACCCGAACAAAGCAAAGTCGTACTTCACCGGGTCGGCCGGATCGAGCCGTGATAAATTGGCGGTGAGTTCCAACGCCGTTTGCCAATCCGTTTGTTTGCGACGGATCAGTTTCAGCCTCCGCCCTACCCTGTCCACGTGCAGGTCGCACGGACAGACGAGCTGTGCCGGCGATATATTTTTCCACAACCCGAAGTCAACGCCTTTGTCGTCGTCGCGCACCATCCAGCGGAGGTACATGCTGAGGCGCTTGCAGGTCGACTTTCGTTCCGGGGTGGAGATGTGCTTGCGTGTGCGGTGAGGATAATCGTCAAGGCTAAAAAAAAGATCGTGAAAATGGATCAACCCTCCCTCTATCGTCTTCGCCCCCGGTTCGACTACAAAAGCCTCTTCAAGCGACGCGTGGTGTTGGTAGAACCACTTGAGGAACTCCACAAAATATAAGGTGTCGGTGGCGTTGAACGTTCGGTGTTTAAATGTCTCCAGCGCTTTCAGGTCGCGCGCCCGGTGATGGAGGATAAACTGATGCGGATCGTTGTCCATCAGGCTCAACAACTCCTGGCACTTACGCACGATGGTCACGCGCTGCCCCCAGGCCAACACGGCGGCAAAGAGGCCGGCGATCTCGATGTCTTGTGGCTTGGTGAAGGCATGGGGAATGGAGATGGGATCCAGTTCGATGAACCCCGGTTGATTGTAGCGGTCCACCTTCTCGTCCAGGAACGCTTTCAGTTCGGCATCCTTCAACTTCTTGGCCACCTTGTTCCCTCCAATATTAAATGGTTATGATAAACGTGGTCACCGTCCGAAGTCATCCTGCACCCGCACGATGTCACTCTCGTCGGAAGGATGGTTGGCGTCGGTGTGTTGCCATATCTCGGCAATCATACCCCAGCCGTCGAGGCCCACCAGGCGGTGGCGCTGTCCCTGACGCAGGCGGATGATCTCGCCGAGGGTCAGGCTTTTCACAACGCCTTCTGTATCCGTTTCGCTGGTCACTACACCGGCCGTGCCCGCCACTAGTTTCCAGATCTCGGCGCGACGGTGATGATATTGCCACGACAGGCGGGTCTGCGGCTGCACCATCAAGATCTTCGGGCTCAGCTTGCCGCTGATGCGCAACGTGTCGAGGTTGATGCCGGGAAAATACAGATCGGCGAAAGCCTGTGCCTGTGTCTCGTCCAGCACAAAGAATCCACCCCAAGGGCGGTTAAAGTCCTTGGCAGCCACTTTAAAGCCGGCGCTGGCCAGATAGTTCTCAACGGTTGCAAATACAGCGGCTTTGTCGCCGGTCAAGTTCAGAGGTTCATTCATCTCGTTGTCGTTATGGGGCGGAAAATTAAGGGAAATTATGTCAGGATTAAACCGAGGGTGCGCCGAAAATCTATACTTTAATATTCCGGTCGGAGTGGGTGAAGCAATCTCGTTTTTTTGTAACTCCCGCCGTTATTCTAAAAACTATGAATCTTTATAGATGCGGTTTAGCAGCGGTGTTAATAACGTCATGTCTACAGTCCTGTAAAACCAGACCGGCAGAACCTGTTTGGAGTGATCTACCGGAAGCGAAATCGCTGGAAACGTTCCGGCAAACTAGCTTTGCTGTTACGCTCGAATCGACCGTTGATCCAAACACGAACATCCTCTATGCCCCCACCCTACTCTATGCCTGGGACGAAGTGAGAACGCTCTTTAACGATTCAATCGCTCTGGGCAGTGATGCATCGACCGACCTCAACCTTCTGAATAGCTCGACATCTCATCGCGGCACATTGCAGGAAGACGAATACGTAGTCAATTCGGATATCACCGACGACGGTGTTCATGTACAGGCTTTTTTCAACAAGACCCTACCGTTCAAAACGAGTTTTAATGTCCGGCCAGATTCGCTCCTGTTCGACAATGTAAAAGTTGCGGCTTTCGGCATGACCTATTATGTTGACGAACTTGCGGCGCAGTGCCGGATTTTGTACTACAAAGACGATGACCATTTTATCATGGCCCTGTTGCCCTCCGATAACCGACACGAAATTTTGCTTGCCAAGGGACTACTCTCCTTCTCAACTTTGAAAGCCGCCCTTCGGCAATTCGAAGAACAGATGAAAGCGGGGAAATCCGAACATGCCGATCCGCAACAGGCCTGGAAGTACCAGATCACCGAAATGGACCGGGTGGCTATTCCCGTGGTGGAGCTCAATCTTGAAAGTCACATCAAAACCCTGGAAGGCCAAGAATTTACGGCCGGCGATTCAAAACATCACCTGGAAGAAGTATACCAAAGGACCGGCTTCATGCTCAACGAACACGGCGCCGTGGCGGAGAGTGAGGCGATTGCTCAGGTCGACTCAGTAGGAGCAGTTCCCGAGGCCGCGCACCCCAAACGCCTGGCTTTTGACAAGCCGTTCATGATTGCCCTCCGCCGCACAGGTGAAGCCTATCCATATTTAGTAGTGGCGGTAGCCAACCATGAGCTGCTGCGCCGCTAGCGGCCGATGCCCGCATCCATCATTGTCGGTCAGCTTTGTACTGGATGCCACAGCTCTTGCGGATGCGGTCCAGGGTCTCTATTAATAATAATGAGTCGGCGTGGCACATCACCGGGCTTTCGGTGAGGCCCTTGGTCAGGCAACTGTTCACATGGCGCGCCTCGAACTGGTAGCCATAGCCTTCCTCGCGGTGCACTTCGATGGTTTGGGGTGGTTGCCTGTCCTTGACCATGGTGATGTGCGAGGTGGCGTTATGAAAGCGGTTGCTCATGCGGATGTATCCCGTCGTGCCCACGATGGTGGCCTCCACGGGCGTGTCGGCCGCGAAGGTGGCGCTGAGGTTGGCCAATGCGCCGTTCTCGAATGCCAGTGTCATAGCGATCTGCTCGTCCACACCGGACGAGTATGGTTTCATGACGGCCTTCACCTCAACGGGTTTGCCCAGGAACGACAAGGCTAGAAAAACCGGGTAGATGCCAATGTCCAGCAGCGCTCCCCCACCCAAGGCCGGGTCGTAGAGCCGCTGTGGCGTGGGTTTGTCGGCGCGGAAGCCAAAGTCGGCCTGCACGAGCTTCACCTCGCCGATGTCGCCCGACTTGATGAGCGTGCTCACCTTTTGGTATTGCGGGAGGAACTTTGTCCAGAAGGCCTCCATTAAAAAGGTGTTGTGTTTTCGGGCGGCGGCGATCATGTCCTGCACCTGGTAGGTATTGAGGGCGAACGCTTTTTCGCACAACACGGCTTTTTTATGTTGCAGGCAGAGCAAGGTGTGGTCGCGGTGAAAGCCGTGGGGTGTGGCCACGTAGATCACATCCACGTCGGGCGAGGCGGCCAGCTCTTCGTAGGTATGGAACACGAGCGGCACGGGGAACTCGGCGGTGAAGGCGGCGATCTTTTTTGGATTGCGAGAGGCAATGGCCACCAGTTCCGCATCTTTGACCAGCCGCAGGTCGGCGGCGAACTTGTTGGCAATTTTGCCACATCCTAAAATACCCCAGCGAATTTTTTCCATATACTTACGGTGTAGAGTTTATAAAAGGACGATCATTCCTTTCTTTTTCTTCTTAACGAAGATCTCGGAAAGAAAGCTGTCCCGCCAACCCGGGCCGTGAAGGTATGAAAAGGAAAACGCATTTTCAGTTCAAACAATTTGAAGTGCAGCACGACCGCAGCACCATGAAGGTGGGCACCGACGCCGTCCTGCTCGGCGCCTGGGCCCACGTTGCAAACGCAGCCCGGATCCTCGACATCGGCACAGGCTCCGGCATCATTGCGCTGATGGCCGCGCAACGGACAACATCGTCCACCCAGATCGATGCCGTGGAGATCGAAGGACAGGATGCTGCGCAGGCCGCGGAGAATTTTTTGGCTTCGCCGTGGAGCGACCGCCTGCACATTCACGTCACCCCCATTCAAGTGTTCGCGCCATCCCAATCCTACGATGTCGTCCTCAGCAATCCCCCGTACTTTATCAACAGCCAAGAGCCGCCCAACAAACGCCGCCACGAAGCACGCCACACGGTGACGCTAGATCACGCCTCCCTGTTCGCCGCCGCCGACCGCTTGCTGCACCCGCAAGGAACGCTCAACGTCGTGCTACCCTACACCGAGGGCCTCCAATTCATCGACCTCGCCAAACAACACGGCTTTTTCTGCACACGGCAATACAGCTTCCGCACACGCCAAGGAAAACCCATCGAGCGGTGGTTGTTGGAATTTTCACGAATGGAACGAGAGACGGATACGGGGGAGATATTATTATATAAGGAGAAGCTGGAGTGGTCTGACAGCTATGTTGAATTGACGCGGGATTTTTATTTGAAGTTATGATCGCCCGATCAGTTGGGCGGCGGGTCAGTCCAAGACCACGTCCAGTGGTGCTATATAAATTTTATACTTTTTTATAAGGGTTCCGCTAGTGGTTAACGTGGTTATCGCTCCAATATCTTCGACCCCGCCAACAATGAGTATGTTGCGGGATTTGTCGTAATGGATAAAGGTGGCGCCGAATGGAAAGGAAGATTCATTGCTCTTGCTTATGGTCTCTACTTGCCCGGTGGCCAAGTCTATTTTCTTTAAAGCATAAAATGTATTGTCCATACTAAAAAAATACAACACGTTCGCATCGCTGTCCAGGGCCGGCTGCACACTGGACGCCGGCCTGAAGGCGTCTATTTTTGCCGACGTCGTGGTGACGGAAAGATCATCTGGATTGATGGATTGGATTTGTCCATCGGGGATCAGGATCTGATTGTTTTTGTCCACGATCATCCCCGCCCAACTCGTTGCCCGGAGCGTGATGGTGCCGGTGTGCTCAAGGGTGGCGCTGTTGTAAACTCTTATTTTATCGGTGAGCTTGACAAACAACTTATTCCCTACTACAACCGCATCGGTCAGATATTCTGTAGGCGGCATGTGAAGGGTGTCCTCCGTCAGCATGGTTTCCGGATTTACAATGTTTAGAATGTCGATTCGTTCGTAGGAATTAATGCCGGGTATGTAAAGTCTGTTGTTGTAGAGGGCTATGCGCGATGGCGGATCGTAAAACTCCAACGGAGTGTATGTGGTAGTTTTTTCCAGGCTGCCGGTCGCCAAATTGATCCGGTTCAGCCAGTGGTAGTTCCATAAAAAGTTGTTCTTCGCGAGAATCAAAAGTTGATTGTCCACCTTGCTCATCGCTACCGGTAGGCCTTTGATGTCCGAAAGCTTTGTGATGTTGCCGGAACCGAGCTTCAGGGAAAGCAATTGCCCGTGATATTTTGACGAGGAATCATACTTGGGTGTTACCACCACCAGCAGGCTATCCAAATCCAGTTGTGGGCCCGGATCGGGATTTTTACACGAAAATAGTAGTGCTAGTAAGACTAGGGGACAGTAATGGCGGGCCCAGGTTGGTTTCATGATGGCTAAGTGGGTTTTGGCTTATAGCTTAACGACAATCAAATGTGGTAGCGTATTTTTTGTTGATAAAAATACGGATAAATTCAAATGCGTCCGGTCGCCGCAAGCAGCGTTCACTCACTCCCCATCTCATTTCACCCTCTTGATTTAACTCGTTGCGATAGTGTATGAGGTCATGAATCTTGTTGGTGAAGAACACCAACAAGGGCGGTGGGGTGAAGAACACCAACAAGGGCGGCGGGCGGTGGACATTTACTTCACAACATGTATCCATCCCTTCCGATGCTCAGCTATTTTTCTGCCCTGTGCACCGGGGTGGAAATACTCTATCGAGTAATAATAAATGCCAGAAGCGTTCGGGTCGGTTCCCGTGATGCCGTTCCAGGACGGCGTGGAGGTGGTGTAGATGGTTTTTCCCCAGCGGTTGACGATCTGCATTTGGAATTGATCGTAGTCACAATCCGATGTGAAAACAAATGCATCATTCTTTCCATCACCGTTGGGTGTGATGATGTTTGCGATGAAGTCGTTGCACGTTTCGCAATTCTTTACCTCCACGGCTCGGGAAGCGGAGGTGACGCAGTTGCCCTGGGTGAGTTTTAAGGTATAGGTTCCGGCCTTGTCGACTTGGATTTTAGGTGTGGTGGCCCCGTTGCGCCAGGCAAAGGTGCCGGGTGTTGTTTCTGGCAGGCCCATTGAAAACGAATCGCCGTCGCAGATCACGGTGTCGCTGCCGAGTGAGATGCTTTTTAGGAGGCCATCGCATTGTGCGCAGTCGCGGTAGTGAAGATTAAATTTGCTTTCCGCCAGGCATTGGTTGCGAACGATCACCAGGGAATACTGGCCGGGGTCGGCGGCGGTGAGTTGGCGGTGCGTTGAACCATCATCCCACTGATAGGTGGCGCCAGGAATATCGGATACCGGTCCGAACGTGACGGGTGTGGCAAAACAAAAGTCGACGTCCTCCTGCAACACGGGAAGGTCTTCCAATACTTCGACATTTATCTTTTTTTCGGACGTCCCGTTTGCCTTGAGTGTGACTTCGTAGGTGCCGGCCCTGGGGTAAACGTGTACAGGATCGGATAGCGTGCTGGTGTTGCCGGGGCCTGGATCGCCAAAGTCCCACGCCCAGGTAGTGCCATCGGCACAAGCGAGCGACTCATTTTTAAAGTTCACGGCGTGGCCCACGCACGCAACGGTGTAGCTGAAGTTCGCTTCGAGGATGGACACCCCGACATCTTTTTGAATCGTCGTTCCAAAACAATAATAATCAAAGGCCCTTAACGTCACGGTATATTTTCCCGGCGCTGGATAATCATGCGTGATCGGATCTGTTCCTGGATTGACATAGTAGCCCTGGTTTTCAAAATCCCATGCATAGGAAGGCGTACCTCCCCACGCAAAATAATCGCCATGGGCGTGATCAAATTGAATATAGTCGGCCTGGATGGCAAAGTCCACGGTCAGGTTTTCGCAAACGCTTTTCGAAGTAAAGTCAACGCTCTTAAAAAAACTCACCGGCAATTGCGGGCACGTGCCGGAGCGAACGAGCGGCGTTTGAAAGTAGGATTCGATGTAGTTGGGAAGTCCGTAGCCCTGGGCTATGGGACATGGATACTTGATGTAGTCCCGGATCATGTCCGCCGCCGCCCCAATGCCGTTGGGATTGGTGAAGACGCCCAGACCGCCATCGCCGTTGTAGAGTTGAAAATACAATCGACCATCGATCCCCAGTTGCAAAGCGCCCACCTCAGCCCAGACCGACATGGATTGCCGGTGGGCCATGATCTGGTCCGGCGTGCCAAGGCTGAGGTCATATTGCACGATGTTTTGCTCCACGCAACCCCACGCGCACGCGAGGTAGAGCACACTGCTGTTGGGTGAAAAGGAAGCGCCATACATGCCCCGCAGTGACGAGGTGATGACAAAATCGGAAGTGACCTTGCCCGTGTTTTTGTCGAATTTGAAAAGCTCGGGATAAATGCCATCGGTATTGTAGTAGCCGATCTCAAAGCTGTTGGCCACCAGGCGCTCGCCATTGGGGGAGAACTTGAGATAACCCCGTCCGCCGGTATGTATCTGGCCCGTGGCGGAGACGATGGGCACCGGGTTGAGCCCTATGCTGGTGATGGAGTAAGTATAGAACTCATTGTTCTGGATGCCGTGCGCCACCAGCCACACGTCTTTACCATTCGGTTGAAAGACGGCGGCTATTTTCTCAGCCACCGGGGAGCGGAGGTATTGCTTTTTCAGGATCACATCGCCCAGTCCGTTGTTCAGCGACATGTCTACGATGGAGTAGCGAAGCCCGTCGGCAAAGTAATCTTCGGCGCAGTCGGTGGAGAAGATATAATATTGATTTGGGTTTCCGGGATGAGGAACGATGAGGGCGCTTTGTGTGGACGAGGGGTTGTCGCCAAATCCGAGACACTGGGCGCCGAGGTCGCTGCCGTTGGGCATGATCCGAAAGTCCTTGTTCCAGACCTGGTCGCCGTTAGTGATGAAGAGAAGCTTGCCGTCGGCGGTGGACATAGTCGATCCGCCTTCCAGGCCATAGAACGGTGAAATGGCCAGGCGTGTGTTGGCGCAAGTAAAATCCAGACCGCCATAGGTCCCGAAGGCCCAATGAGACGCTTCGTATTGTGCGTAGAGCACACTGCTATGCACAAGCCAGAACAGGCATAACGTTGCGTATTTAAAACGTGCAGACATCCAGATAAAGCCGCTGATAGGTATACAAAGCTAATAAATTAATATAGCGCCGTCCGGAAACGAGCGAAGAGAGACGCCTTCCATCACTTCACAACGTGAATCCATCCCTTGCGGTTTTCGGTTATTTTTCTGCCATGGGCGCCGGCATGAGAATATTCAATCGAGTAATAATAAATACCGGAAGCGTTGGCATCGGTTCCCGTGATGCCGTTCCACGCAGGTGTTGAGGTGGTGTAAATAGTTTTTCCCCAACGGTTGAAGATTTGCAGACGAAATTGATCGTAGCCACAGTCGGTGGTGAACACAAAGGCGTCATTTTTTTCATCGCCATTCGGTGTAATGATGTTTGGAATAAACTCATTACAGGTTTCACAATTTTTTATGTCTACGAGACGGGATGCCGAGGAAATGCAGTTCCCCTGGGTGAGTTTTAGTGAGTATGTTCCGGCTTTGTCAACCTGGATGTTGGGTAGGGTGGCTCCGTTGCTCCATTCGAAGGTGCCCGGCGTTGTTTCTGGCAGGCCCATCGAAAACGAATCGCCTTCGCAGATCAACGTGTCGCTGCCTAGCGAGATGTTTTTTAGCAGCGCATCACATTGCGCGCAATCGCGATAGCGCAGATTGAATTTGCTTTCGGCCAGGCATTGGTTGCGAACGATCACCAGGGAGTATTGGCCAGGGACGCCCGCCGTGAGTTGGCGCTGGGATGAGCCATCGCTCCATTGGTAGGTGGCGCCGGGAATATCGGATGCCGGTCCAAATGTGACTGGGGTGGCAAAGCAAAAGTCGAGATCTTCTTGCAACACGGGAAGGTCGTCCAACACTTCGACATTTATCTTTTTTACAGACGTCCCGTTCGATGTTAGCGTGACTTCGTAGATGCCCGCCCTGGAGTAAATGTGTACAGGATCGGATAGTGTGCTGGTGTTGCCGGGGCCAGGATCGCCAAAGTCCCACGCCCAGGTGGCGCCACCGTTACAATCCAGCGACTCATTTTTGAAGTTCACGGCATGGCCCACACACGCAACGGTGTAGCTGAAGTTCGATTGGAGAATGGACACCTCGATATCTTTTTGAATCGTGCGAAAACAATTAAATTCAAGGGCTCTCAGGGTCACCGTATACTTCCCCGGGGCCGGATAGTCATGCGTGACCGGGTCTGTCCCTGAATCGACAAAGAGGCCTTTATTCTCAAAATCCCACGCATAAGAAGGCTTACCGCCCCAAGCAGAAATATCTCCACGGGCAAGATCAAATTGTCTATAGTCGGCCTGGATGGCAAACTCCACGGTCAGGTTTCCGCACACACCTTTAGAAGTAAAATCCATACTCCTAAAAAAACTTACGGGCAACGCGGGGCACGTACCAGAGCGAACGAGTGGCGTTTCAAAATAGGATTCGATGTAGTTGGGAAGTCCATAGGCCTGACCTATAGGGCATGGATATTTGATAGGGTCCCGAATCATTCCGGCTGCCGCGCCGATGCCGTTGGGGTTTGTAAAAACGCCCAAACCACTATCGCCGACGCCGCTATAGCGTTGAAAATATAATTTGCCATCGATCCCCAATTGCAATGCCCCCACCTCCGTAAATTCCGGCATAGGCATAGTTTGTCTTTGGGACATGATCAATTCCGGCGTACCGAGGCTGAGGTCGTATTGCTCGATGTCCCCCTCCACGCACAACCACGCACAGGCGAGGTAGAGCACGTTGCTGTTCGGTGAAAAGGAGGCGCCGTACATGCCCTTCAGCGAGGAGGTGATGACAAAGTCGGAAGTGACCTTGCCCGTATTTTTGTCGAATTTGAAAAGCTCGGGATAGAGGCCGTCGGTATTGTAGCTGCCAAACTCAAAGCTGTTGGCCACCAGGCGTTCGCCATTCGGTGAGAACTTGAGATAACCCCTTCCGCCCGTGTGCACCTGGCCCGTCGTGGAGACAATAGGCACTGTGTTGAGTCCTGCGCTGGTGATGGAGAAGGTATAAAATTCATTGTTCTGGATGCCGTGCGACACCAGCCACACATCTTTGCCATTCGGCTGAAAGACGGCCGCCACTTTTTCGGCCACCGGGGCGCGGAGCGGTTGTTTTTTCACGGTCACATCACCCAGTCCATTGTTGAGCGACATGTCTACAATGGAATAGCGAAGGCCATCGGCAAAGTGGTCCTCCGCGCAGTCGGTCGTGAAAACATAATATTGATTTGAGTTTCCCGGATGGGGAACAACAAGGGCGCTTTGCGTGGACGAGGGGCTATCGTAAAACCCGATGCATCGGGCGCCGAGGTCGCTGCCGTTGGGCATGATCCGAAAGTCCTTGTTCCAAACCTGGTCTCCGTTGGTCATAAAAAGAAGCTCACCGTCGGGGGTGGACATGGTCGATCCACCTTCCACGCCAAAAAAAGGCGAAATAGTCAGACGTGTATTGGCGCAGGTAAAATCCAGACCAGCATAGGTTCCAAAGGCCCAATGGGCAGCCTCGTATTGCGCGTGGAGCGCGTTGTTGAGCACAACAAACAACAGACATAAGCCCGCGTATTTAAAGAATGCAGACATACGGATAGAGCCTCTTATTATAGTATGTAAGCTACTACATTACCCGCAAAACCCCCGTCCGGAAACGGGCGAAAAGGGATACGTTCCGTACAGTTTACCGGGATAAATCCGGGCTTTTGAGGCCGGGGAGCGCTTGGTCATATATTTGCTCTACAAACATTGAAATAATACCCACTATGTCGTCACGCATTTATCTCGGGGAGTTGGAAGAATTGATCTTATTGATGGTTGCCCTCCTGAACAAGGAAGCCTATGGCGTGACGGTGGCCGAGGAATTGAAAGCGCAAGCCAACCGCGAACTCAGCATCAGCGCCATCCACGCCGTCCTCCACCGTCTGGAGGAGAAAGGATTTGTGAAATCAAAAATGGGTGGCGCTTCTACCGAACGGGGAGGACGCCGGAAACGCCTCTTCAGCATCACCGCCCACGGCCGCAACGCCCTGGAAGAATTGCGCGACACCCGCGACCTGATCTGGACCCTCATCGCCAAAACCACTGCCTCATGAATCACAGCCTCAAACCGCCAGCCTGGGTTGACTCGCTCATCGATTCCCTGTCGCCACCCGATCTCTCCGAAGAGATCCGCGGCGATCTCTACGAGATGTTTGTGAAAGACATTCTCAACAAAAATATTCAACACGCCCGGAGAAGATATGTGCTGAACGGAATGGGCTTCCTCTTTAAAAGCTTCTTCTGGAAAAAACCTCCCCATCAACCCAACCCCACCCCTATGCTCACTACACATTTTAAAATGGCCCGTCGCAGCCTCTCCACGCAGAAGGGCAACACCGTCATCAATGTTCTCGGGCTCGTCGCGGGCATCGCGGCCACGCTGGTGATCCTGGCCGTGGTGCGGTTTGAACTGAGCTTTGACACGTCGCACACCGGCGCCGACCGGATCTACCGATTGGTGCGCGTGAGCGGCGACGATATGTCGGAGTTCCGGACGGGCATTTCCTATCCGGTGCCCGTGGCCATGAAAGAAGAAATTCCCGGCCTTTCCAGCATGGCGGCCATGGAATATTTCGGTGGCGCCAATGTGGATGTGATCGACCCCTCGGGCACGGCCCTCCGAAAGTTCCGGGAAGAAAGCGGCGCCGTGCTGATCGATGCTTCGTTCTTTAAACTTTTCGACTTTGGCAAGGGTGGGCTCACCTGGCTGGCCGGCAATCCCGACAAGGCGTTGGCCGAGCCCCTCAGCATCGTGCTCACGAAGTCGTATGCAAAAAAATATTTCGGCGACGAAAATCCCATCGGTCAAACCTTACGCCTTCAGAAACGGTACGATGCCAAGGTGACCGGCGTCGTCGAAGACTTTCCGAACAACACCGATTTCCCCTTCTCGATCCTCCTCTCCTACAGCAGCCTGACGAACCTGAACCCGGGCGCCTGGAACGAATGGACCGGTGTGAACGATGACCATAATGTGTACATCCGCCTGCCCGAGGGCATGACACAAGCCGACATGGAAAAACAGATCGCCCGGGTACATGCCGCACACACATCAAAAGAACTGTCCAGTTCACGGCACTACCTGCTGCAGTCGTTAGGCGACGTGCACTTCGACGCACGCTTTGGCACGTTCAGTGGCCGGACGATCAGCCGCGACACCATCCTAGCCTTGGAATTGGTGGCCTTGTTCCTCTTGCTGACGGGCAGCATCAACTACATCAACCTGGCCACGGCACAATCGGTGCTCCGGTCGAAAGAGATCGGCTTGCGCAAAGTGATGGGCAGCAATCGCAAGAACCTCGTCATCCAGTTCCTGATCGAAACGTTTTTGGTCGTGTTTGTCGCCGGGGTGATCGCACTCGGGTTGTCGGAAGCGTTGATCATCGCGCTGCAGCCCATCCTAAACCTGAGGCTTACACACTATAATTTTACGGACCCGGCGGTCATTCTCTTGCTCCTGGCCATCATCGCCGTCGTCACCCTGGTTTCCGGATTTTATCCGGCTTGGACCATCTCACGCTTCCATCCCATCGATGCGCTGCGGAATACGTTTGCCACGGAGCGGCTCGGGGGCTTCAGTTTGCGCAAGGTGTTGGTGGTATTTCAATTTACGATCACGCAAGTGCTGGTAGTGGGCACCTTCATCGTGGTGAGCCAGATGCAATTCTTTCAAAATGTGGATATGGGCTTCAACCGCGACGCCGTCATCAGCGTGCGCGTGCCCGACCGAAGCATGACGGGTATAAAGGTGCTGGCCGACAGACTGCGGGGCCTGTCGTCGGTGGCGAGGGTGAGTTTTAGTTACACGCTGCCCTCGGGTGTAAACCGCAGCCATAGCTACCAAGACATCGGAAAACCGGAAGCGAAAGAGATGAAAGATTATGTGGTGTTCGAATATGGCTCCATCGATAGCGCATACGTCGGCCTGTATCAACTCAAATTATTGGCAGGTCGAAACCTGATCGCCGCCGACTCGTCGCGGAACATCCTTATCAATCAGCAACTGGTCAACTCCCTCAGCCTGGGCACGCCGGAAGAAGCCCTCGGCCAGCCACTGAAATGGAATGGCCAGATCATGACCGTTGTCGGGGTGGTGAACAATTATTTTATGAACTCCCTGAAGGAAGGATACGACAACATCGCCATGCGCACCGAACCGGGTTCATACTCCACGGTGAGCATCAAGCTTCAAACCCGGGAAGGAAAAAGCCTGATGGCGGCCGTGAAGGACATCGAAAAAATATGGAAAGAGAATTACCCGGAACACGTGTTCGCCTATCAATTCTTCGACGAAAACATCCGGGCCTTCTATGCGCAGGAAAACAAATATGCACAGCTCTTTCAATTGTTCGCCTTGCTATTCCTGCTCATCGGCTGTCTTGGACTCTATGGCCTGATCACTTTTGTCGTGAATCGCAAGGGCAAAGAAGTGGCCATCCGCAAAGTGCTGGGCGCAAACGTGAGCCAGATCCTGGTGATGTTCTCACGTGAGTATGTGCAGCTGGTGGCGATCTCCTTTGCGCTGGCGGTGCCCGTGGCGTATTATGTGGTGGACAGTTGGCTGAGCAACTTTGC
>CBIHQM010000072.1:0-18922 GCA_966211885.1 uncultured Chryseolinea sp.
GTAGAGCGATAGCCTTCCAAGCTATAGGTCGCGGGTTCGAGCCTCGTCTCCCGCTCATTTTGACTCCGGTCAATGAGCACTCGGCAAAAGAAATCAGGCCAAAAACCTGGTTTGATTAAGCCAAAACGCAAAATTGACCCACTAGGCTGTTGAAGTCTATAAAAGAGGAGAACGGCAGGATTTTAAAAGCTGTTGTAGCTCAGTGGTAGAGCACTTCCTTGGTAAGGAAGAGGTCGTGAGTTCAATCCTCATCAACAGCTCACTTAGAGAAGTCGTGAGTTCTCCCGATAACTATCGGGACCTCATCAAAAAGGATTCAAGACAGGAAGCATGTAAGACGTAGCGACTCTTATACCGTCTAAGGATCCATGAAAAACGAAAAGCAAACCCTTTTCAAAGGCTTAAAATGTTCAGGGTGTTAGGTTCAGCAGCAGGCAGGACCGAAGAAATAGGTAAAAAACAATTTCAAACACTTATAATTTTAAACTTTAACAGGGATTTTCAAATATGGCAAAAGAAACATTTGATCGTTCGAAACCACACGTAAACGTTGGTACTATCGGTCACGTCGATCACGGTAAAACCACGCTTACCGCAGCAATTACTAAGGTTCTTGCATCCAAAGGACTCGCCTCAATGCGCGATTTCTCCTCTATCGATAACGCTCCTGAAGAAAAAGAACGCGGTATCACTATCAACACCTCGCACGTAGAATACGCTACTGAAAAGCGTCACTATGCGCACGTTGACTGCCCTGGTCACGCCGACTATGTGAAAAACATGGTGACGGGTGCTGCCCAGATGGACGGCGCTATCCTCGTGGTAGCTGCTACTGACGGACCTATGCCCCAAACCCGCGAGCACATCCTTTTGGCTCGTCAGGTAGGTGTGCCCGCCCTGGTAGTATTCATGAACAAAGTTGACTTGGTTGACGATGCAGAATTGCTTGACCTCGTTGAAATGGAAGTTCGCGAACTCATGTCCGCTTACAGCTTCCCTGGCGACACGATGCCTGTTATCAGAGGTTCCGCTCTCGGCGCCCTGAACGGCGAGCCGAAATGGGTTGAAAAAGTTGAAGAACTGATGAAGGCTGTGGATGATTATATCCCCCTGCCCGTTCGTTTGATCGACAAAGACTTCCTGATGCCTGTAGAAGACGTGTTCTCGATCACTGGTCGTGGTACCGTTGCTACCGGTAGAATTGAAAGAGGTGTTATCAACACTGGCGATGCCGTAGAAATCCTCGGTATGGGTGCTGAAAACCTTAAATCTACCATCACGGGTGTGGAAATGTTCCGTAAGATCCTCGACAGAGGTGAAGCCGGCGACAACGTAGGTCTCCTCCTCCGCGGTATTGAAAAAGAGCAAATCCGTCGTGGTATGGTTATTTGCAAGCCTGGATCGGTGAAGCCCCACGCTAAATTCAAAGCCGAAGTTTACGTTCTTTCGAAAGAAGAAGGTGGCCGTCACACGCCATTCTTTAACAAATACCGCCCTCAATTCTATTTCCGCACAACCGACGTAACAGGTGAGTGTAAGCTTCCTGCCGGCGTGGAAATGGTTATGCCTGGCGATAACATCTCCATCGAAGTTGAGCTGATCAACAAGATCGCTATGGAAAAAGGTCTTCGTTTCGCTATCCGCGAAGGTGGCCGTACCGTAGGATCGGGTCAGGTGACTGAAATCCTGGACTAACCTCCAGATAATCAAAGCATAAAGCGTTTCTGAAAATTTTCAGGAACGCTTTTGTTTTCTGGTCCTTTGTTTTACCTTTGCAGTCCTTTTGGGCTGAGGTACATGGGTGCGGCTCAGGAGTTTGAGCGGCTCCGGCTAAAGGAAGGTCAAAAAGGCCAGAATTCGGTATTTTTAAATAAACGGGTGTAGCTCAATTGGTAGAGTAGTGGTCTCCAAAACCATTGGCTGGGAGTTCGAGTCTCTCCACCCGTGCAAAAAGTTAAAAAAATCAAAATGGAGAGGTTAAAGACCTATATCGCAGAGTCCTGGGATGAGATCAAGAACAAGGTTACTTGGTCAAAGTACAGTGAGTTGCAAGGCAGCGCCATGCTGGTGTTGGTAGCTTCCACCATTTTCGCTTTAGTCATATACGCTGTGGACGTGGTTTTCAAATCAGGTCTGAAGTGGTTTTACAGGGAATTTTAATGCAGAAGGTCATGGGCGAACTGAAATGGTATGTGCTCAGGGTCGTCAGCGGCCAGGAAAAGAAGGTAAAATCTTACCTGGAAACTGAGATTGAACGCTCAAAGCTCACGGATTTCATTCCGCAAGTTCTGATCCCTTCTGAAAAAGTATACGAAATGAGAAACGGTAAGAAACGGGTGAGAGAAAGAAATTTCTTCCCGGGCTACGTTCTCCTTTCCGCAGATCTCTCGAACGGGGAGGCTCACCACGCTGTCAATAGCATTCCGGGCGTGATTGGGTTTCTCGGTAACAACGGCACCGGGGCTTCCAAGGATCCTGTACCTCTTCGTCAATCAGAGGTAAATAGGATTCTCGGTAAAGTTGATGAGATTGACGAATTCGAGGAAAAACTCGAAACACCTTTTATCAAGGGCGAGTCCGTAAAAGTTATGGATGGACCTTTCAGTGGATTTACCGGCACGGTAGAGGAAATTTTTGAAGACAAAAAGAAACTCAACGTGATGGTAAAGATCTTCGGTCGGAACACACCGGTCGAATTAAGTTACATGCAGGTTGAAAAGCTAGATTAAGATAACATGGCAAAACAAATTATAGGTTATCTGAAATTACAGGTAAAAGGCGGACAGGCAAACCCTGCACCTCCGATTGGTCCTGCATTGGGTTCCAAAGGTCTGAACATCATGGACTTTTGTAAGCAATTCAATGCCCGTACGCAGGACAAACCCGGACAGGTGTTGCCCGTTTTGATCAGTATCTACAACGACAAGTCGTTCGATTTCGTAATCAAAACTCCTCCCGCCGCAATCCTGATTTTGGATGCAGCAAAAAAACAAAAAGGATCCGCAGAACCGAACCGCACCAAGGTGGGCTCGATCACCTGGGATCAGGTAAAGACGATTGCCGAAACAAAAATGCCCGACCTCAACGCATTCAAAGTTGAGTCTGCCATGAAAATGGTAGCTGGAACGGCAAGAAGCTTAGGTATAACAGTATCAGGAACTCCCCCTTGGGATAAATAATCACAGCGATGGCGAAAATTTCTAAAAACAGAAAAGCAGTCCTTGCGAAATACAATCCTGAGAAGGAGTATTCCCTTGAAGATGCTTCAAAACTTGTAAAGGAGATCACCTTTGTAAAGTTCGATTCCTCTATTGACGTTGACATCCGCCTGGGTGTAGACCCTAAAAAGTCTGACCAAATGGTGAGAGGTGTTGTAGCGTTGCCCCATGGAATCGGTAAAGACGTACGCGTGTTGGTTCTTTGCACCCCTGACAAAGTTCAGGAAGCAAAAGACGCCGGCGCCGAACACGTAGGCCTGGACGACTTCCTCCAAAAGATCGAAGGCGGCTGGACAGATATCGATGTGATCATCTGTACCCCTACGGTAATGGCAAAAGTTGGTAAGTTGGGTAAGATCCTCGGACCCCGCGGCCTCATGCCCAATCCTAAATCAGGAACTGTTACGCTCGAAGTTGGTAAAGCCGTGAAAGAAGTAAAAGCCGGTAAAATCGACTTCAAAATTGATAAACAAGGTATCATCCACTGCAGTGTTGGTAAAGCTTCCTTCTCGGCCGATAAGATCCGGGACAACGTCGCAGAAATGATCAATGTTATTGCCA
The DNA here is from genome assembly GCA_966211885.1 of uncultured Chryseolinea sp. Taxonomy (GTDB): domain Bacteria; phylum Bacteroidota; class Bacteroidia; order Cytophagales; family Cyclobacteriaceae; genus Chryseolinea. Next base: position 3,780 of record CBIHQM010000072.1, read on the forward strand.
AGCTGAAGCCCGCATCCGCAAAGGGAACTTACTTCCAAAGTATCACTTTGTCGACCACGATGAGCCCGGGTATTACCGTTGACACCAATTCCGTAGCTGGCGTTAAGCAATAAGAACATGACCAGAGAAGAAAAAGCACAGATTATAGACGAACTTTCGACAAAGTTTGCCGACAACGCGCACTTCTACATTACCGACGCTTCCGGTTTCACCGTGGAGCAGGTAAACAACTTCAGAAGGTTGTGCTTCAAGAGTGGTGTGGAATACAGAGTGTATAAAAACACGCTGATCCAGAAAGCCCTTGAAAGACAAGAAGGCGTGGATTACTCTCCTTTGTTTGCGACGTTGAAAGGTTTCTCCGGAGTTATCTTCTCCAAAGAAATCGGCAACACGCCCGCCAAGGTGATCACCGAGTTTCGCAAGAAGCTCGAAGGCAAACCCGTACTGAAAGGTGCATCTATCGAGTCCGCCCTGTTTATCGGGGACGAGAACTTAAAAACGCTGACCGAGCTGAAGTCCAAAAACGAGCTCATCGGCGAAGTTATTTCCTTGCTGCAATCGCCTGCCAAGAATGTTGTCTCTGCGCTGCTTAGCGGCAAGAACACCGTTGCCGGCTTGGTGAAAGCCCTGGAAGAACGCGGAACTAAATAATTATTGAACAAACGAATTAATTAAACTTTACTAAAATGGCCGACATTAAAGCACTCGGAGATCAACTTGTTGAACTCACTGTTAAAGAAGTAAACGAACTCGCTTCTTACCTGAAAGAAACCTATGGCATTGAACCTGCTGCTGCAGCCGTTGTAGCTGCTCCTGCCGGTGGTGCAGGTGGTGGTGCTGCCGCCGCTGAAGAAAAAACTAACTTCGACGTAGTTTTGAAAGCAGCTGGTGCAAATAAACTGCAAATCGTGAAATTGGTGAAAGAACTTACCGGCCTTGGCTTGAAAGAAGCTAAAGACATGGTAGATGGCGCTCCCAAAACTATCAAAGAAGGCTTGCCTAAGGACGAAGCAGAAAACCTTAAGAAGCAACTCGTTGAGGCTGGTGCCGAAGTAGAGTTGAAGTAATCTTCTTGACGAAGGGTACCGTCTAACAAACTTCGGTTAGACCCCGTTTCCGGATCACTGGATCAGGACGGGGTCTATTCCTATTTGTACCTGAACAACTCGCTCAGCCTGAACGACTTGTTTTTTTCTATTGTTCTCCGTCCAGGATCTTAGAACTTAAACGTTAAACACCTTGACAAAGAAGACTATAAACGATAGAATCGATTTCTCTTCAAGCGAGAGAGTCCTTGACTATCCTGATTTTCTGGATCTTCAACTCCAGTCTTTCAAAGATTTCTTACAGATTGAAACGCCTGCCGAAAAGCGGCAGAACGAAGGCCTTTACAAGGTTTTTGCTGAGAACTTCCCCATTAGCGACTCGCGCGAGAACTTCGTACTCGAATTCGTAGACTATACCATCGATCCTCCCAAATACAATGTGGACGAGTGTATCGATCGAGGCCTGACGTTCTCCGTACCCCTGAAAGCAAAACTTCGTCTGACGTGTAACGACGAAGACAACGAAGACTTCGAAACCATCGAACAAGAAGTGTTCCTCGGCAATATCCCGTATATGACCGAGAAAGGCTCCTTTGTGATCAATGGTGCCGAACGCGTTATCGTATCGCAGCTTCACCGTTCCCCCGGCGTGTTCTTTGCCATGAGCAAGCACACCAACGGAACGAAATTATACTCTGCCCGGATCATCCCCTTCAAAGGATCATGGATCGAATTCGCGACAGACGTGAACGCCGTGATGTATGCCTACATCGACCGTAAAAAGAAATTCCCCGTAACCACACTGCTCCGTGCCATTGGTTATGGTTCCGATAAAGACATCCTTGACCTCTTCGGCTTGTCTGAAGAAGTAGAGGCTACTAAAAACACCCTCAAGAAGGTAGTAGACCGCAAACTGGCCGCCCGCGTTTTGAAAACCTGGACGGAAGACTTTGTGGACGAAGATACCGGTGAAGTAGTGTCGATCGATCGTAACGAAGTGTTGCTGGAACGCGACCACACCCTGTCGGCCGAAGATGTGGATGTGATCCTGGACAGCGGCGTGAAGTCGATCATCCTGCACCGCGACGATATCAACATCGCCGACTACCACATCATTTTCAATACCCTGGCCAAGGATACTTCCAACTCCGAAAAAGAAGCTGTGGAGTATATCTACCGCCAGTTGAGAAATACCGAAGCTCCCGATGAACAAACGGCCCGCGATATCATCCAAAGCCTGTTCTTCAGCGAGAAACGCTATGACCTGGGTGAAGTAGGACGCTACCGGATCAACAAGAAGCTCGGTCTTGACCTCAGCTTCGATCACCGCGTATTGACCAAAGACGATATTATCCTTATCGTAAAATACCTCATCGGCCTCATCAACTCGAAAGCTGTAGTGGACGACATCGACCACTTGAGCAACCGTCGCGTGAGAACCGTAGGGGAGCAGTTGTATTCGCAGTTTGGCGTTGGTCTGGCCCGTATGGCCCGTACCATCAAAGAAAGAATGAACGTTCGCGACAACGAAGAATTCAAGCCCGTTGATTTGATCAACGCGCGCACGTTGTCGTCGGTGATCAACTCGTTCTTTGGAACCAACCAGCTGTCGCAGTTCATGGACCAAACCAACCCGCTGGCCGAGATCACGCACAAGCGTAGAATGTCGGCACTCGGTCCCGGTGGTCTTTCCCGCGAACGCGCAGGCTTCGAAGTTCGTGACGTACACTACACGCACTACGGACGCCTCTGTACCATCGAAACCCCGGAAGGTCCGAACATCGGTTTGATCTCGTCTCTCTGCGTTCACGCCAAAGTGAACAAGATGGGCTTTATCGAAACGCCTTACCGTAAGGTGGAGAATGGCAAAGTGAAAATAAAAGAGCCCGTGATTTTCCTCACGGCCGAAGAAGAAGATACGCACTACATCGCGCAAGCGAAAGTGGCCATCAAGCCTACCGGTGAATTCATTGACGAAAAGATCAAGGCACGTTTTGAAGGTGACTTCCCCGTAATCGAGCCGAAAGACTTGCGTTACATGGACATCGCCCCCAACCAGATCGTGTCGGTGGCCGCTTCGATGATCCCCTTCCTCGAGCACGACGATGCTAACCGCGCCCTGATGGGTTCGAACATGCAACGTCAGGCTGTGCCGCTGATCAGACCTGAAGCCCCTATCGTAGGTACAGGTTTGGAAGGTCGCGTAGCCCTCGACTCTCGCGCGTTGATCCTGGCAGAAGGACCTGGCGTGGTTGAGTTTGTAGATGCCAAGAAGATCACCATCAAATACGAAGTAACGGAAGAGCAACAACTCGCCAGCTTCGACGATGAATTCAAGACCTATAGCCTGATCAAGTTCAGAAGAACCAACCAGGATACCTGTATCAACCTGACGCCGCTCGTAAGAAAAGGCCAGAAGGTGGAGAAAGGCCAGCCGCTGTGCCAGGGTTATGCAACCCAGAACGGCGAGCTCGCCCTGGGACGCAACCTGCTCGTGGCTTACATGCCTTGGCAAGGTTACAACTTCGAGGATGCGATCGTAATCTCCGAGCGTGTTGTACGCGACGACGTTTACACTTCGATCCACATCGAAGAATTCGAACTCGAAGTGCGCGACACCAAACGCGGTGAAGAAGAACTTACTTCGGAAATCCCGAACGTGAGCGAAGAAGCCGTGAAGCACCTCGACGAGAACGGTATCATCCGCATCGGTGCAGAAGTAAGAGAAGGCGATATCCTCATCGGTAAGATCACCCCGAAAGGTGAAACCGATCCTACGCCGGAAGAGAAACTGCTCCGCGCCATCTTCGGCGACAAAGCCGGCGATGTGAAAGATGCATCCCTCAAGGCACCCCCGTCATTGAAAGGCGTGGTGATTGAAACGAAACTCTTCTCGCGCCCGAAACGCGACAAGGATGTTCGCACCAAGTCGAAGAAAGAACTGGATGCCCTGAAGAACAAGTACAGCAAGCAATTGGCCGAACTCCGCGAGGAAATGATCAAGAAACTTGCCCACCTGTTGAACGGCAAAACCAGCAACGGTGTGAAGCATAAATTCGGTGATGAACTCATCAGCAAGGGTGTGAAGATCTCTGCCAAGGTGATCGACAACAACCTGTTCCCCGATAAGAACATCTACCGCGATGAAAGCAACTACAACGTTCCTGAAGAAGTGAACTTGATTGCCGACATCAGCCTGGAGAACTGGACCAGCGACGAGCACACCAACGACCTGGTGGCTCAGACGGTGAAGAACTACTTGCTGAAGCGTAACTCTTACGCCGGTGAGTTCAAACGCGAACGTTTCACGCTGGAAGTAGGCGACGAACTCCCTACCGGCATCGTGCAACTGGCAAAAGTATACGTAGCGAAAAAGCGCAAGCTGAAAGTAGGGGATAAGATGGCCGGCCGTCACGGTAACAAGGGTGTTGTAGCGCGTATTGTACGCGAAGAAGACATGCCTTTCCTGTTGGACGGAACCCCGGTAGACATCTGCTTGAACCCGCTGGGTGTACCTTCACGGATGAACTTGGGTCAGATCTACGAAACGGTGTTGGCATGGGCCGGCCACAAGCTGGGCAAAAAATATGCAACCCCGATCTTCGACGGAGCAACCCTGGATCAGGTGCAAGCCGAATTGAAAGAAGCCGGCTTGCCGGAATACGGACGGACCTATTTGTACGACGGTCTCACCGGCGAGAAATTCGACCAGCCCGTAACGGTAGGTATGGCCTACATGCTGAAACTCGGCCACTTGGTTGACGATAAGATGCACGCCCGTTCCATCGGACCCTATTCCCTCATCACACAGCAACCGCTTGGTGGTAAGGCACAATTCGGTGGTCAGCGCTTTGGTGAAATGGAGGTTTGGGCAATCGAGGCCTTCGGTGCTTCGCACATCCTCCAGGAAATCCTCACCATCAAGTCTGACGACGTGATTGGTCGCGCCAAGGCATACGAAGCGATTGTGAAAGGCGAAAACATGCGCAAACCGAATATTCCTGAGTCGTTCAACGTGTTGGTGCACGAGCTCAGAGGTCTGGCGCTTGAGATCACCATGGATTAAGTCGGAAGGATAACGCATCCGTCCTGTTAAAAATAAAATGTAAGGCCGCTCTGTAAAAGGAGCGGCCCTCACTGAAAACCACAGCTTATGTCTTTCAGAAAAAATAAGAAAATCAACAGCGACTTCTCGAAGATCACCATCAGCTTAGCTTCTCCTGAATCCATTCTGGAAAGCTCGCATGGTGAAGTTACACAGCCGGAAACCATCAACTACAGAACCTACAAGCCTGAAATGGGCGGGTTGTTCTGCGAGCGGATTTTCGGTCCCGTGAAGGATTGGGAATGTCATTGCGGTAAGTATAAAAGAAGTCGTTACAAGGGTATCATCTGCGATCGCTGCGGGGTTGAAGTAACCGAGAAGAAGGTACGTCGCGAGCGCATGGGCCACATCGAGCTGGTGGTGCCTGTAGCGCACATCTGGTATTTCCGTTCCTTGCCCAACAAGATCGGCTACCTGCTGGGTCTTGCCACCAAGAAACTGGATCAGATCATCTACTACGAACGGTATGTGGTGATCCAACCCGGTATGAAAGAAGAAGATGGCGTGAAGAGACTCGACTTCCTCACCGAAGAAGAATACCTCGACATTATCGACAAACTTCCCCGCGAAAACCAATTGCTGGACGACAACGACCCGAAGAAATTCATCGCCAAAATGGGTGCTGATGCTTTGGAAATGTTGTTGAGCAGAACACAACTCGATACGCTTTCTTATGACCTCCGTCACCAGGCCGCTACCGATACGTCACAACAACGTAAGGCAGAAGCTTTGAAGCGCTTGAAAGTGGTAGAAGCTTTCCGCGATGCCCGCACCCGCATCGAGAACAAACCCGAATGGATGGTGATCAAGATGGTTCCCGTAATTCCCCCGGAATTGCGTCCCCTTGTTCCCCTGGATGGCGGCCGTTTCGCTACGTCGGATTTGAACGATCTGTATCGTCGCGTGTACATCCGTAACAACCGTCTCAAGAGTCTCATCGATATCAAAGCTCCTGAAGTGATTCTCCGTAACGAGAAGCGCATGCTTCAAGAAGCCGTCGACTCTTTGTTCGACAACTCCCGTAAAGTGAACGCCGTGCGTTCCGATGGAAACCGCGCCCTCAAATCGTTGAGCGATATGCTCAAAGGTAAACAAGGCCGCTTCCGTCAAAACTTGCTCGGTAAGCGTGTTGACTACTCCGGTCGTTCGGTTATCGTGGTAGGTCCTGAATTGAAATTGCACGAATGCGGTCTGCCCAAAGATATGGCGGCCGAATTGTTCAAGCCGTTCATCATCCGCAAGCTCATCGAAAGAGGTATTGTGAAGACGGTGAAGTCGGCCAAGAAAATTGTTGACCGCAAGGATCCTGTGATCTGGGATATTTTGGAAAACGTATTGAAAGGACACCCCGTTCTTTTGAATCGCGCTCCTACGCTCCACAGATTGGGTATCCAGGCTTTCCAACCGAAACTGATCGAAGGAAAAGCTATCCAGTTGCACCCCCTCGTATGTACGGCCTTCAACGCCGACTTCGACGGTGACCAGATGGCGGTTCACGTTCCCCTGGGACAAGAAGCGATCTTGGAAGCGTCTATGCTGATGCTTTCCTCGCACAACATCTTGAACCCTGCGAACGGCGCCCCGATCACGGTACCTTCCCAAGACATGGTGTTGGGTCTCTACTACCTCACAAAAGGCAGAAAGAGCACTCCTGACAACCTGATCAAAGGCGAAGGCAAATCCTACTATTCCGCAGAAGAAATCATCGTGGCATTCAACGAAGGCAAGCTGTCCAAGCACGCCAACGTGAAAGTGCGCGCGAAAGTAAGAGATAAGAAAACCGGCGAGCTGACCACGAAGATGATCGAGACCGTTGCAGGTCGCGTGATTTTCAACCAGTACGTACCGGAAGAAGTAGGCTTCGTAGACGAACTGCTCACGAAGAAAAAACTTCAAACCATCATCGCCGACGTATTCAAAGCTGCAGGTCAATCCAAAGCCGCGAAGTTCCTCGACGATATTAAAGAACTCGGTTTCCAGATGGCCTACAAAGGCGGTCTTTCCATGGGCTTGAACGACGTGAAAGTTCCGGACGAAAAACCCAAACTGGTAGCCAACGCACAGGAAGAAGTAGACAGCGTGTGGAACAACTACATGATGGGTCTTATCACGGACAACGAGCGTTACAACCAGGTGATCGACATCTGGACCCGTACCAACACGTTGCTCACCAACACGCTGATGAAGCAGTTGGAAGAAGACCAGCAAGGGTTCAACTCCATCTATATGATGATGCACTCCGGTGCCCGCGGTTCGCGCGAACAGATCCGTCAGTTGGGCGGTATGCGCGGTCTGATGGCTAAGCCTCAGAAAAACCTCGCCGGCTCTGTGGGATCGATCATCGAAAACCCGATCCTCTCCAACTTCAAAGAAGGACTGGACGTGTTGGAGTACTTTATCTCCACCCACGGTGCGCGTAAAGGTCTTGCCGATACCGCTTTGAAAACGGCCGATGCCGGATACCTGACCCGTCGTTTGGTCGACGTTGCCCAGGATCTTGTGATCACCGAAGAAGATTGCGGCACATTGCGCGGTTTGAAAGTAACAGCACTGAAAGACAACGAAGATATCGTAGAGCCTTTGTCGGAAAGAATCGTAGGCCGTACCACGGTACACTCCATCTACGATCCGCTGTCCGATGAAATGATCTGCGACGCTAACCAAGAGATCACCGACGAACTGGCAAAAGTTATTGAAGATGCCGGCATCGAAGAAGTGGAGATCCGTTCTTTGCTCACGTGCGAGTCGAGAATTGGTGGATGCGCGAAATGCTATGGCCGTAACCTGGCTACTGGCAAGATGGTGCAGTCCGGCGAAGCGGTGGGGGTTATTGCAGCCCAATCCATCGGTGAGCCCGGTACACAGCTTACCCTCCGTACGTTCCACGTAGGGGGTACTGCATCCAACATCGCGGTAGAAGCCAACATCAAAGCGAAATTCGCTGGTGTGCTTGAATTCGAAGGTATCCGCGTGATCGAAACCACCGACCGTGATGACAAACCTGTGAAGGTTGTGATGGGTCGTACCGGTGAGATCCGTATCCTGGATAAAGAAAAGAACAGAGTGCTCATCACCAACCACGTTCCTTACGGTGCCTTCCTGAAAGTGGAAGATGGCCAGAAGGTAGAGAAAGGCGACGAGTTCTGCTTCTGGGATCCTTACAACGCCGTGATCCTTTCCGAGTTCGACGGTACTATCGAGTACGAGTCGATCATCGAGGGTATCACCTACAAGGAAGAATCCGATGAACAAACCGGTCACCGCGAAAAGGTTATTACCGACACGCGTGATAAGACCAAGAACCCGGCTATCGTGGTGAAAGGTAAAACCGACACTAAAGGCTATAACATTCCTGTAGGCGCCCACTTAGCGGTGGATGCTGGCGAGAAGATCAAAGCCGGTCAGGTATTGGCCAAGATCCCTCGTACGATGGGTAAATCAAGGGATATTACAGGGGGTCTGCCCCGCGTAACGGAATTGTTCGAAGCGCGTAACCCTTCTAACCCGGCTGTCGTGAGCGAGATCGACGGCGTGGTGACTTATGGTGGTATCAAACGCGGTAACCGCGAGATCTTCATCGAGTCGCGCGACGGTGTTCAGAAACGCTACCTGGTGCCGCTGTCCAAGCACATCCTGGTACAGGACAACGACTTTGTGAAAGCAGGTCAACCGTTGTCAGACGGTTCCATCACACCTTCCGATATCCTTTCGATCAAAGGCCCTACGGCGGTGCAAGAGTACCTGGTGAACGAAATCCAGGAAGTATACCGTCTGCAAGGTGTGAAGATCAACGACAAGCACATCGAGGCTATCGTAAGCCAGATGATGCAGAAAGTGGAGATCATCGATCCGGGAGACACCAGCTTCCTCACAAACGAATACGTAGACAAGCTGCAATTCCGTGAAGACAACGACACGGTATTGGATAAGAAAGTGGTTATCGACGCAGGCGATTCCCCGAACCTGAAAGCCGGCCAGATCATTACGGCCCGCGAATTCAGAGACGAGAACTCGGTGCTCCGCAGAAAGGATCAGAAATTGGTTGAGGTTCGCGACGCGATGCCGGCCGTTTCCAGACCTACGCTGCAAGGTATCACCCAGGCCTCGTTGAAGACGGAAAGCTGGCTGTCGGCCGCATCCTTCCAGGAAACGACGAAGGTGCTCAGCGAAGCGGCCATCCGCGGAAAAACCGACTGGTTGATGGGCTTGAAGGAAAACGTGATCGTAGGTCACCTGATCCCTGCCGGTACCGGTCAGCGCAAGTACAATGACATCATCGTGACCCACAAGGACGAGTATGATGCCATGCAGGCCTCCGCATCGCGCGAAAAGAGCCGCGACCGCGAGAAAGAACTACAGGATTAATGTAGACATACCATAAATCGGGTTGATGCCGTAAAAAAGCATCAACCCTTTTTTTATCCCTCTTTATTATGTCCGACGACAAGAACAAACAGCAGCAACAGGCCCAGATCAACATCGAGCTGACAGAGGAAATCGCCGAGGGCGTTTATTCCAATTTGGCCATGATCGCCCATTCCAACAGCGAATTTGTCATCGATTTTATCCGGTTGATGCCGGGAGTGGCAAAAGCGAAGGTAAAATCGCGCATTGTCATCACCCCGGAACACGCCAAACGCTTCCTTTTCGCCTTGAAAGACAATATTGAGAAGTACGAGGCCAGCTTCGGCTCCATCAAGCGAACCGACGATATGCCGAAGTTTCCCATGAATTTTGGGGGTACCGTTGGGGAGGCATAACAGAAAAATAACGCCAAAAGGCTTAAAATCAGGGTTTTTAAAGCGGGGAGGCTGCAAAATTCTTGGAAAAAGGTTTTGTATCCTTTGTTTCTTATGATACCTTTGCAGTCCTAATTTTTGAGAGGTTTATAAAGTAAAATATAAATGCCTACCATTCAGCAACTTGTAAGAAAGGGAAGAAAGAAATTGACGTTCAAGTCAAAGTCGCCTGCCCTGGATTCCTGCCCTCAGCGCAGGGGCGTTTGTACACGTGTGTACACAACAACGCCTAAAAAACCTAACTCTGCTATGCGCAAAGTAGCCCGCGTACGTCTCACCAATGGAAAAGAGGTGAACGCGTATATCCCTGGTGAAGGCCATAACCTGCAGGAACACTCCATCGTGCTGATCCGCGGTGGTCGGGTGAAAGACCTTCCCGGCGTTCGTTACCACATCATCCGTGGTGCGCTCGATACCGCCGGTGTGAATGGCCGTAAACAAAGCCGCTCGAAATACGGTGCCAAGAGACCTAAACCGGGAGCAGCAGCTGCAGCCCCTGCAAAAGGCGGCGCCAAGAAAAAATAATCTTTAGAAGCGATGAGAAAGTCAAAACCTAAGAAAAGATACCTGTTGCCCGATCCTAAATTCCAGGATACGCTGGTGACCAAGTTTGTGAACTACCTGATGGAACAGGGCAAAAAGAGCGTGGCCTACACCATTTTCTACGACGCCGTTGAGCAAGTAGAAAAGAAGACCAACGAAAGTGGTCTTGAAGTGTGGAAACGCGCTATGAGCAACCTGACTCCCGCCGTTGAAGTAAAGAGCCGCCGCGTAGGGGGTGCTACTTTCCAGGTGCCGGTAGAAATCAGACCTGAGCGCAAGATCAACCTCAGCATCAAATGGCTTATCGACTACGCCCGTCTGCGTGGCGAAAAGACCATGATGGACAAGTTGGCGGCCGAGATCATCGCAGCTTCCAAAGGTGAAGGCGCTGCCATCAAAAAGAAAGACGATACCCATCGCATGGCGGAAGCCAACAAGGCTTTTTCACATTTCAGATTTTAATTAACAGATATACATGGCTAGGGATTTAAGATTCACCAGAAACATTGGTATCGCTGCGCACATTGATGCTGGTAAAACCACCACCACTGAGCGTATCCTGTACTATTCCGGGGTGAACCACAAGATCGGTGAGGTGCACGATGGTGCGGCCACGATGGACTGGATGGCGCAAGAGCAAGAAAGAGGTATCACCATCACTTCTGCAGCCACAACCGTATACTGGAAATACAGAAGCAACGACTACCACGTAAACATCATCGATACCCCCGGGCACGTTGACTTTACGGTAGAAGTGAACCGCTCCCTCCGCGTATTGGATGGTCTCGTGTTCTTGTTCAGCGCCGTTGACGGTGTTGAGCCTCAATCCGAAACCAACTGGCGCCTAGCCGACAACTACAAAGTTGCCCGCATCGGCTTCGTAAATAAAATGGACCGCGCAGGTTCCGACTTCCTCGGCGTTTGCAAGCAAGTAAAAGAGAAGCTCGGCAGCAAAGCTGTAGCCCTCCAGTTGCCCATCGGTTCTGAAGAAAACTTCCGCGGCGTGGTTGACTTAGTGAACAACCGCGGTATCATCTGGAATGAAGAAGACAAAGGCATGACCTACAAGGTTGTTCCCATTCCTGAAGACATGGTAGAAGAAGCTGCTGAATACCGCGAGAAATTGCTGGAATCCGTAGCCGAATACGATGAGAGCCTCATGGAGAAATTCTTCGAGGATCCCAACTCCATCACTGAAACAGAAATTTTGACTGCGTTGCGTAAAGCAACCATCGATATGGCCATCGTTCCCATGGTGTGCGGTTCTTCATTCAAGAACAAAGGCGTGCAAACCATGCTGGACTATGTGATGGAACTCCTTCCTTCACCGATGGACAAAGACACGATCGTAGGTATCAACCCCGATACCAACGAAGAAGTGGCTATCAAACCCGACGAAAAAGGACCTTTCGTTGCCCTGGCATTTAAAATTGCAACCGATCCGTTCGTAGGCCGTCTGTGCTTTATCCGCGCATACTCCGGCGTACTGGAATCTGGTTCTTATATCTACAACACCCGCTCCGAAGCAAAGGAACGTATCTCCCGCGTATTCCAGATGCACGCCAACAAGCAGAATCAGATCGAAAGACTGTCTGCCGGTGACATCGGTGCCGTGGTAGGTTTCAAAGACATCAAGACCGGCGACACGCTTTGTGATGAAAAGAACAAGGTGGTGATGGAATCCATGGTGTTCCCTGAGCCTGTGATTGGTTACGCTATCGAGCCGAAGAAACAAGCCGACGTGGACAAACTGGGTATGGCCATTGCCAAGCTGGTGGAAGAAGATCCTACGCTGCGCGTAAATACAGATCAGGAAACGGGTCAGACCATCCTGAGAGGTATGGGCGAGTTGCACTTGGAAATTATCATCGACCGTCTGAAACGCGAATTCAAAGTAGAGATCAACCAGGGTGCTCCCCAGGTGGCCTACAAAGAAGCGCTCACCAAGTCGGTTGAACACAAGGAAGTATACAAGAAGCAGACCGGTGGTCGCGGTAAGTTTGCCGATATTCTTTTTGAACTCGGACCCCGCGGCGAACTGCAGGAAGGCGACAAGGAAGGATTGGAGTTTGTGAACGACATCGTAGGTGGTGTTATTCCTCGCGAATTCATCCCCGCCATCCAGAAAGGCTTCGAGCAGTCGATGGTGAACGGTCCTTTGGCCGGCTACCAGATCGACAACATGAAAGTAAGATTGTTCCATGGCTCTTACCATGACGTTGACTCCGACTCATTGTCGTTCGAATTGGCGGCACGCATTGGCTTCAAAGAAGCCGCTAAGAAATGCGCTCCCCAGTTGCTGGAACCGATCATGAGTGTGGAAGTGCTCTCGCCGGACGAGTTCACAGGTTCTGTAACCGGTGACTTGAACCGCAGAAGAGGCGTTATGAAGGGCATGGATACCCGCTCGGGTGCCCAGGTGATCAAGGCCGATGTGCCGCTGGCCGAACTGTTCGGTTATGTAACGGACTTGAGAACCATTACTTCAGGACGTGCTTCAGCTTCGTTGACCTTCTCTCACTATGCCCCGGTTCCGAAGAACTTGGCCGAGAAAGTAATTGAAGATGTAAAAGGCGCAGCCTTAGCAAAATAATTTAACGTAAAGGATTTAGACGATTTCCTTAACCACTATAGTATGAACCAGAAAATCAGAATAAAATTGAAGTCCTACGACCACAACCTGGTCGACAAGTCTTCTGAGAAGATTGTTAGGGCTGTAAAAGCTACAGGTGCTGTAGTGAGTGGACCCATTCCGTTGCCCACTGAAAAAGAAAAGTTCACCGTGCTTCGCTCGCCCCACGTAAACAAAAAGGCGCGTGAGCAATTCCAACTCTGCACGTACAAGCGTCTGGTTGATATCTATTCCAACAGTGCTAAAACTGTTGACGCCCTGATGAAGCTCGAGCTCCCCAGCGGTGTTGATGTAGAGATCAAAGTATAGTTATATCCCACTGTGTGGGTTGAAAGCCATTCCTTTTGAAGGGATGGCTTTTTTTATTTTTGATTGAGATAATTTTGATAGTCCTCCATCGTGTCGAGGTCCAATTCTCCTTTGGGGAAATCCACAGTGGATACTTGTTCAGGAAAAAGCTGAAACATTTTTTTTGCACCTTGATCATCCCCAAGGGCATTGAGGGAAGGGAAGAGAGATTTTTTAAATAATGCGGGCACGCCAGACGATCCGGCGTAATGAGAGGCGACAATAGGTTTTTCTGCTTTCCCAATGAGGTTTAACAGATGCTGTGTGGTCAATGCCAGTTGGTCGCAAACCATGAAGAGCACAGCGGTCACGTTGGGGTGGTGGGCTTCTACGTACCGAAGCCCTGCTTTTAACGAGCTTCCCATACCCGTTTCCCATTGCTCGTTCACGACAATACTCACGGGCATCGATTGAATACTTTCGCGATGTTGTTTCGCGTACGAACCCAGTACCACCGTGACCACGGCTGGCCCGGCATGTAAGGCAACCGTAATGGCGTGGCGAAGCACAGTGGTATCATGCAGCCGGAGCAACTGCTTCGATTGCCCCATGCGTGAAGAAGAACCCGCGGCCAGTATGACGATGGCCACATGAAGGTTGCTCGCCGCTTGGTTCTCCATCTTAATCATGATCGCAGGTTACTTTTGTTGTTATTTATCACTTGGGAAGCGCGAACGCCACAAAACTGTCGCCTGATTTTGTTCCCATCTTTCCACCCCCACAAGCGATCACTACGTATTGTTTTCCGTCGACTTCGTATACCGATGGCGTTGCATATCCGCCGGAAGGCAATTTGTATTCCCAAAGAATTTTGCCGGTAGCCTTGTCAAAGGCGCGAAACATTTCATCGCGGCTGGCAGCAACAAAAACGAGGCCGCCAGCGGTGGTGGCCGTTCCGCCATAGTTTTCGGTTCCCGTGGGGGGCACGCCTTTTTCTTTTAGCTCTTTAAACTCTCCGAGGGGATCTTGCCATTTTATTTCCCCTGCGTTCAGGTCGATGGCTCTGAGCGTTCCCCAAGGCGGCTCCACAGCGGGGTAGCCTTCGGGTGTCATGAAACGGTTGTAGCCCGTGTTCGAGTAGAGAATGTCGGGATGGCGTTCGAAGATGCCTTTCTTTTCATCTTCAGTGCGTTCCTCCAGGTTCAGAACATAGCGGGCGATGGCGTCGCGTTCTTTTTCGGTGAGGTGTGTGAAGGCAGGCATGACGCCTTTTCCTTTCAGGATAAATTGTTTGAGAGATTCTTTGTTAAACTTTTCATTCGCCTTCAGGAGGGATGGAAACACATGCCCATCTCCGGCGCGTTCGATGCCGTGGCAGGTGGCGCAATGTGTGCGGTAGAGGGAGATGCCGATCCAGGCGTTTTCCTTCATGCGCACGTCCACCATTTGGAGGATCCAGGGCATTTCGTTTGCGTTCACATAAAGCAAACCGGTTTCAGGATCGTAGGACCCGCCGCCCCATTCGGCGCCGCCGTCAAAGCCGGGGAAGACAATGGTGCCCTCCTTGCTGGGAGGAATGAAATTTTTGCCAGTGCGCAGGCCTTTGAATTTTTCTTTTACCCAGCTTTCGATCTCCGGTGTCATCTTGTTGATCATGTCCTCTGTGAAGGCCTGGCGTGCGAACGGTGCGGGCTTGGTGGGGATGGGTTGCGTTGGCCAGGCTTCCTCGC
>CBIHQM010000073.1:0-18751 GCA_966211885.1 uncultured Chryseolinea sp.
GCTCATGAACGTGGATCGCACAGCGCGCAACACCAACATGTTGTGGTGGCACAAAGAGTTGTGGCTGATCGATCACGGCGCGTCACTCTATTTTCATCACTCCTGGAACGGTTGGGAGGAACCTGAAAAGCCATTCCCACTGATCAAGAATCACGTGCTGCTGCGCCAGGCCAAAGAACTGGATGCGGTGAACGCCGAATACACCGCGTTGCTCACCGAAGCCCGCATCCGCGACATCGTGGCCCTGATCCCCGACGAGTGGCTCGTGGAGGGCACTCCTTTTGAAACACCTGAAAAACACCGCGAGGCCTATACGCAATTTCTAACCACGCGCATTGCCCATTCCGATTTTTTTGTAAAAGAAGCCCAGTATGCAAGAGAGTCACTTGTTTGAGTACGCCGTCATCCGCGTGGTGCCCCGTGTCGAGCGAGAGGAGTTCGTCAACGTGGGCGTGATCCTGTATTGCTCACATCAGAAGTTTCTGGACACCCGCTTCATCCTAAACCCGGATCGGCTCAAAGCGTTGTGTGGCGATCTCGATCTGGTGGAGTTGAACAATCATATCGAATCTTTCGAACGCATTTGTCGCGGAGGGTCCACCGCCGGCCCCATCGGCGCGCTCTCCATCGCCGAACGTTTCCGCTGGCTCACGGCCACGCGCAGCACGATCCTCCAGACTTCCAAAGTGCACCCGGGACTGAGTGACGACGCGCACAAAACCTTGTTGCGTTTGTATCATGAGTTGGTACTCTAAGTAAAAATTTATTACTTTGAAATAGCAGGGCATGAAACATCAAATGCACATTTGTCCCTGATCCACGGGAGCTTTCATGTCTATTTTACCTCCTCGCGACTCCCGAGTGAAAAAGTGTCGCAAATCACCCCTCTAATTGCCGCGTTCAGACTCCCTCTGCTGCACCGGGCGCCAATATCTTTGTATCGTAATCACGCATAACATTTCTACTCCTGGAGCGGTTTAGAAATACAGAGGGTGCGTGTGACACCAACCGTGATCCATCAACCTAAAAATTAATAAAATGGTAACCCTAAATCCTTACCTGAACTTCCAAGGCAACACGGAAGCAGCGTTCAACTTTTACAAGTCTGTATTTGGCGGAGAATTTGCGTTCATACAACGCTTCAACGAGACGCCAGCTGGGGCAGGCATGTCGCCCAAGGAAGCGCATGGTCTGATGCACGTAGCCTTGCCGATAGGGGGCAACATGCTGATGGGAACCGATGCCGTGGAATCGATGGGACAAAAAGTGAACCAGGGCAACAACATTCACTTGTGCCTGAGTCCCGACTCCAAAGCGGAGGCCGACAGACTGTTCAAGGCGCTTTCGGCAGGAGGCACCCCCGTGATGCCAATGGCGGACCAAGCCTGGGGCGCATACTTTGGAATGGCCACCGACAAATTTGGGATTTCCTGGATGATCAACCAGGATAAGAATAAATAACAAATGGTAGAAGGTGGCGGGCTGCCGGTGGATATCTATCGGCGGCCCGCTTTTACTTTAGTTCAAATTTCTTTGAGACCACCTGTAACGCTTACATCATGATGATCGAAGTTTTTAAAACCAACGTCCGGCATCGTGGCATCGCCAACATGCTGATCGACCGCATCCATGAAACCTGCTCGCACTACAAAGCCACTTTCGACCTGGAAGATTGCGACCGGATCCTCCGCGTGAAATCGTCTACAGATGAACTGGAGCCGCAGGTGCTGATCGATATTTTGGAGGAATTCGGATTTCATGCCGAGGTCCTGCCTATGGAAGATCAGCCTGCCGATCCGTTGTTCCGGTTGTCGCCCTAGGATTTTTTTTACATCAGGGCGTCATTCCTCCAGGGGAACCCAAACTTTTTGTTGGGCGCCCGCGTTTCTACGACATTGCATTTCGCATGAAGGTAGAAAAATACATTCCCACCCCCGCGCTGAGGTCTTACATCAAGGCCTTCATGATCGTGGCGAGCGATGGGGGTATGGAAAACCGGATTTTGCCCAGTACATCCATGGTGATGGCTTTCCGGCTTGCCGGCGACATCGCGATCACGGAACAGGACAGTACTGCACCGTTGCCCACCTCCATCATCACCGGCTTGCGAAAAACACCCCGGCTTGTCCGTTACGAGAAAGGAGCGGCCACCCTGCTCGTCATTTTTGAAGAGGGAGGAGCGTCGGCATGGTTTCGGGAATCCCTGCACGAATGGTTTGGGGCGAGCGTTGGCCTGGAGGACATTGTTCGCCGCGATCGGCTCCGGGCGTTGGAAGAGCAATTGATGGAAGCCACGAACAACCGCCAGCGCATCGCTTTAGTAGAACAATTTCTTTTGTCCACAAAAAGACAAACCCCGCACGATCCCCTGGTGCTCCACGCGGTGCAAACCATACAGCAAGCAAAAGGCGACATTCGCATCGCCACGCTCATGGACACGTTGCCGATCAGCCGCGATCCCTTCGAGAAACGTTTCCGCAAGATTGTAGGCACTTCACCCAAACATTTTTCATCGCTCGTGCGGCTGCGAACATTGATCGACAATTATTCCACCCATAAAAGCCTGACCTATGCCGGCCACGCCGCAGGCTATTTCGACCAGGCGCATTTCATAAAGGATTTCAAAGCATTCACCGGTCTCACACCCCACGACTTTTTCAAAATTCCACCGCATTGGTGAGGCTTCGTCGTTGGAAGGCGCGATCCCTGCGCGCGAATAACCAAACCGAATGATCGGGCGATCGAGCCCAAATTGTTTGTTAACTTGCCTTGAAAATCAACAGAGACAAAACGCGTGAAAACAGGCACTTTTATGCTTATCGTTGCCTTCGCAGTGATTGCTTTGTTTTGTTTTGCAAACTGGATCCAGACAGTAGTGTTCGTAGTCACTGGAGACGTAGACGGGCGCGCTAAAGCGGAGTTGATGCTATTGTCGGCATTCCCAATGCTCGGATTTATCGTTTTTGGATCTATATGTTATTTTCTATTAAGATCAGCAAGAAAGAAGAGGAGGCGCTAGCTATCGCCTTTAAATTTTGCAACTTCATAGCGGATGATAATGATTAACGATGTTGGTTTGCAGAAGAACGATAACGAAATAGTATTGACCACAGTAGTTTGGATTTTAAACCATAAAAGATGAGTAAACCAAAAGTAGGATGGATTGGGCTGGGCAATATGGGCACACCCATCGTAAAGAATTTGTTGAAAGCCGGCTACAGTGTCCAGGTCTTCAATCGCACAAAAGAAAAAGAAAAGGAAGCAGTAAGCGCTGGAGCAATTTCGGCCACAAACCCAGCTGCGATCATGGAATCATGCGACATCATCTTCACGATGGTTTCGGATGACGCCGCGGTGAAGGTGGTGTTCGATGGCAAAGACGGCTTGTTGCAAAAAGAATACCCTGGCAAGCTGGTGATCGACATGAGCACGGTAGCGCCCGGAACGTCACGTTACCTGGCCGATCGTTGCAATGAGAAAGGCATCGCCTTCCTGGAAGCACCGGTGTCTGGCAGTGTGAAGCCGGCGCAGGATGGCACGCTCGTGATCCTGGCGGGAGGCGAGGCAGAGGCCTATGCCCGGGCGAAACCACTGTTTGATGTCATTGGCAAAATCTCGCTCCACCTGGGTGGCCAGGGAGCGGGCAGCTCGGCCAAGCTCGCGATGAACTATTTCGTGGCGCTAACGCTACAGGGCCTCGCCGAAATGGTGGTCTTTGCCGAAGAACACGGCGTGAAAAAAGAAGACATGCTCACCATTTTGAATGAGGGATCGTTTGCCAGCCCGGCCTTGAAACTGAAATCGTCGTCCATTGTTGCCAACGCGTTCCCGCCTGCATTTGCCTTGAAGCTCATGGCCAAGGACCTCCGCCTGATGAAAGACGCGGGATTGGACACGCCGATGTTCCCGGCCGTTCACGACAGCTATCAGCAAGCAACCCAAACCGCCTTCGCGGAAGAAGATGTGATGGCCATTTTCAAATACCTGGAAAAAAAGTAGCAGGGAATGCAACAACGGAAACACCGGGGTGGCAAAGGAAAAAACGTTGCGCAAGAAGCGAAGATCAAAACCTATGACACCCGGTCTTTTCGCGACCGGTTCATGCAACAGGAACAAGCGCTGGACAATATCCTGAAATCGGATTTTGGGAAATTCTTTATCGTGCGTGTAGAGGACATGTTGCGGCTGATCAAACTACCCGTGCCGCCGGCGCGATCGACCGCCCACACGTTGATCTACCTGACGTCCGGCGAAGCAAACATGACCATCGGCAGCGAATCGCATACGATCTACAAGGATGAATGCCTGGTCGTGCCGGCAACACAAGTTTTTTCATTCCGGCACCGCGACGTGAACAAAGGCTACCTGTGTCATTTTCGCGATGACGGTCTGTTGGGAAAGTTTAGCAAGAAAGCATTGCTCCAGGACTTTGAATTTCTCCAACCGTGGAATGCACCACGCATCACCCTGGATCGCGAAACATCACAACACGTGGAGCACCTTTTCAAAAGATTGCTCAGCGAATATTCCAAAAATGGGCTGGAGCACGTCGACGTGATCCAGTCGAACTTTATCGCGTTGTTATGCGAAATAAATCAAGCGCGCGCAAACGTATCGGTGGATAAGCCATCGCAAGCCGGGCACCTCACCAACCGGTTCAAGGCGTTGCTCTTCACGCATAGCAAATCGCATCATCGCGTTGGCGACTATGCAGCGTTGCTGAACATCAGTGCCAATCACCTCAACAAGTCTGTGAAAGCCGTTACGGGCAAGTCGCCAACCAAATGGATCGATGAGGCGTTGGTGTTGGAAGCGAAGGTGTTGCTGCATCAGAGCAGTTTGTCGGTCAGCGAAGTCGCGGCGGAAGTTGGTTTTTTTGATCCATCCTATTTCAGCCGCCTGTTCAAGAAACAAGAAGGGGTCACGCCCCTGCAATTCCGGAAAAGGATTGAAAAATCCTGAAAGTGTCCGCATTCATCCTAATCCAGCAACGGGTTTCCAGCGTCTTTTGTGAGGAAATAATCGATGCGCCCCATGTATGCTTTTGTCCTGTGGTTTCATTCTCTCTTTCGGTGGGCGGTGTTGGCCGGCCTGTTGTATGCCCTTTATCGCGCTTACCGCGGATACCGGCTGCAGCTGGATTTCACAAAGCACGATGAGGCCGTACGCCACTGGACCGCGACGTTGGCACATATTCAATTGACGGCAGGTTTCTACCTGTACCTGATCAGCCCTTTTGTGAAGGCTTACTTTTCCGCCAACCCATCCGCAGGTTCTACGGAAGGGACATTCTTCGGACTGATCCACATCACGTGTATGCTGGCGGCCGTGGTCATGATCACGGTAGGTTCTGCGTGGACAAAGCGAAAAGTTTCCAGCCGCGATAAATTCCGGACCATGCTGGGTTGGTTTGGCGTGGGACTGCTCGTTATATTGCTGGCCGTTCCGTGGCCCTTTTTGCCGTGGGCCCATCGTCCGTATATCCGACCATTTTAAAATATGAAACAGTATCTCTATTCACCGCTCGGCCGGTTGCGCCTGGTAGCATTTCTCGAAGGTTTGTCGTTGGTCGTCCTGGTATTTGTCGGCATGCCGGTCAAATATTGGATGGGCAATCCCATGCTGGTGAAGGCCATCGGCCCCGTGCACGGCGTGTTGTTCGTGGTGTACGTCATCATCACCCTGGGCGTGGCGGTGGAACAGCGCTGGAAATTTATGACCACCACCTGGAAAGTATTATTGGCCAGCTTTATTCCGTTTGGAACATTTTATATCGACAAGACCATCCTGCGCAAAGCGACAACCGCAGAGTAGCACAGCGGTACACTTCAAAGCATAAGGGGGACAACGATCGTCGTTACGGAAGAGGAATATACTCCTCCGACTCGACATATTCGTCCGGCTCAGGAGGGCGCGGTTCCCCGGGCCTTACCCGGGCGTCGATGCGGGCGATGAGCCCCAACATGGCCATAAAGAGAATGGAGAGCACCTGGGAAATGAAGAACACTTCCTGGGGATAGAGCCCGACGATCATCATAAAGAAAACCGTGAGCGCAATGATGACCACGGATCGCCACACCGGGTCGCGTGTTTTGAAATAGACGGAAACACCGTACCCGAACATGATCGCAGAAATGGCACACCAAAGGAGCAACCCAACCCAACCGGTCTCGATGGCAATCTTCACGTATTCCGAGTCGGGCGGGAACGAACCGATGAAGGTGTTGGGGGAATACTTCATCCCCAGATATCCCGTGCTGCCCAACCCAAAGCCTATGGGATTGGCACGGATGTAGGCCCGGATGGTAGCCTGGTTTCTCAATCGCACCGCCATAGACGGATCGTCGGTAACGGAGAACGCCGTGCTCATCACATACAGTGCCCCGGAAGAAGGACCGACCACTAGCGCACCGCCGATAAGAATAAAAACACCCACAGCCATGAGCACTTTGCGATGCAACGTGATGGCGGCAAAGATCACCATACCCACGGGCAACATGATCATGGCCGTACGCGAACCCGTGTAGAGCATCGACCAAAAACAAACCAAACAGGTGATCACCGAGAGAAGGCGCAACCTCAATTTCGTTTCATAAAAGAAAACAACGAACGCAGCGACACCCGTGATGGCCATCACCATCCCAAACTCGGAAGGGGAGAAGAAGAACGAGAATTTGCGCAGACGGCCCCAGGTGAACAAGGCACCATACAAATTTTCATCGCTGCTGGCCCAGGCATAGTCGAAGGAAGGTAAGCCGGCAAATTCCTGGAACAGTCCGTAGAGCCCGCAAAGCAGCCCCAACGAAAACCAGCCGATGTAGAACGCGTGAATATCCTTTTTGCTTTCGATCGAACCATAAACAATAAAGAACGCCGAGATCAGGGGTATGTATCCACGCAAGGCCAGGGCTCCGGCCACGCGCGAGGTGGCGGCAGGGTTGAGCAATTGGAGAAACAGGTAAAAGACCCAGAGGGAAAGCAAAATGCCCGGCAAAGTTTTCAGACCGCCGATCCGCCCGTTGAGGGCGAGGGTGAGCAAAATGACAAAACAAAGTCCCTGAATGGCCTCGCCCACCGGTATGCCGAACAGCCCGAAGGCTTTGATGAAAAACGGTATCAGAAAACTGCTGGCCAGCAGGAAGAATATATTATAGCGGGGAAACCGGTAGGAGATATAAAAAACAGAAACGAACCCGATGATGCCGATGACCACCACATTGATGACAATACCAAAAAGATTCGTGAGCAACAGGATGCCGACGTTGAGCGCAATGAGCAGGATGCCCATGATCCACGAATTCCGGATGGAAAAGACACGCTCAGGCATTATCCAAAAAGTATTTTATAGAAGAAGAATAAAGACGTGACCGCACCGAGCACGATCAGGCCAACCTTGTGAATTTTCTCGAAGCCGATTTTATTTTCATCACCGTCGTCCATGCGCTAAAGTATTTTTAGGCGTTCGGATCAAAGATAGCGAATTTGACGCTTTTCCGCGATTGTCCCGAACATGGTTTCGGATGGTCATTCCGCCCGCCGGCCTGGGTTGGACGACCCGCATCGCGGATCCTATAGGGTGGTGCGGGTCTTGGAGGAAAGCAGGTTGAGCACCACCTTGGGCCAGTCCTTGTTCATGAACGGCTTCTCGAAGAGCAGGTAGGCGATCACGCTCACCACAAACACCAGCGGCAGGAAAATAAGGGCTTGCACAAACAAGTTCACCTCGTAATAGTTTGTGATCTGCAAATTGCGCGTCAGGATCATCAGGAACTCCGCCAGCGGCAAGTGAACGAGATAGATCGTGTAGCACATTCCACCGATAGACATGATCCAGCGGTTGGTGACAAACCGGTTTGCATAGTTGCCGCGGAAAACGGAATAAAAGAAAACAAAGAAGAGCACGGCTTCCGCCAGGCGATCGGGGAAATTGAATTCCCAGTCCCAGATCAGGATGACCAACACCAGCGATGCCAGCGCCAGGAAGTCGAAAATCGTGTTGCGCCGGGGACGCACTTTCCAATCCACCAGGTAAATGTCGGTCAGGATAAAGCCGATCAGGAAATAGTGCAGGTATCCCAACACCGTGAGGTAGTAGGGCAGCCGGAAGAATTCAAAGTACTGCTGCACGACCATGAAAAGAAAAATGAACGCGGTCACACAAATGCGCCGCGTCACCTTGTTGTGTATGGAGAAAAATCCCCAAGCGAGGAAGGGCGCCAGCACATAGAACTGGACTTCGACCTCCAGCGTCCACGTGGCGGGATTGATGAGCGACCAACCCTGGTAAATAAGTCCGTGTGTGTAGGTGATGTTGGCAAAATAATGCGGCAGGTATTCAGCAAAACTTTGGTGCTTGAAAATGACAAACGCCACAAACATGATGGACATCCAAATGATGTAGGGCGGTTCCAGGCGGGTGAGCCGGCGGATATAATAATTCTTCAGCTTCATTTCCGTTTGCCCCGCCAGACGTTTGGCCGCAAACGGTAGCGCCAGGATAAAACCACTGATGATAAAGAATACATACACACCGATAAATCCCCGTGTGGCCACAAACGCCAGGACATTGTCTTCCACCGGGCTGGAAAACTCGATGATCGTATTGCGTACAAAACGTTCGTGCAGGTGCTGGATGAGAACGGTGAAAATGGCAATGAAACGAAGGCCGTCGATTTCCCGGATAAGCTCGGCACCGGTGGTGATCCGTTTGAGCCGATCGGGCAATCTGTTCAAAATTTCAAACATTGAGGCAAGGGTAGTTTTATCAGCTTAAAAATAAACGTTCATTCTTGATTTTTCCCTATTGACCAACCTATTTCTAGTGAAAATGTGGAATTCAGGTAAGGCCACGACCGAAACGGACAAATCACCGTGTCTTGTCTGGTGGAGGAGTCGAATGTTGATGGCTTGTGCTTCAGAGTGTGTTTCGGTAGTGTGCCGGGAAGTTTAAATTTATTTTAAAAAAATCATGAGGTTCATCATAAACCAAGAGGTGTCGGATTTTAAGAGGGTGTCGGATTCTTTTATGGTCCAGGTTGGTGGGTAAATAAAGGCTTGGATCAGCGAGCATCATCCTCCAGCACCACCTCAGCCGACTCCACGACGATGCGGACAAATGACGTGTCCGTGAAGGTGTCCACCAGCCGTCGCTGATACGCCAATTCCTGCCCTGGTTTTACCGGCTCGACAATGGTGAAGCGCGTGACGCGCGTAGCGTCAGCAGATTTTCCATAGGTGACCAGCAACACGACATTTTTGTACGTGGTCAGCGAAGCCGTGTTCCGGATCCGTCCGTTGATGATGGTTTGGCGGATCGGATTTTTCTTCCACGTGTGCTGATGATGAAGAAACGCCTTGATGTTCCGCGCCTCTTCTTCATAGATGGGATTGTTCTTTTTGCGCCATGACGCAAAGCCCATATCGGTGACTTCGCCTTTGGTTACGGTTTTTTGTCGCGTGTGAAAGGTGGCGTGTTCGTGGGTGGTGACCAACACTTCGCTTTCCGGCTCTCCCGTTGCGGCAAATTTTACTTTGCCTTCGGTCACGGAAAGCGTGGTGAGCGTGTCCTCAGCCTTCACGTTGAACGACGTGCCCAACACGCGCGTGGTGGTGGCGCCGGTGATTACTTCGAAAGGGCGGTTCGAATCGGGAGTCACTTTAAAGTAGCCCTCGCCTTGCAGCGTCACCTGCCGGAGTTCACCGTGAAATGCTTTGGTGTAGGAAAGCCGGCTATGCGTATTCAACCAAACCCTGCTGCTGTCGGGCAGATAAAAACTGGCGACCTGGTCCCCAGTCGTTCGTTCGAATTCAACGGCGGGTTTCAAATGGATATAACCGTACACCGAAAGCATGACGACAAGGATGCAGGCGGCAACCCTCCAGAGCAACCTCCGGCCGGGAAAGGCATGACTATTTTTTGAGCGCGCGGTTTCTTCTTTTTTAATGCGCTCCAGGAGACGTGCGAGTTCGGTCTCGGTGTCCGGATGATGGAGGACAAGTTTTTTGCCGGAGTTTTTCCAAAGGGCCTTTGCTTCCTGGAAGATGCGGCGATGCTCTTCCGATTCCGCCAACCAGGATTCCAGCGCCAACCGCCCGCCCTCATCCAACTCGTTGGACAAATAAGCGATAATGGCGGCTTCCTGGGAATGATGGTCGTTCATACTTGTACTTTCTACACGTCTTCTCTCATAGCACGCCACACGGCAAGAACCCCCAAAGGGCTTCCGGAAATAATCACAGTGACAATAAATAATAGCATATCCAACCGGCCAGGGCCAATGCTGCAAACGATTTCAGGGTAATAAAAGGCTTCAATGCCACACGAAGCTTTTCCAGGGCAATGCCCATTTGGTTCTCTACGGTTTTAGGCGAAAGGCGCAGCACGTCGGCGATCTCCTGGTATTTCATGCCCTCCTGGCGGTTGAGCATGTAGATGGTCTTGCATTGGGGTGGGAGATTGTCGATGGCCTGTCGGACGTGATGTTCCAGTTCCGTGAATTCCACGCGGTCTGTCCCGGGGTGGGCGTGGAGGGTGTCGTCGGTCACGTGGTCGTGCAGGCGAAGGATCTTTTTCTGGAAACGCAAGTGATTATAGGCCGTGTGGGCGGTGGCTTTAAAGAGATAGTGTTTGATGGGGCCATCCAGGTCGAGGTGGTCGCGGCCGGCCCACAGTTTTGCAAAAACTTCCTGCACGATGTCTTTGGCGGCGTCCGGGTCATTCACCAGGTTATAGGCCATGTTGCATAATTCCCGATGGTGCTGCCGGAACAGGTCCTGAAAATTCTTTTCGGAGAGGTCTCGCATGAGGGTTCGGGTTGAGCGTTTAAGGCCGGCAGGTTTTCCCAATCCTGGATAAGATTAGTTCTATTTTGGGAAAATCGGTTTTCTTTTGGTCTGGGTTGGGGGTTGAATAAAGCTGGCGTGCTATACCAGTGAACCCAAAAACCTAGACCATGAACGACCCTTAACTCAATCACCGTACACGGTACAATTTTTGAACCTGTTTGTAACGACAGGTGCAGACGACACCCGATTTTGATTAGAAGCCCAACCCTACTACGGCCGCTAATTAAAAGAAACCCAAATGGAACAACTCATTCGTAAAAGAGACTTGATAACACTGCTGGACGGCCGGGAGGCCAAGGTGCTTGAGCTGATCACGCAAACGCCGGCCAAAGTGTTTAAAGTGGAGATCACCGCCGACAAGCATGTCGAGTATTTGGATGAATCGAAACTCAAGTTGAAAAAACAACACGTGATCAACAAGTGGAAAGACATGATCCGTTAGCCCTCAGCAGTATGTTGCACTCCGATCCTTAACCCGGACGAATGTAACATCGTGGTAGCCCCGCACGGTTTTCCGTGGCGGGGCTTTTTTTGTGGATCAGAAAAAGAAAAGGCACAGAGAAATCTGTAACGCAAAAAGCCTCTTGCGTTCACTTGCTTCTCAGTGCCTTTACAATAAAAAATATGCGAAGAGCGGATAGCCCGAAGCGATCACTTCTGCAAGATCAACCAGCTCAACGCGTCAGTATAAGAGTTAAAAGATTTTACGATACCGGAGGAAGGCATCGCCTTCTTCGCCGATAGTTCAGAAAAGATGTTGGGAGAAAAGATCCACGCAAAGTGCTTGAGACCGCTCTCGATCATCTGCGGGAACCACACCGTAGCCGTCCACTCGGCTGCTTCTTGCCAAGGCCCGGTCACTTGTGAATTGTCGTTCAATACCTTGCTCACTTTCTTTTGCTTCAGCAAGTCAAGGATAATGAGACCGGACTTCATGATTGACTCCTTGTTCTGGAATCCAAGCCAGTTACAGTAGAGATACTTTTGTTCGGGGTCGTAACTGATTTCGAGATTCTTCTGTTTGGATAATGACTGCATAATTTTGGGTTTGGGTTGCGGCTAATAACATAATGGCCAATTGCGAATGAAAGCAATGAAGATAGCCGATGTAACACAAACATCAAAAGCATGCCTGAAAAAATTGATACTTGGATTGGGATGGTCGAGTGCGGGGAAGGTCTCTGTAGCCCGAAGTTGAGGTCAAAACTCCACAACTTCCATCTGAAGGCGTGACGCATTCTCAGGAACAGCCATGTGACAGCTATAGCCTCCTATAGCATAAGGACACCACACCCCGGCATAAACGGAAGTCATACCCGTGATAACACCGACTGTATCCAGCGCCTGCACGTTCGTCAACGGAACCTGTAACCCGAGCCCATGCATCTTGAGCAGGCTTTCTTTCTTTGTCCATAAGGAAAAGAAAGATTCGATCGTGTTGGGAGCTTTCATAATGAAGGACCACTCGTTCGCCGTGAAGCTTGATTGATATTCCTCCAGCGGAACATCACGGATCTTTTCAACATCAACGCCTACAGGACCCTCATCCGAAACCAGACAAATCACCACGTCGAACGAATGCGCGATGGAAAAATCAAGCGGCAGCGAGAGACGGGGTTTACCCTGAGCATCAGGAGTGAGGTGTAACTTTTGGAGCGAAACTTGTTTTTTTTGAAGAAGACCCTGCAGCAGCCACCTTCCGATCAGACTGTTAAGTAACTCACCTTCAAACACGTATTTCGTAGTGGGCAACAACGCGGGCGCGATTTTCTCTTTAAGCGTTTGAAGGCCTGGCGTTTCTGAAAAGTCTCTTTTGTCATAACATGCGCCGGTGATCATATCGCGTGGTGAGTGGTGTTATGCAATGGTTTGGGATGGTCATTGATGCACCCCTGATTCCGGGGAGTACACAGAAAAAAATACTTGGATCGCGCGCAATTTTCGAAAAAGGTTTTTGGGTAATGTTTCAACGGTTGTTCAAAAGTATACAGGAATACTTCATGGTACATTCGATCATTATTTCACGATAGCAAGATTTTTTATGAAGACACCTCATCACAACCAACCATCCTCTGTTATGAAAGAACCCATCGCCATCGTCGGCATGTCGTGCCGTTTTCCCCACGCCGAAACCCTGCAAGCTTTTTGGAAACTGCTCAGCGAAGGTAGGGATACCATCACAGAAATACCAAAGTCGCGCTGGAACAACGACGACTATTACGACTCCGATCCGCTCGCACAGGGCAAGTCACACCAACGCCATGCTTCCATGCTGGAGAACATCCACGACTTCGACCCGCTGTTCTTCAACATCTCGCCGGCCGAAGCCGCGGAGATGAACCCTTCTCAAAAGCTGATGCTGGAGTTGGTTTGGGAGGCTGTCGAGAACTCGACCATCCCAATCCAATCCGTTCAGGGAAAGAAGGTCGGCGTGTATGTCGGCAACATCTGGAACGACTTCGAACATTTGCGTAAACACAAGAATGCCCCGGTCACGTCACATTCGGCCGTGGGCCAATCTTCCAATATTATTGCCAACCGCGTCTCGTTTGCTTTCGGCTTCACGGGCCCCAGCCTGGTGATGGACACGGGTTGCTCTTCGTCGCTGGTAGCGCTCCACCTGGCCTGTCAAAGTTTGTGGGACGGCAGCACGGAGATGTCGTTTGCCGCCGGCATCAACCACATCCTCGATCCCGACCAAAACGTTTTGCTCGCCAAGTTCGGAGGGCTCTCCAAAAAAGGAAAGTGCAGCACCTTCGATGAGGCTGCCGATGGCTTTGTGCGCGGCGAAGGCGCCGGCGTGCTCTTACTGAAACGACTCTCAGACGCCGAGCGCGACGGCGATACCATCTATGCCGTCATCAAAGGTTCGGCCATGAACAACAACGGCTACAACGTAAACCTGCCCGCCACCAGCATTGAAGGTCAGAAGCAAGTGTTGCGCGAAGCCTATGCGGGCTCGGGCATTGCACCCGAAGACGTACATTATGTAGAAGCCCACGGCACGGGAACCAAATTGGGTGATCCCACAGAGACGCGCGCGCTGGGAGAATTTTTCGGTCAGCGCCGCACGACCAAACTTCGCGTCGGTTCTGTGAAAACAAACATCGGTCACCTGGAAGCCGCCGCCGGCATGGCAGGCCTGATCAAAGTAGTGCTCGCGATCCGGTATAAAATGCTCCCCCCAAGCCTGAACTTTAAGAATCCCAACCCGGCCATCGCGTTCGAAGAATTGAAAATTCAAGTGCAAAACGAACTGGGCCAATGGCCGACCAGCAACGGTGAAAAACTGAGAGCCGGCATTAACTCCTTCGGCTGGGGAGGTACAAACGCGCACACGGTTATCGAAGAATACAGACCCATCGTGGTGCAGTCGGCGCCCACGCATCGGGTCACCAACCGTTATGCGCTGCCGCTGTCGGCCCGCTCGCAAAAAGCATTGAAGCTATATGCAAAGGAATATGCCGACCGCATCCAGGCGGGCAACGAAGAGGCATTCGCGAATCTTTCCGTGGCCACGGCGTTGTTGAAGCCCGGCTTCGACTTCCGCGTCCTGCACACGGGCACCAGCAAAGAAGCCGTGTTGAGCAGCCTGGAAGAATTTTTGAAAGATGACCAGGAATTGACACCCGCGGCACCGTTGTCGGCGCGCGAGAAAGTGGTCTTTGTATTTCCGGGTCAGGGTTCGCAATGGCTTGGCATGGGCAGGGAACTGATGCAAAAGGAAACGGTGTTCCGCCAGGCGATCGAAGCCTGCGACAAGGCCTATCGTCCTTACACAGACTGGTCGTTGATGGAGCAACTTCAATCGACGGACAACAATGGTCGCTGGAATGAGATCAACGTGATCCAACCCGCCATCTGTGCGATTCAAATTGCCCTGGCCAAACTGTGGATGGCTTGGGGTGTTCGTCCGCAGGCTGTGGTTGGTCATAGCATGGGGGAAGTGGCGGCCGCGCACATTGCCGGGACCATCAGCCTGGAAGATGCCGCCAACATCATTTGCACCCGCAGTAAATTAATGAAGCGCGTCAGTGGCCAGGGCGGCGCCATGGCGGTGACCGAACTGGATCAAAACGCTGCCACGGAAATGATCCAGCGCTACCCGGGTCTTTCGGTCGCCGTATCGAACAGTCCCAAGTCCACCGTGGTGGCTGGAGATAAACAAGCCATCGATCAACTCTTGCAGGAATTGGAAAGCAAAGGTCTCTTTGGCCGATTGGTAAAGGTTGATGTGGCCTCGCATAGTCAGCAAATGGATCCGTTGAAGGAAGAGCTTCGCGTTGCACTACAAGGCATCACGCCACGCGAAGGCGCGATCGCCCTGTACTCTACGGTGCAGGCACGACAAATGGAAGGAAGAGAGATGAATGCTGAATACTGGGTGAGCAATCTCCGGAACACTGTACAGTTCGCTACGATCATGCAACAGTTGATGGACCGCCAGCACGTCGTGTTCATCGAAGTGAGTCCGCACCCGGTGCTGACCAACGCCGTCAACGAATGTGCGGAAGCTGGAAAAATGAAGGCCATCACGGTGCCCTCGCTTTTCCGCGAAAAACCGGAACAGGAATCTCTTCTTAAAAACCTGGGTGATCTTTATGCCAAAGGGTTCGATGTGTGCTGGAAAGATTTTTACGGTATCGCCAAGGCGCCCATCGTTTCCCTCCCGGCATACCCGTTTCAACGGGAGACCTATGCGCTGGAAGATCGTTCGGCCGAGCAACGCGACAAAAACACCGGCCTGCGTTTCCCGTTGTTGGGACAATCGCTCACGCTCGCCGGGCTGGACGAAGTACGATATTGGGAATCGCAGATCAGTCTCGGTAAATATCCCTATCTCGCCGATCACCAGGTAAACGCTACGCCTGTATTTCCAGGCGCCGGCTACGTGGAGATCATCCTCGAAGCTGCCCTTGAAATTCACGGGGCTGGCGTGCCGATCATCCGGAAGCTCAATTTCATTCAATCCATCAACCTGGTGGAGGGCGAACTCAAGCGCGTCCAGTTGCGCATGGTGGAGAACGAGAACGGTCGCAATGACTTTAAATTCTTCGCCCGCGGCAGTGCGGACGATAAGTCGGGATGGACGTTGCTGGCGGAAGGCGTGCTGACCATGTACACCGGTTCCCTCACCCATACGGATCGTTTTATAAACACGACATCAACGACGGCTTCTTCCGTCGATACAAAGGAATATTATCAATCGCTGCAAGGTCTTGGCTTGCAGTATGGAAAACATTTTCAGGGACTTCAAACTTTGTCGATGGAACGCCGGGGTGCCAATACCTATGTGTCGTTCGAAGTACAGCCCGAAGAAAGCATTCGTCAGAATGCGAGCCGCTATGCGCTGCACCCGGCCTTGCTCGACGCCTGTTTCCAGCCGCTATTCCTCACCATCGCGCAACAACCCGATGCGTCTTCCGACCGGACCACGTTCCTCACCTCGGTGGATGAAGTGCAACTGCTTGGAAAAATAGATTATTCCCAACCCGTTCGCGGTGAAGCCCGGCTCTACCCGGCGCGCACCGACAGCGAACGCGGCACGATCACGGTGAAAGCCGACATTATCATCTTCGGCAGCCACGACAACGTGGTGTTGAAAGTTTCGGGATTGCAAGGCAAGATCCTGGACGCTGACCTCATCCGCCGCGAAAGCGAAAAGATCAAGAGCTGGTTGTATGACGTCGAGTGGAGCGAGCGCACTGTGGAAAAGAAAAACATCAAACCTGAAATGCAAACATGGCTTTTGTTCGGCGATGTCTACGGACTGAGTTGCATTCTCCTGGAGAAAATGGAAGCCGCCGGCATCCGGTTTATCCACGTCACCCCCGACCGCGAATTTGGTAGGGTGGAAGATGGTTCGGGCTTGCTGCAATATAAACTCGACTATGCGGATAAAGACGGCTATGAGCGATTGGCCAAAGACCTGGCGCATCATGTGCCGGTTTTGGATGGCGTGTTGCACATGGGCGGAATCTATTACCCCTCCAGTGAACGGGAGCTGACTTCGGACGAAATGGAGGCAGAACAAGTATACGGCAGCATCAGCGTGTTGTACGCCCTTCAGGAAGTGATGGCGCGTCAAACGTCGGCGGCGCCGAAACTCGCCGTGGTCACCAACGGCATGCAGGTTGTGGGCTCAGACAAACATCAGCCCCAGGTGGTCCACGCGGCGTTGTCGGGACTGCTGAGGGTGGTCAGCAATGAGTTGCCCCAGTATGAAGCCAAACGCTACGACATCAGCTTCAACCCGATGATGGAAGAGCTGGATCAGGTTGTTCAATTGATCAAGGAATCCGACAACAACGACCGCGAGATCACCTTGCGTGGCCGGGTGCAGTTCGCACCTCGGTTGAAGGCATTGTCCAACACCGCCACCGCTGCCAAAGCCTTGCAAGCCCGCTATTCGGATCAGGGCACTTACCTCGTGACCGGTTTCAGAGGCTTGGGCTTTGTTTTCATCGAATGGATGATCCGTCGCGGCGCCAGGAACTTTGCCCTCCTCAGCCGCACCGGTAAAGCACCCGATAGCGTACTGACGAAGATCCTGGCCTACCAGTCGCAAGGATGCCGGTTCACCACATTCCAAGCCGACGCGAGCCATGCCGACCAATTGAAAAATGTGTTGGAAGAAATCCAAAAATCCATGCCGCCCCTGAAAGGCGTTATACACGCGGCCGGTGTCATCGAAGCAAGGTCCATCGACAAGATCTCGGAAATTGAATTCATGGAAACGCTGGCGCCGAAACTGAAAGGAGCCTGGAATCTCCACCTGCTGACACAACACCTGAGCCTGGATTGTTTCGTCCTGTTCTCATCGGCATCCTCGCTGATCGGATTGAGCGGACAAGCCAGCTACGTAGCCGCCAACAGTTTCCTGGATGTGCTGGCGCATCGCCGCAAACAAAAAGGTCTTACGGCACAAAGCATCAACTGGGGCGTGATCAAAGACGTGGGCATGGTTGCCAATGAAAGTGAGTTGGAGAAATATGCACGCGCCGAGGGCTTCGAACCCATCGTGATGAAAGAAGCGATGGACGTATACGATACCATTGCCACCCAGGACTTCACGCAGATCGGCATTATGAAAATTGACGCGGTGCAAATGGGTTCGTATTACTCGACGATGGCCCGTACGAATTACTTCAAGGGCTTGCTGGCAACCGATAAATCGGCCGATGCGGAAAAAGAAGTCAGCTTCCTGGAAACCTTCGGCCGCATGACAGACGCCGGCGAACGCAAAGAGGCGTTGGAACAACTCATCACACGCCATGTCAGTAAGATCATCAAGATGCCGGCGGCGCGCATCAACGCTTCCATGACTTTCAAAGGATTGGGCGTGGATTCGCTCATGGCCATTCAGTTGAGAAACTTGTTGGAGAAGAGTGTGGACCTGAAGCTTTCGGTAGCCATGTTCTGGTCGCATCCCAGCATTCGCGAATATGCGCTCTATCTTTTTGATAATCTTCGCCCGCAAACGGCGGAACAGCGACTGATCATTGCCCTGGAACAACAAGACGCGGCTGCTGAGGCCACGGTGGACAATCGTTGGTTCGTCACTACCCGCGTGAACGATAAGGCTATACGCAGACTCTTCTGTTTCCACGATGCCGGCGGAAATGCGTCGCTCTATCATGATTGGGAAAACCGACTGGGCGATGGCGTGGAGGTGGTGTTGATAGAGCTTCCCGGCCGCGGCATGCGTTGGGCCGAACAGCCCTATCGAAAATTGGAAGATCTGCTGAAAGACATGATGCCCGTGTTGCTTACCAAAATGGACAAACCGTTCTCGTTCTTTGGTCACAGCATGGGTGGCCTCATCGCCTTCGAAGTGATCCGTTCCCTGCGCCGCCTGAACAAGACCTTGCCGGACAAACTGTTCGTGTCGTCCACCCCAAGCCTG
>CBIHQM010000074.1:0-18617 GCA_966211885.1 uncultured Chryseolinea sp.
CGAGGGTGAGCAGCACTAAGATCACAGCTGCGATTTTGAGGATAGAACGGGTGCGGTTACTCATAGGATATGACCGGGTTAAAAGGTTTCAATCTAAATCAAATTTCAGAATTCGGATGTTACTTTTCGCCGAGGGCCAAATTATTTCAAATAAAAAGACATCAATACCATTCTTCGATCTTGTCGGCAGGCTTCCATTTGGAATCGGGCTCGAAATAATTCCACAACAGTCGCGACACTTTGCGCAACAACACGTAGCCCTCATTCGCCGGTGTCCAGCTTTGATCTTCTTGTTTTTTGGTGATGACGCAGAAGACATAATCCCCGTGGGGTGCATTGACCAGCACGACTTCGGAGCGCGATTGGTCAACGGCGCCTTGTTTGGAGGCAGCCTGCACGTGGGGTGGTATCTGCGAAAGCGCTTCGCTGTCCCAATAGATGCGGATCATGTTCCGGTAGATGCGTTCGCTTGCGCGTGGACTGATGACTTTGCCTTCGCGGATGCGGGTAACCAGTTCCGCCATTTCGCGGGGGGTGGTTTGCCCCCACCCATAGCGTGTGCGATTGGCTTCGCGGCCGGGTGTTCGCGAGTTTACACGTGTATTTTCAAAACCGTTTTTCTCCAACCAGGCGTTGATGGCCGTGCCCGTCCCGGCGAGGGATTGACACCAGAGGCTGGCGGTGTTGTCACTCGTGGTGATCATGAGCATCATGACCTTGCTAAGGGCAATCTGCTCCCCGTTTTTAAATGAGCCCAGGATGTCTTCGCCTTCATAAAGCAAAGAGTCTTTATAGATGAGGGTGGTGTGATAATCGATCTCACCCCGATCGATACGGTCGAACATACCGATGGTGATGGGGATCTTGATCATGCTGGCTGTCGGAAAAAGGGTGTCAGCGTTTATGGTGACAGT
Organism: uncultured Chryseolinea sp.; assembly: GCA_966211885.1. Classification (GTDB taxonomy): domain Bacteria; phylum Bacteroidota; class Bacteroidia; order Cytophagales; family Cyclobacteriaceae; genus Chryseolinea. Next base: position 915 of record CBIHQM010000074.1, read on the forward strand.
CTTGCCGGTGCGGAGGTTTCGGACATACACGCCGGCCACGCCTTTGAAGCCCTGCAGGGTTTCCTGCAGTTTGCCGGTGAGCACCTTGTCCTCCTTCTGACCGTACGTCGAAAAGGTGAGCAAACTCATCCAAAAAAGCACGGTGTATTTCATGGGGGATATCGTTTCCTTAAAGCGTTGAATAAAATTTTTATTGCAATTGTTTGAGACTAATTTCGCGTCCTCTTTTCGGGCAGGACAAAAGAACATTCCCAAAATTGGCAACCGTTGAACGACAAATTCTTGGTCAACAATAAATTCATGGCTTCCTTTAAACACTGAATTATATTTTTTATAGATTGAAAAAAAAGGACGGCAAATTCAATTTTTCAATGGTTAAAGTATACTAATAAAAGAAGAACAATACTAATTCCCGGAGTATAAAAAGGGCGACATCCCTGAATAATATCCGGCTAGCTTTAAACAGAATGGCAGAAATCGGGACCGACATTTTAAAAGCGAAGGCCCTCCTGGAAAACGGAGAACTGGTTGCCATTCCTACCGAAACCGTATATGGACTTGCGGGCAATGCACTGCTACCGGAAGCGGTAACAAAGATCTTTAAAGTAAAAGAGCGCCCCGAATTCGATCCGTTGATTGTGCATGTTCCCAACTTTGACCACGTGCAAAAATATGCCGCAGAAATTCCGGCTGGCGCGGCGTTGCTCGCCAAACATTTCTGGCCCGGCCCGCTCACACTGTTGCTGAAAAAAAAGGACATCATCCCCGACCTCGTAACCTCCGGGCTGGACACCGTTGGCTTGCGTTGTCCCGATCATGCGCTCACCCGCGAACTGCTCTCGTCATTAGCCTTTCCCCTGGCCGCTCCCAGCGCCAATCCCTTTGGCTATGTGAGCCCCACACGCCCCGCGCATGTGAACGATCAACTAGGACAAAAGATCCCCTACATCCTCGACGGCGGACCCTGTGGCGTGGGCATTGAATCGACCATTGTGGGTTTTGAGAAAAACGTCCCCGTCATCTATCGCATGGGCGGGCTTAGTGTGGAAGCCATCGAAAGCGTGGTGGGCAAAATTATTTTGCAGGCCTATTCGTCTTCAAACCCCAAAACACCGGGCCAGTTAAAAAGTCACTATGCACCCGGCCACAAAGTGGTGATCGGGAAGATCGAAGAATTGCTACGCCGCTATCCAACCCAGACCTGCGGTTTGCTCACGTTCCAGAAGAATTATCATTTCCCTTATCAATACGTGTTGTCGCCATCGGGCACGCTGGAGGAAGCCGCGCAAAATTTGTTCACCGCGTTACGCGAATTCGACAAAATGCCCATCGACATCATTCTTTCAGAGCCCGTACCCGACCAGGGCCTGGGCCGCGCCATCAACGACCGCATCCGCCGCGCCGCAGCCACCGACGCCCCCTGAAACCCCGTTGTCAACTGTCAACTAATTTTTTTAATATTGACTGCAACAACCGTACTGCCATGTCTAAAAAGATCCTTATCCTCACCGGGGGTGGTGACTGCCCCGGGCTCAACGCCGTCATCCGTGGAATTGCAAAACGTGCCCGCAAGGAGAAAGGCTGGGAAACCTACGGCTGTATCGAAGGGTTCAATGGCGTGTTCAACGAACCGCAGGAACTTGTCCTCCTCACTTCCAAGCGCACCGCCGGCATTCATGTGCGCGGCGGCACGATCCTGAAGACCACCAACAAATCGAATCCCATCAACTTCCCCATGCCGCAGCCCGACGGCACCACAAAATTTGTGGACCGCTCCGACGAGCTGGTCGCAAAATTGAAAGCCCTTCACTTCGACGCCGTGATCAACATCGGTGGCGACGGCTCCCAAAAAATATCGAAAGTACTCTTCGACAAAGGCATTCCCGTCATCGGCGTACCCAAGACCATCGACAACGACCTCTCGGCCACCGACATGACCTTCGGCTTTCAAACGGCCGTACAAATTGCGACCGACAGTTTCGACAAACTGGTGACCACCGCCGAAAGCCATCACCGCGTCATGATCATGGAAGTGATGGGCCGCGACGCCGGTTGGATCGCCCTCCACACGGCCATTGCCGGCGGCGCAGAAGTTTGTCTTATTCCTGAAATTCCATACGACGTCCACAAGCTGGTGAAACGCATTGCCCTTCGCTATAAAAAAGGTCGCGGCTTTGTGAACATCGTCATTGCCGAAGGCGCGTGCCCCAAAGCGGGAACCATTCATTCCACGGCAGGAGACAAAGGTTCGGAACACGTTCGGCTGGGCGGTGTGGCTTACCAACTCTCCAAACAATTGAAAGATGCGGGCTGCACAGCGGAGATCCGCGAGACCGTGCTGGGCCACGTGCAGCGCGGCGGAAGCCCCGTGGCGTTCGACCGCGTGTTGGCCACCTTGTTTGGCGTGAAAGCTTTTGAGTTGGTGCTGGAGAAAAAATTCGGCCGCATGGTGGCCTACCAGAACAACAACATCACCTCCGTGACCCTGGAGGAAGCCACGAAGGATTATAATTTTGTGAAAACGGATTCATACCTCGTCAAAGCTGCCAAAGGATTGAACATCAGCTTTGGCGATTGACGCCCCATCGAAGCATGTCAAAAACACATTACCGCCTTTCGCTGGAGCGCATAGAAAAAGCCGTTGAAAAAATTGACAGCGTCTTTCTTCAGACCCCACAATATGTCGATGACGCCTTAAGCCAGGCACTCGGCGTACGCGTCATACTAAAAGTGGAGACGCTCAATCCCATTCGCTCGTTCAAAGGCCGCGGCGCCGGCTTGTTGGTTTCGGAGGCAGATCCCCACACGCCACTGCTCTGCGCTAGCGCTGGCAATTTCGGACAGGCCATGGCCTATGCCTGCCGCAAGCGAAACATGAAGCTCACCGTCTACGCCAGCGTCCACGCCAATCCATTGAAGATCGAAAAGATGAAGCACTTCGGTGCCAAGGTGATCCTGCAAGGCGACGACTTCGACGCGGCCAAGCTGGAAGCAAAACGCGCCGCATCCCAATCCGGCGGACGCTTCGTGGAAGATAGCCTCGACATTGAAACCCTGGAAGGGGCCGCAACCATTGGATTGGAACTATTAAAATTCAACGAACCGATCGATACACTTTTGATCGCCTTGGGGAACGGCGCCATGATCAACGGCATCGCCAGGGTCTTCAAGGCGCACAGCCCGGAGACAAAGATCATCGCCGTGCAAGCCCAGGGTGCCCCGGCCATGGTGGAGTCTTGGCAACAAAAGAAAGTCGTCACGCACGAACGCGTCCAAACCATCGCCGACGGTGTGGCCGTACGCATCCCTGTGCAACAAGCCCTCGACGACATGGAAGGACTGGTGGACGACGCATTGCTGGTAGAAGAAACTTCGATAGTAAACGCCATGCAACTCATCCACCTCCACACCGGTGTTGTCGTCGAACCCTCGGGAGCTCTCGGCATCGCCGCCTTGCTGGAAAACAAAGACCGTTTCCACGGCAGCACCGTGGCCACCATTCTTTGTGGTGGAAATGTCACCGAAAAACAAATGAACGATTGGCTCTGACGACGCGTATAAAGAACATGAGCGCATTATACTTCGCTGAGAAAAAAAACACCTGTCTAAAAGTCTTCATCACACTTTGTCTTGGATTTTGGCTGATGACCGGAACGGTTGTTGCCCAGGAAAACCCCGAAGAGCAAGCCCTGCTCCAGGCCCAACGGATGGCCGCATTCTTCAACAACCGGAACTTTGTAAAATATACCACCTTCATGGCTCCCGGCGCCTATGGCAACCAGGAAGCGCGAAAGGAAAGATTCGTCGCTTCATTGAAGGAAAATGTACCGGGCGGCGCAGAGATCGTGAACCTCGAACGGGTGGCTTTCAAAACATTCGGCACCTCGCAGCAGATCCTTTTGCTCTCCAAATATGACGGTCAGTATCGTTTCATCGCCGGCATCTCGGACGACGGCGGCGAGCGTTGGTTGTTCACACAGCCCTTGCATCAATCCACGCATTTCGAGATCATCCAGGAAGTCATCCCCTCCTTCGATACATCCTTTGCCGCGCTCATTGATCCGGGTTTCTACAAGCGTGCGCGGTTCACCTTGGGAAAGCCACTGCCTCCGTTTACGTTCATCGATTTGAAAGGAGATTCCATTACCCTGGACCAACTAAAAGGCAAGCGCATCGTGTTGAGCTTTTGGTTGACGGGATGTAAATTCTGTGTAGACGAGATCCCACAACTGAACGAATTCGTGAAGGCCTCCGACGGGAACACAGCATTCCTTGCCCCTGTCTTTTACACAACAAGAGAATCACTCGAGACCTCCCTGCCCGCGCAAACATTTTTATACACCGTCGTCACACCGCGCAACGCTGACGACTACAGCGTCCACTATTTCCCGATGCACATTGTGACCGACGAGAACCACGTCGTGGTGTTGAAATTGCAAGGCGACGATCCCGACCACCTGAAAAAAATAAGGGAAGCGTTGGAGAAGCACGGGCGATAGTCTCCCTTTTACATTTTATCAAAGAAATGGATCACTGCAAATGGCTTGCAGTAGGTCGGTCTATATTTGCTTCCAATTCACAAAGTGTCGTTCGGCGTAACAAATCCAACGTTTTGTGCTTGACCCTGAACTATTCATTTCACCTCCCCTGATACATATTCAAAAAAGACCGACACCATTTTCAATGACTTGATCATGGTTTCTCCTTGATCGCTAGACAGAAGAACTATGAATATGAAAAAACGAAATTCAAGTAAACCGGTCATTCCCCTTCTTTACTATCTGGTGGTGGGCACCCTGCTCGCTTATCTGTTCCGACACGGCGGCTCCGAACACGATGGGTGGCTGGGGTTCATGATCTTTCGGACAGCCTTCTTGTTGAGTTCGATCCTGTTGTTTTACACCCTAAACAAAGCTATAAAAGGAGACCAGGCTTCCACGTTGGCGGCCATGGTCCATGCCATCGCCCTATTCGCCTCGATCGTGAGACTTGCCTTCCTTTAAAAAACGGACTGGCAAGGCTTAAACGGCCTTTTGATTCGTTTAAATCGTTTGCTGAAAAATAAGCCGGGGGCTTGCGAGGAGTTCTGTCGAGTTTCCTAAATTCGTCCCCGATCTACAAACAGCCAGACCTCATTTATGAAAACCATCAACGACATTAATTTTAAAGGCAAGCGCGCCCTGATCCGCGTTGACTTTAATGTTCCCTTGGACAAAAGTTTCAACGTAACGGACGACAACCGGATCCGTGCCACCATCCCTACCCTGAACAAGATCCTTCAGGACGGCGGTAGCTGCATCCTCATGTCCCACCTGGGCCGCCCAAAGGAAGGCCCCGAAGATAAATACTCACTCAAACACACCATCTCAAAAACGGAGCAACTCCTGGGTCGCACGGTAAAATTTGCCGGCGACTGCATTGGCGACGAAGCCTATAAACTTTCCGCCGCGCTGCAACCCGGTGAAGTGTTGTTGTTGGAAAACCTGCGCTTCTATAAACAAGAAGAAAAAGGCGACGTGGCCTTTGCTGAAAAACTTTCCAAACACGGCGACATCTATGTGAACGATGCTTTCGGAACCGCTCACCGCGCCCATGCCTCCACCACCATCGTGGCCCAGTTCTTCAAAGAGAAATGCGCCGGCTATGTGATGGCCGCCGAACTGGACAACGCTAAGAAAGTGATGGAAAAAGCCGCGAAGCCTTTCACCGCCATCATGGGCGGCGCCAAGATCAGCGACAAACTGCTCATCATCGAAAACCTCCTCGACAAAGTGAACAACCTCATCATCGGGGGCGGCATGGCCTACACCTTCTTCAAAGCCATGGGAGGCCACATCGGCAACTCGTTGGTGGAAGAAGATAAACTTGAATTGGCCAAAGACCTGATCCAAAAAGCAAAAGCAAAAGGCGTCGACCTCTTGTTGCCCATCGACTCGATCGTGGCCGACAAATTTGCCGCCGATGCCAACACCGCCATCGCCAACAACCACGCCATCCAGGATGGTTGGATGGGGCTGGACATTGGTCCCCAATCCATCGCCGTCTTCTCCAAAGCCATCGGCGATTCCAAGACGATCTTGTGGAACGGCCCGATGGGTGTTTTCGAAATGGAAAAATTTGCCGGTGGCACCAAAGCCGTCGCACAAGCCGTAGTGGACGCCACGAAGAAGGGAGCATTCTCCCTGATCGGTGGTGGTGACTCTGCCGCTGCTGTAGCCCAATTTGGGTTTAACGATGACGTAAGCTACGTATCCACTGGCGGTGGTGCACTGCTGGAATACTTCGAAGGAAAAGTGCTTCCCGGCGTGAAGGCACTGGAATAAGCTTTCCGATCATCCTAAACCAAAAAATATAGAGGCTGTCCCCATAAAGGACAGCCTCTTTTATTGCGTCAGGTCCTGAACCCGTGCACCCTAAAAAAACATCAATCCTTTTTATGCATTCCCCTCCCGCTCTGCATCCTAAAGGAAAAACGGCTATGAAAACGACGCTACTTTTTCTGGCACTCGCCACCGCCCAACTCACCATCACAAAACTCTCGGCGCAACCCGTTGAGGTTGTCGAGGATCGAACCGAAGACCAACTCGCCTTCGACAAAGCGTTTGCCCTCTATGACAGCGGCGCTTATGAAAAAGCCGTGCTGGGCTTCTCGGATTTTATGGAACGCTTCCCCAGGTCGCCCCTGCGGGCGAGGGCTCATTTCAATGTGGCCTATCTATACCACGAGCTTCACTACAATGCAAAGGCCGCTGCCGTCTTCAAGGAAATACTGAACGAGGGCTACAACGAGAACGACGAAAACTCATTGATGGAACCCTATACACTCTACAAACACAACAGTTGCCGTCACCTGGCGGAGATCTACCTCGATGAAAAAGATTTTACACAGGCCGAGGCGTATATGGAGATGTTTGACAAAGAATATCCCTACCAGCATTTCTGCGGAAATGAATGGGCAGCCTATGACCACTTCAAAGCCACGATGTACGCCCGGCTCTATGAGGGCAAAGGACAATACGAGCGCGCTGTGCGCAACCTGGTTCCTTACACCTTTGACAATGGACTGGCATCCAATGCGGGTTTACTGCATGAACTCGTTCAGATTCTCCGCGCGCATTACACCACAGCAGAAATACAAACAGAACTTCGCCGCGCGCTGACCACGCTTTCCATGCAGGCAAAAAAAGGAGGTGTGCAAGCCAGGCTGACGTTGTTTGGTGAGAAAGTGAACGTCACGCCGGATTATTTCATCCCGGATGTCGACTTTAACAGCCTCGATGGTTACAAGGTGGTGGTCAATGAGAACGAACTTTTTAAGACGTTCTTAAAAGAATAATTCAACGCTCAAAAAATTGAGCGCCCAGATCACTACGGGTCAAATCATTTTTAGGGTGACTTACTTTACGGCCTTCCGGATGGCTTCAGCAACTTGGGTCAATTCTGCAGAAGACGGATTGAGCTTTGCTCGCGTGAAGTTGATATCGTTCATGGTGGTCATCGGGATCAGATGAACGTGTGCGTGCGGCACTTCCAAACCGATTACCGCTACACCTACACGACGGCAGGGCACGGCCTTTTTGATGGCATGGGCAACTTTTTTTGCAAACACATTTATTCCGGCGAGCGTATCGTCATCCAGGTCAAAGAGGAAATCGATCTCTTGTTTGGGAACCACCAGGACGTGGCCCAACACCAGTGGGTTGATGTCGAGGAAAGCGATATAACGCTCGTCTTCGGCCACGATGTGGGCCGGGATTTCGCGGTTGATGATCTTCGTGAAGATGGAGGCCATGCTGTCTGCGGATGATTAGGCGGTGATCTTTACCACTTCAAATTCCATTTCTCCGGCGGGAGTTTTGATGGTGGCTGTCTCGCCTTTTTTCTTTCCCAACAATCCTTTGCCAATGGGCGACATGGTGGAGATCTTGCCGGCCTTCAGGTCAGCTTCTTCTTCCGACACCAGTGTGTAGGTGACCGAAGCACCGTTCTTTTTATTCTTGATGGTTACTTTCGACAAGATAGATACTTTCGAGGTATCGATATTGGTTTCATCGAGCAGGCGCGCGTTGGACACGAGGTCTTCCAATTGGGCGATCTTGGCTTCGAGGTGACCTTGCGCATCTTTGGCAGCATCGTATTCCGCGTTTTCACTGAGGTCGCCCTTGTCGCGGGCTTCCGCGATCTGGTGAGCGATGTCGGCACGACCCTTCGATTTGAGATGGGTCAATTCGCCTTTCAGTTTTTCCAATCCTTCCTTCGTATAGTATGATATTTTCTTACTCATAACTAAACATGTTTTCTCGTGAGATGTATAGTGGACGACTCCGCAGGTTTCGACAGAGGTCAAAAAAAGAAACAACGGTCTCATCGCTGAGACCGTTGCTAATGCACAAATGTAATACTTTTTTATTCGGAAATGCAAAATCAAACGCCTACCAGGGCCGGCAGTGCGGTTTTGATCTGCTCCAGGATCTCCTCGTCGAACTTGGCCAGGTAGAGGGTTTTCACTTTGGCTAGTTGCTCTACGGTCAATCCTTTCGCCCCGCGCAAGTCGGCTTTGTACAAGCTGGCATTTTCAAAATCAGCACCCATCAGGTAACAATTTTGCAGGTCGGACTCCATCAAAAAGGCGTTGTTGAAATTGGCTTTGATGAGGAAGGCGTTCTCGAAGTGGGCCTTGATCAAAAAAGCATCCTTGAAGTTGGCCCCGCTGGCGTAGGCGCCCTTCAGATTGGCCTGGTTTAGGTTGGAGTTCTCGAAATTCGTTTGGTTGAGCCGTGCATTCTCCAGGTTCGATTCAATGAGCGACGACTGCGAGATGTTCGCCGAGTTCATGTTGGAACCCGCGAGGTTGGCATAGTTCAGGTTGGTCCGCGACAGGTAGCAATTCACCAAATTGATCTCATGGATCTTATGACGGTTCAGACGCTTGATATTCCCCACCGTACGAAAGGCCGCTTCTTCCGACTCCCACAAACGAAAGTCGTCGATCTCGTCTTTATAGGTGCGGATGCGCTGGCGGATCTCGCCGTTTTGATTTAACCAGAAAATGAGAATACCGATCACCGCGATGTCGAAGATCATGCCGTGGGCCTCGGCCAACACCTGCTGAATGAAAGTGTCGAACTCGTTAATGTAGTATTGCATGCTGAGGCCCAGCACAATGATGGTGACTGTTACCAAGACCAGCGTGGAAGTAAGGAGCGGCTTTTCAATGATGCTATTGAAAAGTTCGTTCAGCTTCTTCAACCGCTTCTGTACAAAACTCATTCGGCGAGTAGAATTACGAAATGGAAATTAACGATTTTAATCTAGTAACGCTAAACTTTTTTCTCCAACTGTAGCGCCTTGATTTTCTCTACCAAAGCTACGTTTATTTTTACATGTGATTCAAATGTCCAGCCCGCAATGTGGGGGGTCAATATTACATCCGGCCGCCCGGCCAGAAAATCGAAGGCTTGGCGCTGGTTTAGGGTGAGTGTTGCGAGCTTTTCGTTCTCCAGCACATCCAGCACCGCACCCCGCACCCGCCCCTTCTCCAAAGCTGCGGCCAGGTCGGCCAACGACACAATCTCGCCCCGGGCCGTGTTCACAAAAACAATGGGCTTTTTGAAACGCCCCAGGTAAAGGGTGTCTACCATCCTCCGGGTCTCTGCCGTCAAGGGGATGTGGAGGCTGACGATGTCGGCTTCCGCCCACAAGGTTTCCATCGATGCCTCGCGCGCAAAAGTGTCGCTGAAGCTGGTTTTATACTTGTCGTAGGCCAAAACCTTACATCCAAAACCCGAGAGCCGGCGGGCAAAGGAATGGCCCATGTTGCCATAGCCAACAATTCCCACCGTCTTTTCCATGATCTCTTCGCCCCGGTTGCCCTCGCGATCCCACACCTGCTGGCGCACTTGCGCGTTGGCGCGCGGGATGTTGCGCAGGAGACTCAACAAGGCCCCTACAGCATACTCCCCCACCGCATCGCGATTGCCTTCCGACGCGTGCAACACATGAATGCCTTTCTCCTGCATGTAGTCCAGGTCGATGTTGTCCAACCCCGCACCGGCCCTGCCGATCAACCGGATCGTGGGCGAAGGCCCCAACAGGTCGCGGTCGATGGTGGTCTTGCTGCGCACGATGAGGCCATCATATCCATCGCGGATGGCTTTGATCTCGTCTCGCGTGATGGTGGGTTTGTAGTCCACTTGCCAGCCTATTGCCGTCATCATGGCGAAGAGGCTTTCGTGCATGGGATCGATAACAAGGCAAAGGGGCATATGCTTAAAGCATTACGTGAACCGTAAAAAAGTAGATCGTCAATCCCAGCAAGTCGTTGGTCGTCGTGATGAAGGGGCCGGCGGCCAGGGCGGGATTGAATCCGAATTTATTCAAGATCAAAGGTGTGATGGTGCCAATAAAAGAGGCGAACAACACCACGCTGAACAACGCCAGCGAAACCACCAGGGATAATCTGTATTCTCCAAACAGCAACACGTTGGCGCCGAACACCAGCAGGGCCAGGAACACGCCATTGAGGATGGCCACAAAAAATACTTTGACAAGCCGTTTCCACAAGCCTTCATCCACAAAATCGGGATTGGCCAACGACTGCACGATGAGCGACGACGATTGTATGCCCACGTTACCGCCCGTGGCCTGAATGAGCGGCGTAAAAAAGGCAATGGCCGTGATGCGTACCAGTTCTGCCTCGAACAAGCCCATGAACTTGGCGTTCATCAAGCCTCCAAAAATACCGATGAGCAGCCAGGGCAGGCGCGCACGGGTGTTGCGCCACACGCTGTCGTCTTCCTCGATGTTCTCGGTGATACCGGCCATGATCTGGCGTCCTTCTTCCGCCTGTTCGGTGATCACGTCCACCACGTCGTCGATGGTGATCCGCCCCACGAGCTGGCCTTGTACGTTCACGACGGGGATGGATTCCAAATCGTATTTCTTCATCATCTCCGCTACCTCAGTATCCGGCAAATAAGTCTCGGCCGAAACCACATCGTGTTCGTAGATGTCGGCCACCAGCGTCTTCGCGTCCGACACGATCAGGTCTTGCAAGGCCACACGGCCCAACAACACATCGCGTTCGTCCACGACGTAGACGGCATAAAATTTATTTACATTTTCGGCTTGTTTGCGGATCTCGTTCACGCACTCCACCACAGTCCAGTTGTAGCGCGCTTTGATCAATTCCTTGGCCATCAACCCGCCCGCTACGTGTTCTTCGTAGCGCAGCAGTTCCGTTACCTGCACTTTCAGTTCCGGCTCCAGACCGCTCAGCACTTGCTCGCGTTCTTTGATGGGAAGCTCGTTCAGGATATCGGCCGTGTCGTCGGAGGCCAGTTGATTGAGAAAGTTGACGATCTCGGCGGGGGGATAGACTTTCAGGAAACGCTTGCGCGTATCGCGGTCCATGTCGCTGATGATCTCGGCCTGGGTCTCGATGTCGAGCAGGTCCATCACATATTTCGACTCCTCGGAGGTGAATTCATACAAGAGCGTCGTGATGTCGGCGGGCTTCACATCCTGCAGGATCTTTCGAATGAAATCGGCATCGCGCTCGTCCAGGGCTTCCTGGAAACGGGTCCGGAATTCTACCGTCAACTCAAATTCAACCAGGGGTTGTTGTTCCTCCACGACTGCGCTCGATTAAAGATGTGAGTTCTACAAAATCATTGACCGACAATTGTTCAGCACGTTTCTCCATGATCGGCAGGGCTGAAATTTCGGCTGCCAAAGTTAGATTTTTTAAAGCGTTGCGCAAGGTCTTGCGACGGGTATTGAACGCCTGCTTCACCACCTGCACAAACAGCGTTTCGTTACAGGCCAATCGCTCCACGCCATTGCGTCTCAACCGGATCACGGCCGACATCACTTTGGGCGGGGGCGTGAAAACTCCGGGCGGCACCTTGAACAAATATTCAATGTCAAAGTAGGCTTGCAGCAACACACTCAGTATGCCGTAGGTCTTACTGCCCGGGGGCTCTGCGATGCGCTCGGCAACCTCCTTCTGCAACATGCACACGACCTGCGTCACGCGGTGTCGTTGCTCCAGGGCGCGGAAGAAGATCTGTGAAGAAATGTTGTAGGGAAAATTGCCAACGATGGCGAAGGGTCCGGGGAACAATTTGTCGATATCGATCTCGAGGAAGTCGCCTTCGATGATCCGTCCCTTCAAGACCTCGGGATAGTGTTTATGAAGATAGGCCACCGAGTCGCGGTCAATCTCAATCACCTTCAGGTCCAGCTCCGGGCGCTGTAGCAGGTATTGCGTGAGCACACCCATGCCGGGGCCGATCTCCAGCACGGCAGCATCGGGTCCTTTCGCGTCCAACGCATCCACAATGCGCCGGGCAATTTGCTGGTCGTGCAAGAAATGTTGCCCCAACGACTTTTTAGGTCGTACCTTGTTCATGGGTTCTCTTCTATACATCCGGCGCAATACTACAAGGAACAAATAGATATTTTCACTAAATCGCAAAAGAATTGAACGCAACCTAAACGATGCAACCACAGAAACCACGAATCGGTATCACCCTTGGAGACCTGAACGGCATAGGCCCTGAAGTCGTCATCAAAGCACTCGCCGACAACCGGCTGCTCGCCATGATCACGCCCGTCATCTACGGCTCGGCCAAAGTCATTTCGTTCTATAAAAAACAACTCAACATCGAGGAATTCAACTATACGCAGGTGCGCAACAAAGGACAGTATGCACCCAAGAGCATCAATGTCGTGAATTGCTGGGAAGACAACCTGGAGATCAGCCCGGGCAAAGCTTCCAAAGAAAGCGGCAAAGCTGCCTTTATCGCGTTGAAACAGGCTTGTGAAGAACTGAAGGAAGGACTCATCGATGCACTGGTGACCGCTCCCATCGACAAGCACTCCATCCACAGCGACGACTTCCCCTTCAAGGGACACACCGAATACCTCACGCAATTCTTCGGCGGCGAAAGCCTCATGTTCATGGTGAGCGACACACTCCGCGTTGGCCTCGTCACCGAACACATCCCGGTAAGGGATATCGCTAACGCCGTGACCAAGGAGCGGATCGAAGCCAAGCTGAAGGTGATGGACCACTCCCTGCGCAACGACTTTGGCATCAACAAACCCCGCATCGCCGTGCTGGGCCTCAACCCGCATGCCGGCGATGGCGGCCTGATCGGCCAGGAAGACGACCAACTCATCAAACCGGTGGTGGCCGACCAGAAGAACAAGGGCAAGCTGGTCTATGGCCCCTTTGCCTCCGACGGCTTCTTTGCCACAGGCAGCCACATGAAATACGACGCCGTCCTGGCCATGTATCACGACCAGGGGCTGCTGCCCTTCAAGACGTTAGCCTTCGAAGAGGGTGTCAACTTCACGGCCGGGCTGCCCATCGTGCGCACCTCGCCCGACCATGGAACGGCCTACAACTTGGCCGGGAAGAACCAGGCCAACGAGAGCTCCATGCGTGAAGCCGTTTATCGTGCTGCGGACATTTTTAAAAGCCGGAACGAACCGTCCACAGAAAAATAAGCTTATTTGGAGCGGTCTTTCCCCTTTTGACCGGACAGAACGCCTTATTTTTTATTATTAATTATATTTGGTCTTCAAGTATTAGTTGAAATGGATATTGTCACAAAAAAGCAATTGAACATACTTATTCAACTGGCCGAGGCCGATAAACACTTCGCCAAGATTGAGCGGGAAATGATCTTTAAGATAGCCCGGGAGCGAAAGTTCCCTGAAGAGGAGGTTCACGACCTCATCCGGAACCCCGAGCCGATCGACTCGTTGGGGGCGCTTTCCATGGATCAGAAGTTCGACTACCTGATGTCGAGCATCGAACTCGTTTTCGTGGACCAGAATGTGTTCGAGAGCGAGATTATTTTCTGCAAGAACATCGCCATCAAATTGGGCTTCAAAAAGGGCGTAATCGACTATTTTATCGAAAATTATGGGAAAAAGTCCCATAAAGAGTTCCGTGATGCTGCCATTCTGGAGTACATCTAGGCCCCAATTTTCACCGTTTTTTTACTTTCTGATATAATTATCATAAATTTGCCGACTAATTTTTAACGCCCGGTAGGGTTTAGAGTTGGGGGCATACGGGATCAATATCGTCGGCCTGAGTAACAAAGAACACCAGTTTGAATTCGAAATTGGTGACGCGTTTTTCAGGAAATATGGGTCGGACCTTCTGTCGGAGGGCACTTTCCATGCTGACGTCTTATTGTTTAAACACGAAACCTTCCTCGAAGCCGAGTTCAAGATCAAAGGAATCGCCAAACTGGTCTGCGACCGCAGCCTGGAACCCTTTGATTATCCGATCGAGAACGTGCACAAGGTCATGTTCAAGTACGGAGACGCCGACGAAGAAATTACGGATGAGATCATGATCATCCACCGCGACACGGCCACCCTGGAACTGGGACAATTGATGTACGAGTTCATCAGCCTGGCCGTTCCGCTGAAGAAGCTTCATCCTAAATTTCAGGACGAAGCCGACGATGACGACTCGGAAGGAAAGATCGTCTATTCATCCGGTGGCGACCCGGAAGATGGCAAGAGCAACGACAAAGATGACGATGATATAGATCCTCGTTGGAATATTTTGAAGAATTTACAATAATAAATGTATTAGACTATGCCGAATCCCAAGCGAAAACTCTCGAAAACCCGTAGAGATAAAAGAAGAACACACTACAAGGCTTTTGCAAAGCAACTGGCCGTGTGCCCCACTACGGGCGAACACCACCTGCCCCACAGAGCTTTCTGGCTCGAAGGCAAGCTTTACTATAACGGTAAGGTGGTTATGGAAAAAGAAGTTCTGGCATAACATTGCATGAGCCCGCTGCACCTCGCGAAATTTCAGTTCACTGAAAGCAGTATTCAAATTTTAGTGATCGAGGACAAGCCGGATTATCCGTGTTTCCCCTAGGAGAATTATGTTTCATGCTCGGTGTTTAAAACGCCGGGCATTTTCTTTTATATAAAATTGCAACTCCACCAGGAGTTGAACAAAAGTTAACAAAAACTATGACCAAGATCAGAGCGGCTATTACAGGTGTCGGAGGTTATGTTCCTGACTACATTCTCACCAACCAGGAACTGGAGACCATGGTCGACACCAGCGATGAGTGGATCGTTTCCCGTACCGGCATCAAAGAAAGAAGAATTCTGAAAGGCGAGAACCAGGGCGTGTCGGTGCTGGGCATCAAGGCTGTGGAAGACATGCTGGCCAAGACCAAGACAGATCCCAAAGAGATCGACCTGCTCATTTTTGCCACTGTAACCGCCGACATGACCTTCCCCGCCACGGCCAACATCGTGGCCACGGCCATCGGCGCCACCAACGCCTTCAGTTTCGACATGAGCGCGGCGTGTTCGGGTTTCCTCTATGGATTGACCACGGGCGCGAGCTACATTCAGTCGGGCATGTATAAGAAAGTGATCGTGATCGGCGGCGACAAAATGTCGGCGATCATGGACTATACCGACCGTACGACCTGCATCATCTTCGGCGATGGCGCCGGCTGCGTTCTCCTGGAACCCACAACGGAGGACATGGGGGTAATGGATTCCATCCTGAAAAGCGATGGCAACGGCGAAGCCTACCTGCACATGAAAGCCGGCGGCAGCCGCAAGCCCGCCACCCACGATTCCGTAAATAATCGCGAGCACTTCGTTTACCAGGAAGGTTCGGCCGTCTTCAAATTTGCCGTGACCAACATGGCCGACGTGTCGGCACAGATCGCCGAGCGCAACAACCTGAACGGTGCAAACCTGCAATGGCTGGTGCCCCACCAGGCCAACAAGCGCATCATCGACGCCACGGCCAACCGCGTGGGCATCACCGAAGACAAAGTGATGATGAACATCGAACGCTATGGCAACACCACGGCCGGCACCATACCGCTATTGTTGTGGGACTATGAAAAGCAATTAAAGAAAGGCGACAACCTCATTCTCGCCGCTTTCGGCGGAGGCTTCACCTGGGGTGCGGTCTATGTGAAATGGGCCTATAACAGTTAAAAGACCAAAGGGTTTCAAGCCGGTAGCCCTGGGGCATGTTGGCGCAAACTCTTGCAATTCATCAATTCATTTGTAACTTAAAGTTTGATTTTTTTATGGCAACCGTCTCTGATTTAAGCAAAGGAAATTACATCCGCTACAACGGCGAGGTGATGCAGGTGGAAGAACTCCAGCACCGCACCCCCGGCAACCTGCGCGCCTTTTATCAAATAAAAATGCGCAACGTACGCAACGGCAAAGTAGCTGAAAACCGTTTCCGCCCCGGAGAAGAAGTTGAGATCCTGCGTGTCGAAACCAAAGAATACCAATACCTCTATGCCGACGGCGACAGCCTGGTGTGCATGGACAACATTACGTTCGACCAGGTATACATCGACAAGCGATTGCTGGGCAACTCTGTGAATTTTATCAAAGAAGGTGTTACTTTGCTCATCGCCTTTGAAAATGGCGACAGCGCCATCACCGCGGAAGCCCCCACCCATGTCGTGATGGAAGTGCAATACACCGAACCCGGTATGCAAGGCGATACGGCTACCCGCACGTTGAAGCCGGCCACACTGGAGAACGGCGTGGAGATTCGTGTGCCCCTGTTTGTGAACACCGGCGACAAGATCAAAGTCCAAACCTCCACTGGAGACTATGTTGAACGCGTAAAAGAATAAACCACACCATGAGCAAAGCACGCGCAATAAAACCCGCAGCCAAAAAGGCGCCCACTCCTTCAAAGGCCGCGAACGATTCAGGATCCCCTAACCAACCCGCAATGAAAACGACAGAAATAAGAGACCTCATCGACTTCATTTCCAAGTCGGGATTGAACGAAGTAGACATTGAAACCAAAGAGCTGAAGCTTCACGTGAAGCGTGAGCCCGATCAAAAGGTATTCAAGTCAACCCCCGTGATGACACAAGCCGCAGTGGCGCCCATAGCGGCAGCCGCAGCGCCTGTAGCACAAGCCGCAGCACCCCGCGTGGAAGCTGCTGCCCCTGCAGCAACGGGCAAGAAGACCGTAGAGATCAAGTCGCCCATGATCGGAACGTTCTACCGCTCCTCGACACCCGACACACCCGCATTTGTTTCCGTTGGCGACAAGATCTCCAAAGGACAGACGGTGTGCATCATCGAAGCCATGAAGTTATTCAACGAGATCGAATCAGAAGTTTCGGGAACCATCGTGAAGGCCATGATCGAAAACTCTTCGCCCGTAGAATACGACCAGGTCCTCTTCGTAGTAGAACCGGATTAATTAATTCATATTCTGTAGTCTTTTTTGTTTACGCTGTCGCGTGTTCCTCCCCGAAAACGGAAGGACCTCTTCAGCACAACAATTTGCAACGGAGTATGTCATGATGAGACGTTAACCCCAGACCACTGTGTTCAAGAAAATATTAATAGCAAACCGGGGCGAGATTGCCCTGCGGATCATCCGCACCTGTCGCGAAATGGACATCAAGACCGTGGCGGTATACTCTACCGCCGATCGCGAAAGTCTTCACGTGCGCTTTGCTGACGAAGCCGTGTGTATCGGCAGTGCGCCGAGCAAGGAGTCGTATCTCAACATACCCCGTATCATTTCGGCTGCTGAGATCACCAACGCCGACGCCATTCACCCCGGCTACGGCTTCCTGTCGGAACGGGCAGAGTTCTCGGCCATCTGTCATGAGTACGGCATAAAATTCATCGGTCCCA
>CBIHQM010000075.1:0-18575 GCA_966211885.1 uncultured Chryseolinea sp.
TTGAGACTGCTTCAGTATGGCTATGCCGCGATCGATGGGAAAATAGATCAACATACACTGCTCCCTGAACAGGGAAATTGCAGCGACAACCTGAACACCATTCTGTGTAGCCGATAGACCAAGATGCCGACGTTAGTTCACCTGGCAGACGAGAGAGACTCGGATAAGATACTATCCGGAGGCCTCAGGATAGGCAAATGGCGAAAGGGCATTTTCTTTATGCCCGTTACGCAGGATTTTAACGTTTCGCACCAATGGTTAAGAGAACTTAAACGGAGGGGAATAAGAACGTTTGTTGGAGTCTATTTCCACTTGGGTTCGGATGAAATGGTGTGGTTTGGAAAATATCACCAGGGACACCAGAAAATGGAGCTGGGCAAGGCGCTGTCGGAATTTCTGAGGGCTGAAGATAAATTAGGATTTGAGTTCTTGATCGAGCGAAAAATCGAGCCCAAAGAGATTGAAAAGATCAGACATTTGCCTCAAACCATAGGTTGGAGATATTCCCCGGACAGCCATAGCCGGAAACTAAGTTGCGCTTGCCCCATTTGTATCTCCCCGGGAGAAATTAACGGGCGAAAAAAGAGAGAGAAGATCGAGCCCAAAGAAAGAATTCCGGCGCTAAAGGAGATCATAGCGAAACTGCGAACAGCGTCAGACGAGTTTGAGATCGGCAACTTATTTTCTTTTTTGAGAGCAAAGAAACGGAGAACCGATCCGGAGGAGCTCAGATTTATAATCGAAGGCAAGAACATCTCCGCCATCCAGGATTTAGCGATGACGCTGGAGTATTTCAGACACCCCAATGCAACGAATATGCTTACGGAGTTATGTTCCCACGGAGACGATGTGGTACGTGAATACAGCGCACAGGGACTGCTTAGCATCAACAAGATAAATGGACTGGAGATACTTGCGAACTACAAAGAAGACGAGATTATTTCTAAAGTGATGACGGATTTTTTGGCTGGCGACGCTTAAACTTCGAATTCTCAATTTTTGACAGGCACCCCCGCCTTATAAACAACGCTGCTTAACGGGCTTCCGCTCTCATCAAACGTCTTCCACTCCTTATACTTCTTATCCGAAATATATTCCCCCTGCTCTTTCACTTTCCCATTGCTGTGATAAGCCACAAATGGTCCATGACGCCGGTTATTCTTATACTCCGTAGTAGATTCTAATGTCCCCGTTTCATAATACGTCTTCACCGGTCCCGCCAGCAAGTTCACTTTGAAAGTCTCCTCCTTCTGGATTTTTCCGGAAGGATAATAACTGTATCGGATCCCGCTAAGCTTCCCGGCCTCGAACGTCTCTTTCAACTTTATCGGTTTGCCTCCGGGATAATAATACACGCTGGTCCCGGAGAGGGCGCCGTTTTTTAGTTTTTTCTCAGACAGGATAGCACCGTTCTCGTCATACTCTTCAACGGAAGCATCCACGCCACTGGAAGATGCCTGCTCCTTGATCTTGATCTTTCCGGAAGAGTAGTAATCGTAATTGGTGCCCACCTTCTTGCCCTCCTTGTATTGGTATTTGTGTTGCACCGTGCCGTCGGCAAAGTAGCCGGTGTTGTTGCCGTGAAGTTTGGCGTTGAGGAAATTGCCGTCCAGCAAGAGGTGACCTTGGTCGTCGTAGCTCTTGAATTGGCCATTCTTGGTGCCGTTCGCCATGGTGGAGACGGTTTGCAGTTGGCCGTTGGTGTAGTAGGTTTTGTAGAAGCCCGTGAGGATACCGTCTTTGTAATTGGCTTCGGTTTCAATCTTGCCGTCGGGGTAGAAGGAGCGGGCAATGCCGTTGGGTTTGCCTTTCTCATACTGCTGCTCCTTTTTTACTTTGTGGTTCGGATAATATTCACGGACCATTCCCTCGGGTTTGCCTTTCACGAAGAAGGTCTCGCGCTTCACCGTGCCGTTGTCGAAATAGAGTTGGATGCTGTCGGTGAGGATATCGTTTTGGTAGTAGGCTTTTTGAAACGGTTTGCCATCCTCGTCATAGATCTGCACCACGCCGTGACGCAGCCCGTTCACAAAGGTGATCTTGCGGGCAACCTTGCCATTGTCATGATATTCGGTGAAGAGTCCGTCTTTGTCTCCGTCGTCGTTGAAGGTGCCGTCCACCATGATGTTGCCGTTCTCGTAGTAGCGCTGATAGTGGCCTACATATTTTTCAGGATCGTCCTTAGATACGAAGTAGACTTCCTGCACGTGTTGTTTGGGAGCGTCGTAGTAGGTGCGCACTTCTTTTTGTGCATGCGCAGCGACGCAGGCAGCGAGAAGGAATAAAATAGCGATAAGATGCTTCACGTTATAAAAATAAATAGCCTTGCAGATAACGCAAGGCTATTTTCGATGTTGTTCAGAAACGACTCAAACATTTTCGATCACGATCGCCGAAGCGCCGCCGCCACCGTTGCAGATGCCGGCCACACCAATGCCGGCGTTGTTTTGCTTTAGCACGTTGATGAGCGTGGTCAGTATGCGCGACCCTGACGATCCCAGCGGGTGTCCCAGCGCCACGCCGCCACCGTTCACGTTCACTTTGGTGATGTCTAGGCCCAGGTTCTGGCTGTTGGCCAGAGCCACGGCCGAGAAGGCTTCGTTGATCTCATAGTAGCCTACATCCTTTTTGTCCACACCGGCGTTCTTCATCGCTTTGGGGATGGCAATCGTCGGCGTTGTGGTGAACCACATGGGGTCTTGCGCAGCGTCGGCAAAGCCGAGGATCTTGGCGATGGGTTTCAGGCCCAGGGCCTCCGCTTTTTCTTTGCTCACCAGCAAGATGGACGATGCACCATCGTTCAGTGTGGAGGCGTTGGCGGCGGTCACTGTGCCGTCTTTGGTGAAGGCGGGTTTCAGACTGGGGATCTTGTCGAAGTTCACGTTCTTGTATTCTTCGTCTTCGGCAAAGATCGTCTTGTTTCCCTTGCGGTCAACGATCTCTACGGGCACGACTTCGTCCTTGAACTTGCCCGCGCTCCATGCAGCAGCAGAACGTTTGTAGGAGTTGATCGCATAATTATCCTGATCCTGGCGCGAGATGTTCATTTCCTTGGCGGTGTTGTCCGCGCAAACGCCCATGGCCACCTGATTGTAGATGTCGGTGAGGCCATCGTAGGTGAGGCCGTCCAGCAGTTCCCCGTTTCCGAATTTGTAGCCGGTGCGGGCCTTGGCCAGGTAGTAGGGGATGTTGCTCATGCTTTCCATGCCACCGGTAAGTACCACGTCTTGTTGTCCCAGCATGATGGATTGTGCGCCCAACATAACGGCCTTCATTCCCGATGCGCAGACTTTGTTCACCAGGGTGCAGGGGATCTCGAAACCCAGTCCGGCGCCGGCGGCCACTTGCGTAGCGGGTGCCTGGCCGAGGCCGGAGGCGATGACGTTGCCTACGAAAACTTCCTGTACCAACTTAGGGTCGATGCCTGCTTTTGCTACCGCGGCTTTGAAGGCGATGGCGCCGAGTTGGATCGCAGTGAGGGAGCTGAGGCTGCCACCGAAGCTTCCGATGGGAGTGCGTACGGCGGAGACGATGTATACTTCTTTCATGGGGCGTAGTTTTTCAAAAGTTTAAACCGCCCGCCTTCGCTGAAGCTTCGGCGGGCAAGCAAAGAAAGTGCAAAGGCCTTACCAATCGGGTTTGCTTTTGTCTTTGGGTTTGGTGGCTTTGCGTTTGTTTTGTTGGAGGTATTGGACCTCCTGGTTCTTCATGGCTTCGAGGATCATCTTGGCTTTTTCTTCGCTGATCTTCATCTCGCGAAGCTTCTCGTCAAGCTGGGGTGACTTTTCGGGTTTGGGTTTGTTCTTGTCTTCGTTCTGTTGCTGCTCGTCCTGGGGGTCCTTCTTTTCTTTGCCTTCTTTTTCTTTTTGTTCTTTTTCCTTCTGCTCTTTTTCCTTCTGCTCCTGGTCTTTTTGGTCCTGGTCTTTCTGGTCCTTTTGATCTTTTTTCTGCTGGTCCTGCTCCTGCTTTTCCTTGTCCTTTTTCTCCTGGTCCTGCTTCTCTTTGTTCTGCTGGTCTTTTTTCTGTTGCTGATCCTTTTTCTCCTGGTCTTTCTTTTCCTGGTTCAGCTTGTCGTAGAGGGCCTTCAGCTTCGCGTCGGAGGGATATTTTTTCAGGCCGGCCGTTACGGAGGCCAGGGCTTCCGGGTTCTTTCCGTTCACATAAAGGTTGGCCGAGGTGTTGAAATACGTCTGGGCGCCCTGCGAAAAGCCGGTTATGGCCACGCAAACGAGGAAAAATAGCGTACAGAGCGTTGCTTTCATTTCGGTTTGTTTATGGTGGTCACGTCATGCAGGCGTGTCATAAAATCCTGGTAATGCATGACGGTGGGGTCTTTTTTGGCCCCTTCGGTCATGAGCGTATTGGCCTCCCCAAAGCGGAATTGGGCCACGAGGGCATCCGCCTGTGCTTTTAACTTCTTTGCATAGGCAGAAGGTTCCGGGGGCTTGTTTTTAGGGTTCTTTTTCTCGTCTTCCTTCTTCTTTTCGTCCAGTTTGCGCTTCAGCATCTCGTAGTTGTAGCGGGCGTCGATGTTGGCGGCGTCGGCTTTCACGGCGGCCTTGAAATCGGCCAGCGCGACTTCAAATTTGCCCTGGCGGTGGTGAAGAATGCCCAGTTGTTGGTTCGCCTTGGAGCGCACGGCCACGTTCATGCTGCCCACCAGCGATTGGTAGGTGGACAGGGCATTGGTGGTGTCGTTGATTTGGAAATAGGTGTGGCCCAGGTTCAACAACACTTCGTCTTCGCGCACGCCCAGGGAATCGGCCAGGTACTTGTATTTTTCCAGTGCCTTTTTATAGTCACCCGACGTGTAGGCCTCGCGCGCCTCCGACTTCGCGCGATTTTCGCGTGCGATCTTTCCCGGATCGATGAGCCATGCAGCAAGAAGGGCAGCCAGCAGGTACTTCATATTTTCACGGTCGGTACGTTAATGAGAACATCCAGTAAAAAGAGCAAGGCCGCAAACGCCAGGAAGTAGAAATACTTGTTGGCCGTCACGTCAATAAAGCGCGCGTCGCGGAGCTCGCCTTCGATTTTGCCGATGGTGTTGATGAGGCGGGTGACGTCGTTTTTCGAGTCGTTGATCTCGAAATATTGTCCCCCGGTCTTATCGGCCAGGTTCACCAGTTCCTTTGGGTTTAGTTTAGTCACGACGATCAAGCCACTGCGGTTGGTCTTTAACGTATTGCCCGCATAAATATTTCCTCCTTTTTCCGTGCCCACACCGAGCGTGAAAAGCTTGATGTCGCGCTTCTCGATTTCGTTCACCACGTCGTCGGTGTCTTCTCCAAAATCCTCGCCGTCGCTGATGAGGATGATCACTTTGGACTTCGCCTGTTCATTGGGTGCGGTGTCGTTCTCTTCCAGCTTTTTCAGGGCCAGCCGCAAGGGCGGGCCGAAGTCGGTGCCCGAACCGGGGACGAGCCCGCTGTTCATGGTCTCGATAAAAAGGTTGAGCGCGTTCTGATCGTAGGTGAGCGGACATTGCATAAAAGCCTCCGAAGAAAAAATAATGACCCCGATACGGTCCGAGTTGAAGGCGGCCACGACTTTCTTCATCTCATACTTCACTTTCTCCAACCGCGTGGGCTGGATGTCGAAGGCGTCCATAGACTTCGACAGGTCCACGCAGATCATGATGTCCTTGCCGACCGACTTCACTTCTTTTTTTGATCCGCCAAACGACGGTCCCAGCAACGCCACGATGAACAGGGCGAAATAAAGCGTCCTGAAAAACAGTTTGATGAATACATGGCTGTAGGAGCTCTTCAACCGGGTGGCGATGCGGATGATGCGGATAAAATACAGGATATACAACACCGCGAATGCCGCGATGAAAATCAATTCCGTAACTCCAAATTCACGATACCAAAGCACTATTCCGTCAGTTTATAAATGGCAATTAACACTTCACAAAGGGTTTCTGCAATACCTATTCTGTACAAACCGGCGGTTGCTCATATTGTTGGCCCGATCACTAAAAAGTGAGGCGCATCACGTAGTCGTTCATCCAATAGGGGCCAATGGGAACGTCTTCTTCCTGGATCACCGTAAAGCCCATCTTTTCATAAAACTCCCGGGCTTTATTGTGTCGGTTCACATTCAGGTCCAGGGTGTGGATCCCCTGCATTTTCAGTCTTCTTTTGACCTCCGCGACCAATTGTGCGCCATAGCCCTTTCCATGGTTGTCGGGCAGCACATAGATCTTGTGGAGTTTGTAGACGTTGCGCTCGTCGGGACGGGGGCCATAGGAGGCAAACCCCTGCACGCCAGCCTCATCCTTAATCAGGATGAAATGCTGCGAGCCCCCCTGGATCACGTTCAGCAGGGTCTCGGTGGAATAGATGGCATCCAGCATATAGCGGATCTGTACATCCGTGAGGATGGGAGAGTAAGTAGGCCACCATGTCTTTTCGGCAATGTCCTGAATAGTGACAATGTCCGCGGCGGAGGCATTGATGATTTCGGAGTTGATGATTTCTGACACGGTTTTGGTTGGTTTGGGTTGATGCTAAGATAGCACGCCGATCGTTACAATCCTGCGACCCCTTTCAGGGTTTCTTTTCGATTGATCTTATCGCTCCCGGTATATTGAAAACGCGGGACCACAAAAATCTCTTTCGGCGTTTTATAGCCTGGCAGTTGCCCCCGCAACCGGGTCATGAGCGTCTCGCGTAATGGCGCCGGCACATGGCCCTCCACGATCAGGATGATCCGGCTCCCCAATTTACTATCCGGAAGGCTGCCAACGAAGAAGCGATTGTTAATTTTTTGAGCCCGGAACACCTTCCCGATCTCCGTCTCGAGGTCCTCTGGCATCACTTTCATGCCCCCTGTGTTGATGATGTTGTCCCAGCGGCCGAGCCATGTAAACGTATCCGCATCCTTGATCTGCACCACGTCGTTGGTCGCGATCTTGCCGTCGAAATGGGGAGCTTCGATCACGAGGCATTCCCGCTCGTCCTGCGAGATGACAATGCCGGGCAGGGTCTTGTAATCGTCGGTGGCGTCGGGGCCGTTCAATTTTTTCAGGGCAATGTGCGACACGGTTTCCGTCATGCCATAGGTAGCATAGCACTGGCAACGAAACGGCTGGAGCATGGCCAGGCTTTCGTCGTCCAGGGCGCCGCCGCCGATGAGGAGCGAGCCTATCTGCTGGAGTTTTTCAGGATGGGATGAACGTAAAATATCGTGGACCTGGTAGGGGACCATGGCCGTGAAGTCGATTGTTTCAGGACCAAGCTGTTCAAGCGGGTTTGCCGACGGGGTGACGGCAATTATTTTCATGCCACTCACCAAACAACGCACCACCATCATTTTGCCTGCTATAAAGTCAGGACTCAAACAGAGCAGCGCCGTGTCGCCAGTCTTAAAGCCCAGCGCTTCGGCCGTCAGGCGCGCGCTGGTGGTCATTTGTGCGCGGGTCACGGAAATGTTTTTTGGCGTTCCCTTAGAACCACTGGTGTGTTGTGAAAATTGTTCCGCTCCAGAATACCATTCACGGATAAATGAGAACAACGATTCCTCAAAGGCATCGCGGAATGCCGCCCGTTGTTGCAACACATCGTTCAGGCTCACCTCCCTCGCATTCACCAGTAATGTATCGAAGGGGTAGGGGCTCATGATGACTTCCGCTTAGGTGCTTATAGCGTTTCCAGGTCTTTCTTGAACCGGTCGATGATGGTCGCCTCCTTGGGACTAAAGCCGCTACAGGCCTTGGCCACTTTGTGCATCACGCGGATGGCGGTTTCTTTCATCTCCGGGGTGAAATGATCTTTGTGTTTTCTCAGATCATGGAGCGCGTCTTTGTAAGCTTTCTCGATCGAAGGCTGGATCACCTCATCCAGCAACTCGAAGCGGCTTTGGGCTGCCCACGATTCAAAGTCAAGCTCTTCTTCGGCGATCTTGGTAAATGCAAAACGCTCTTCTGCGCTCAGTCCTTTGTCGGCGATGGCGATGACATACGCCAGTTCGGCGATGGATCTGTATATTTCTCTTTTCTCGATGTCCATATGGAAAATAATACTACGACGTGTCGGATTTTGTTTAAGGGAACTTAGGGTATTTCGACCAATCCGGATCGCGTTTTTCCAGGAAGGCGTTCTTGCCTTCTTTGGCTTCGTCGCTGAGGTAATACAGCAAGGTGGCGTTGCCGGCCAGTTCCTGTATCCCGGCCTGTCCATCCAGTTCGGCATTGAACGAGCTCTTCAGCATGCGGATGGCCAATGGGCTCTTGGCGATGATCTTGCGGGCCCATTCCACATAGGTTTCTTCCAGCTTCTCCAGGGGCACAACCTTGTTCACCAGACCCATGTCGATGGCTTCCTGGGCATCGTATTGATCGCACAAAAACCAGATCTCCCGGGCCTTCTTCTGTCCCACGATGCGGGCGAGGTAGGATGCGCCAAAGCCTCCGTCGAAGCTGCCCACTTTGGGGCCGGTCTGGCCGAAGCGCGCATTTTCGGCTGCGATGGTCAGGTCACACACGACGTGCAACACATGTCCCCCGCCAATGGCCCATCCGGCCACGGCGGCAATGACGGGCTTGGGTATGGAACGGATCATTTTTTGCAGGTCGAGCACGTTGAGACGGGGCGTGGTGTCTTCACCTACGTAGCCGCCATGTCCGCGCACGCTCTGATCGCCCCCGCTGCAAAAGGCTTTGCCACCTTCGCCGGTGAGAATGATCACCCGCACGTCGTTGTCTTCGCGACAGAGGTGCATGGCGTCGATCATTTCTTGTACCGTCAGCGGTGTGAAGGCATTGTGAACCTGCGGGCGGTTGATGCTGATGCGGGCGATGCCCTCGTATTTGTGGAACAGGATGTCCTTGTATTCCTTAACGGGCTTCCAGGGAAATTTATAGCTCATAGCTCTTGTGTATTTTCTGTTTCAAATGGTCGAAAATGGCCTTGTTCAAAACGCCGTCGCTTTCCAGTTCGAGCACTTTGGTTTTGCCATCGGGTTCAAAGAAATCCTTCAGCAGGTTTTTGACCTTGCGCTTGTTGTCCAACTTCAGATGCTCGAACCCAAACTCCTCGCAGAGTTTGCGGGCGTTGAGTTTTTGTTGGGTGATAAAATATTCGTCCGACTCCGGCATCGTGCCCGGTCCATCGATCATCTTGAAGATCACGCCGCCGTGATTGTTCAACAGCACGACGCGCAAGTTAGGCAATGGATAATTATGCCAGAAGGCATTGCGGTCATAAAAGAATGCCAGGTCACCCGTGATGAGCACATTGGGCCGCGCGCTCACCAAGGCATGGCCCACGGCCGTGCTGGTGCATCCGTCGATGCCGCTCGTGCCACGGTTCGCAAACACATGGATATCTTTTTGTACGGCGGTCAAGCCAATGAAATTGGCGTAACGCACGCTCATGCTGTTGGCCAGGTGCAGGTTGGCATCGGGCGGGAGTTGATGGATGACCTCGCGGACCACTTCCAGTTCGGCCAGCTCTTGCTGCGGAAAGAATTCGTCCAGCGTCCTAACGGCGCGTCGCTCTTCCACTTCCCAGAACTTGTTGAAGTTCTCTTGCTTTTGTTGTTTGAAAGAATCGGACGACTGCAGTGTGCTGAGGAAATTGAAGAAGGAGGGAGGTGTGGTGTGAAATACTTGCGTAATGCTCTTGAACGAATCGGCCACAATCCCCGCCGGCTGGATGTGCCAGTGCGCTTTTGGTGCAAAGTCGCGAAGAAAGAGTTTCAGGTTCTTCGAGATAACCGATTGCCCGAAAGTGATGAGTAAGTCGGGCTGCAACGTTTTCTTCACCGCGGCCGAGGCCTGTCCAAGAAACACATCGGCATGCCGCACCACCTTTTCGATCGCGTGAACATTGGAGATGATGTCTCCCACGATGGGGATGTTATGCGTGTGAAAGAAATTCGCCAGTGAACTCACGCCGTTGGTATCGTCGTGTTGTTGCCCTGCCACGATCAACACGTTGTTGAAGGTGGGCCATGCGGCCGATAAAGTTCTTTTTTGTTCTTCCGTCAAGCCAAAGGCAGGTGCGAAATCTTCGATCACCCGCACATTCTCGCTGAACCCGATGACTTCATCTTTTTGAGGATACAGCGGCTCGCGAAACGGCGCGTTGATGTGCACCGGACCTTGTGGCTCCTGCAAAGAGAGATTGATGGCTTCGTTCACGATCCGGTTGATGGCCCACTGGCTGTCGGCGTGCTCGTATTCCTGGGGAAGCTGAAACGTTTTTTTCACATGCTGCCCATAAATACCAGGCTGATGAATGGTCTGCCCATCCTGTTGCGCGATCCATTCCGCGGGGCGATCGGCTGTAAAGATCAAGAGGGGAGTTTCACTGAAATAAGCTTCCGCGACAGCGGGCGCAAAATTGTAAGCCGCCGTTCCCGACGTACAAACCAACACGGTGGGAAGTTTGGTATGCTGTGCAATACCCAACGCAATAAAGCCTGCACTACGTTCATCGCTGATCGTCCGCGTCTGAATTTTCTTATGCCGTGCAAACGACAGGGTGAGTGGTGCACAGCGGGAGCCCGGGCACAGGATCGCCTGCGTCAAGCGCTTTTTCGCGCAAAGCTCGGCAATGTCGTAGAGGGGCTGCTGGCGGGGCTGGGTCATGCGTTCTTCGTGGGGCTGATAACGTTTAAGAGCGTGTTCATTTTTATTTCTGTTTCTTCCCATTCCTGCTCCGGCACAGAGTCGATGGTGACCCCGGCACCTGCATACAGGATGGCTTTTGTTTCCATCAGTTGCGCGCAACGGAGGTTGACAAAAATATGAATGTTGTTCTTAAAATTTACCGGTCCCAGGAAGCCGGCATAAAATTGCCGGTCATAGCCCTCATATTTCCGAAGAAAGTCCACGGCCGGATTCAACGGCATGCCGCAAACGGCCGACGTGGGGTGGAGCAACTGCAGCATGATGGTGCCCAATTGCAGAAAATCCGTGGCCTGCATGTCGACCGTGAACTCTGACTTGAGGTGGAGCACATTGCCGGCCACCACCGTCTTCGGTCCGTGCTCGTCATATTCGCGCAAGCGGATACGCTTGAAGCAGCTGATGATATAACGTTCAACCAAAGCCTGCTCCTCGATGTCTTTCTGGGTCCAGGCTACTGCTTTCAGGTTCATGCCCTCACGATAGGGCTGTGTGCCGGCCAGGGCAATGGTTTTGAAGGTGGTCCCATCTTCCACGTTCACCAGCAATTCGGGTGTGGCTCCGAGCCAGCTTCCCGTTTCGGGTGAGCTCACAAACGAGATGAGCGCGTTCGGATTGGCGTGGCACAATTTCAGGAACGAGGTCACTACATCAAAATCCAAAGGAAGATCAACGGACTTGCTACGGGAGGGAACCACTTTTTCGAAAACGCCTTGCTCAATCTCGGCAATACCTTTAGCCACCAGCGCGATGTAGGCATCCTTCTCAGGATTGCCCGCGGTATGTTCCTGGGCATAGTGTCTCGCTTTTGCTCTTTTGATCTCCCCGAGCTTCGATTGAAGCCAGGTGGCCGATGCCGTTTCCAGCGTCGTAGAGGGAGGCTTCAGCGTATCGTCCGTGAAGGAAAAGGAGAAGTCAGCTTTCAGAAAGATCCGGTCGCCGGCCGTGTCGAAGGGGGCAAAGATAAACCCGGTAGGGAGCTCTTCCAGCGCGGCGTCGGGCTTGAGGAGCTCGTGTTCGCGCGAGAGGATAAGGTGTTTGGTGTTGTCGTTGGGAAGCCGCCAGACGGCTACGGAAAAATTCTGGTCGACGGCATAGTTGATGAGAAAAGAAAGATAGTCAGTTTCAACTATCCTGGGTGATGAAACTGATGTGGTAGTATTCATACGAAGTCCGGTTCGCCTCAATTTTGTCTGTCCAACACCGCCATGGTGATCCGGCTGATGCACACCAGTTCACCGATCTGGTTACTAATACGGATTTCCCAAACCTGAGTTTTTCTTCCGACGTGAACGGGTTTCACCACCCCGGTCACAAAACCTTCGCGTGCGCTCTTGATGTGGTTGGCATTGATTTCTAACCCCACGCAGTATTGTTTTGTTCCATCTACGCACAAAGTTGCGGCCACGCTGCCCATGGTTTCCGCCAGGGCCACGGAGGCGCCCCCGTGCAGCAAGCCCAACGGCTGGTGCGTACGGCGGTCTACGGGCATGGTGGCCTCCAGGTAGTCTTCGCCGATCACGGTGAAGGAAATGCCCAGTTGCTCGGCCAGGGTGTTGGCCGACCATTTGTTCAAGGCTTCGACGGTGGTGATAGTTTTGAAAATTCCCATGAACGGCGGGTCCGAAGGTGGACTATTTCTTTATTTTTGCGCCCAAAATAACGCAAAATTGAGCAGCAAAAAAATTTACCTCGTCCGCCACGGCCAGACGGATTTCAACCTCCAGAACATCGTCCAGGGCAGCGGGGTAGACAGCAGCTTAAACGACCGCGGCCGTGCCCAGGCTCACGCTTTCTTCCAAAAATACAAGGATATCCCCTTCGACAAGGTCTATACATCCGCCCTGAAACGCACCCGCGAGTCGGTGCAATCCTTCATCGATCTGGGTTTACCCGTAGAGTCGTTTGCGGGTCTGAACGAGATCAGTTGGGGCACCAAGGAGGGCTTTCCGATCACCCCCGAAGAAGACCAATATTATCACTACATGCTCAAACAATGGCAACTGGGCGACACCACGCTGCGCATTGAAGGCGGTGAGAGTCCCGACGAAGTGGTCAGACGCATGAAGCCCGTGCTGGATCACATCATGAGCCAAACCGACGAAAAGACGGTGCTCATCTGCATGCACGGCCGGGCCATCCGCATCCTGATGTGCATCATCCTGAACTATCCTTTGAAATCGATGGATATGTTTGAGCACGAGAACCTCGGGCTCTACCTATTGCATTACAGTGGTTCGTTTTTTACGGTCGAGTTGTACAACGATACGGCTCACCTGCGTTGATCAACCAACCCAATCCCACTGCCGCGTTTTAATTGCGCGAGGGCAGACTTTGCTTTGCTGTCGATGCTGTTTTTGTATTCGTGCTTCTTGTAGGAGAGCGCGAGGGTGAAAAAGGTCTTTGCACTTTCCAGGTCCTTGTCGGCCCAAGCGAGATAGCCCAATTGCAGACAGGCGTTGGGTGCATAGTACCAGGGCTCCTGGCCGTTTTGTTTGATGGTCTCTTTGTACAATTCCCTGGCTTGAGGAAGATGGTTGGTCTTGTGCTCCAGGCGCGCGTTGCGATAGATCAATTCTACCTGGTCGCGTTTGGTGGGAACCTGAGCCGGTGTGATGGCTTCCAGGATCTTGCGGGCATTGTCGTAGTAGCCGCCATCGGTGGCGTAGCGGGCTTTGGTGAGTTGCATGTGGGGAAGCTCATCGTCGGCCAGGCTGCGGGCGGCGTATTTGTCGGCTTCGCTTGCCTCTTTGCCCAGCGTCCGGGCTTGTTTGAAGACTTGCAATGCGTCGTTGTTGCTGCCGTTCAGGTAGTAGCATAACCCCACTTTATAATAAGCGTCCTTGATAAAGTTCTGCCCCTTATAGTGGTTAATAAACCAACGATACGCAGCCATGGCCTCCATGTATTCTGCCTTATGCAGGTAGATCTCACCTTTCAGATATTCGGCGTAGTAGATAGGCAACCCCGAGTGTTTCGTGCTCAGCGTGTTCAGCAGGAACAAGGCCTCTTCGCTTTGTGAATTTTTGATTGCCAAGGCCCCACCCAGGAACAGCGCCAGCCGGTTGCCTGGATGATCGGCCAATAACTGGCGTGCCTCGGTTACGGCGCTGTCGGTTTGCTGCAACAACAAGCCCTTCGCCAGTGCCGAGATCATGCCGGCTTCAAAGCTCAGCGGATGGCCCGCCTTGGTGAAGGACTCCAACTCGGCCATGCCGTCGCCAATAGAACCATCCATGCTGAGCAGGCTCAGCACCCAGTTGTATTGTTCGGGCACCGACCCGATGATCACCTCGAGCATGCCCGCGGTCTTCTTGATGGCCTGGTATTCGGGGAAGCGTTTTTTTAGTTCTTTCGCTGTGAGGAAAGCCTGGCGCAGGTTGAGGCCGGCATCGAATTCGTGACCGTATTTTAAATAGACGAAGGCCCATTGCATGCGGATCTCGGCCAGCAACAACAGCTCGTCGGGGGAATTCAGTTTGATCTTGCGCTCCAGGCGCTGTTCGAAGTGGTCTTCGTATTCGGTGTATTTTTCACCGTCTTCGGTGATGAGCAACTCCAGCGCTTCGCCCAGGGCGAGCACGTAGTGTTCCTGGGGGGTCTTGGGGTTGGGCAGCATGGCATAGGCCTCGACCGTTTGAAGGTTCAGCACCAGGTCGTAGGCCTTCTGTGAGATGGCGTCGAACTTCCATTCTTCGGGAGGGGCTGCCAGGGCGGTGGCGTAGCACAAAAAAAGGCAAGCGATAGCGCCTGCCTTTCTACAATAAGGTATCAAAAGGTTATTCAACTTTTTTTCTACGGGTAGGGGCTGGAGTAGCCACTTTAGCGGTTTTGGGCTTGTCACCTTCATCGAGAGAGTCCATGTCAACGTCCGCTAAGATACGACCGGAATGCTCATCGATCACAATTTTCTTTTTCTCGCGGATCTCGGCGATCTTTTGAGGAGGGATCACGATGTTACATCCTTCAGCGGCACCGCGTACCACGCGCACGACGGCAAGGCCGTTGGTGAGGCTGGTACGGAGGCGTTCATAATATTTGAGGAGTTTGTCTTCGATTTTCTTGGTGGCCTTTTCGCGTTCTGCTAACAGTCTTTTTTCTTCTTCGTGGCTTTCGGCCAGGATGCCATCCAGTTCTTTTTTCTTGTTGTCGAGGTGTTCGCCGCGCTCTTTGATCTGGTTGTTGATCTTTTCGATCTCGTCCTTCTTGTCGACGATCTGGTCTTTGCCTTCTTTTATCTTTTTCTCGCAGATCTGGATTTCCAGCTCTTGCAGCTCAATTTCTTTGGTGATGGCGTCGAATTCGCGGTTGTTTCTAACGTTTTTCTGTTGCTCGGTGTATTTTTTGATCAGCTTTTCCGCTTCCTTGATGCCTTCTTTGTATTTTTTGATACCTTCTTCAATGTCCTTCTGATCAGTTTCGTATCGCGTTTGGCGCGTCTTGTACCCCTCAATTTCGTCCTCCAAATCCTGGACTTCGTCGGGAAGGTCGCCCCGGAGCTTTTTAAGTTCGTCTAGCTTTGTGTCAATGAATTGGAGTTTAACAAGCGCTTCGAGCTTCTGTGCAACTGATTGATTTTCCATTCTTTATAGGTAGCTTATTGGATTCGTGACAGTCTTTGAAAAATTGATCGCAAAAGTAGGAAATTTTTTCCGTAAAACCTCCTGCAAAAGTTCTTTGGTGAAAGCTTCGCTCTCATAATGCCCGATGTCGGCGATGATAATTTTTCCGTCGGCATCAAAGAATTCGTGGTATTTAAAGTCGGCAGTGATGAAAATGTCCGCCCCGGCCTGAATGGCCTTCGAAAGCAGAAAGCTGCCTGATCCCCCGCAAACGGCCACTTTTTTTATCAAAGGGCGAGAGAGTGCGGTGTAGCGGATCACTTGGGTTTCCATACGTACTTTTAAACCTTTCAGGAATTCCAAAGGTTCCATGGGCGTTTCCAGCTCCCCGGTCATCCCGGAGCCAACTTCTTGATTCTCATTGGTTAGCGCGCTCAAATAATAAGCCACTTCTTCATACGGATGGTTTTTCCGCAAGGCCGCCATAACCGCCCCTTCCAGTGGCACGGGAAAGATCACCTCCGCCCGTATTTCCTCCACCGTTTCCTGCACCTGCGGCTTCCCAATGTGCGGCGTGGCCGATTCTCCGGGCATAAAAGTGCCAGTTCCCGGCACCTGGAAGCTGCAATTCTGGTAGTTGCCGATCTGGCCGGCGCCGGCCTGGTAAAGGGCCGAAAGCACGGTCCCGGCATGTTCTTTAGGGATGAACGTGACCAGCTTTTTCAGGGTATCGGTCTTGGGGGCCAGTATTTTCAGGTTTTTCAGGCCAATACGCTCGCAGATCTTCCGGTTCACCCCGTCGATGACGTTGTCGAGGTTGGTGTGGATGGCGTAGATGGCGATGTCGTTCTTGATGGCGGCAATGATCACCCGTTCCACATAGTGGCTGCCGGTGAGCTTTTTCAGTCCTTTGAAAACGATGGGGTGGTGGGCCACGATGAGGTTGCATCCTTGCTGGATGGCTTCGTGTACCACGGCTTCGGTGCAGTCGAGGGTGACCAGGATGCCGGTGCAATCGGCGGTGGCATCGCCGGTGAGGAGGCCCGCGTTGTCATAGTTTTCCTGGTATCCGCGGGGTGCCAGGGCTTCGAGCGTTATGGTTACATCTTTTATTTTTATACTTGCGTTCATGAATTTCGACACTCGGACGGCATGGGTTAGGGGTTAAAAATAGCTTCTTCCGGTCAATATGTAAGCAGTGATGAATTCTAAAAATCGGTTTGACGTGCCATGATCCTTCTCCGCATTTTGCTCTATCCCATGGCCATGGCCTACAACTTTATTACCGGTCTGCGCAACCGGCTCTATGACCGTGGCCTAAAGCCTTCCGTCACCTTCGAGCTGCCCGTCATCAACGTGGGCAACCTCACCGTTGGTGGCACGGGCAAAACACCGTTGATCGAGTACCTCATCCGGCTCCTGGCCCCTAACCATAAGGTGGCCACGCTAAGCCGGGGCTATGGGCGAAATACTACGGGCTTTCGCGTTGCCAGCCCGACCGACAACGCCGGCACCCTGGGTGATGAACCCACACAGTTTTACCAAAAATATGGCGACCGCGTCACAGTCGCCGTTGGCGAAGAGCGTGCGCTGGCCATCCCCAACATTCTTCAAGACCATCCCGACACGG
The DNA here is from genome assembly GCA_966211885.1 of uncultured Chryseolinea sp. Classification (GTDB taxonomy): domain Bacteria; phylum Bacteroidota; class Bacteroidia; order Cytophagales; family Cyclobacteriaceae; genus Chryseolinea. The sequence goes on from CBIHQM010000075.1 coordinate 16,829, forward strand.
AGATCATCTTGCTCGACGATGCTTACCAGCACCGGAAGGTGAGACCCTCCCTGAACATCCTCCTGTCGGACTACAACCGTCCCTTTTATGACGACCTGCTTTTACCGGCCGGCCGGCTCCGTGAGTCGCGTCAGGGCGCGGCGCGGGCCGACGTGGTGGTGGTCACCAAATGTCCCCCCGAGATCACCGACGATGAGATGATGGAGATCGACCAGCAGGTGCGCCGGTATGTGGGGAAGCCCGTTTTCTTCACGCATGTGCGCTACGGCAACCCCATGCCGGTCACGGCGCGGGCTCAGAAGCTTGGCGATGAAGTGGTTCTCGTCACGGGCATCGCCAATGCAAAACCCCTCGTACATTATTTAAAACAAACCTTTAACCTGGTTAAGCATTTCGATTTCACAGACCATCATACCTACCGGGCTTCCGACCTGGAGGACTTTACTAACGCGTTAAAAGCCCATCCCAAGGCAAGTTTTCTGACAACCGAAAAGGACAAAGTCAAGCTCATATCACCGGCCTTCCGGGAGATGATCGAAAAAATTCCGTTGTTTTATTTGCCCATCGAAGTGGAATTCATCAAAAATGGACAGGATTTTGATGAGATCGTGCTAAATCATTTGAAGCGTGCCTGAGATAAAAAAATTCCTGAATCCCGCTATCCACACATCGCAACGGTTATTTTTGCCCGTGCATTTTTTTCGCCCGATACTCACCCTGCTTTTTCTGGCCGCCATCGTCTTTCAAACGGCCGCCCAAGACCAGCCCACGCGTCGCAAGGGATCGCGCATCATCGACGACACGACCAAGCAGGTCTATGGGCCCAAGACGTCGCGCTATTACTACGAGCAGGACTTCTTCTATAATCGCACAGTGTTTTCCACCATCGACACGGCTATCCGTAATTTTCACCGGTGGACGTATGTGCAGCGGAACCACTATTTCTACCAAGACCTTGGCAACATCGGCACGTCCATGAAGTCCATCTTTTTCAAGCCCCCCACCATGATCGGGGCCACGTCGGGATTCACCTCATACGATGTGTATTGGGATGCTGAAAAAATCCGCTACTTCGACACCAAGTCGCCTTACTCCAACATGCGGGTGAACCTGGGTGGCAAGGGCCGCTCCACGACCAAGATCACCTTTAGCCGTAACATCAAACCCAATTGGAATATCGGTTTCAACTTCCGGGCGTTGCTCATCGACAAACAGATTCAACGTGCTAGCAAAGGCGACCGCAACGTCAAGGCCACCTACTACGATCTCTATACAACCTATGAAACACCGGACAGCAGCTACCGGCTGTTCCTCAACTTCCAGCGGGCCAAGCACGATGCCGACGAATACGGCGGTGTTCTGAAACCCCCGGGTGTCGATTTTACATACAGCGACTACTTCTCCACCGACGCGCAGCCCAACCTGCACGAGGCCATCAGCGAAGATCTGCGCATGAACATTCACTTATACCATCAATACAAAGTAGGATCGGCCCTGCAACTCTATCACATCTTCGACCGCTACCGGCAAGGAAATAATTTTGTGGATGTTGTGGCCTCAGAGCCGGACAACTATTACGGAAGTTTTGTAAACATCGACGCCGACTCCACCAACGACTATGCGAAGTTCAAGGCCCTTCGAAATGAGGTGGGTATCAAGGGCAACCTGCTAAAGCTTTTTTACAATGGATATTACGCCTTACGGAACGTGTCGTACACAAACCGGGGGGGCGAATTTATTCAGAACG
>CBIHQM010000076.1:0-18366 GCA_966211885.1 uncultured Chryseolinea sp.
TGCAGGCCTTTCAGCTTTGTGCGTTGCACGGCCGATTTGGGGAACAGTTTTTTGAAAACATCTTCCGTGATCTCACGCCAATCCTGACGCGTCATGTTTTCCAATTCCGGTGGGGGATTGAAACGTTGCTCCTGGTGTGGTTTGGCAAAGCTGTTCCAGGGACAAACTTCCTGGCAAATGTCGCAGCCGAAAATCCAGTTGTCGAACTTTCCTTTCACGGAGGCCGGGATCTCTTCTTTCAGTTCGATGGTGAAATAGGAAATGCATTTGCTCCCGTCTACCACGTAGGGTTCGCTGATGGCGTCGGTGGGGCAGGCGTCCATGCAGGCGGTGCAGGTGCCGCAGTAGTCTTTCATGCCTTCGTCGTGGTCGAGTTCCAGGTCGATGATCAATTCGGCCAGGAAGAAGAAGCTGCCGTGGCTTCGGTTCAAGAGAAGGCTGTTCTTGCCGATCCATCCCAATCCACTCCGCTTGGCCCAGGCGCGTTCCATGACGGGCGCCGAGTCTACAAAAGCGCGGCCGTGAACCTCTCCGATCTCTTCCTGAATTTTGTCGAGGAAGATCTTTAGTTTGTCTTTGACCACGGTGTGATAGTCTTCGCCATAGGCATAGCGCGCGATCTTCAGGTCACTTTTGCCTTCCAGTGGTTTTTGAGGGGCGTAGTTGTAGATCAGGCTGACGACCGACTTTGCTCCGGGCACCAACAAGGTGGGGTCGAGTCGTTTGTCGAAATGATTTTCGAGGTAGCCCATCTTGCCTTGGTAGCCGCGCTTCAGCCACTCTTCGAGACGGGGGGCTTCGTCTTGCAGAAATTCTGCTTTCGAAATGCCACAAAACGAGAAGCCCAACGCTGCTGCGGTTGCCTTTACAAATGCGGTGTGGTGTGGTCTCGTCTTCACGGTTCAAAATTACGAGTCGCGTAGGGAATTATCTAAGGTGATTTTCAACGGGTGGTTGAATCGGTAAGATGTAAATGGCTGCGAAGAGATGTTGGTGCGAGAACAGTCAGGGCTAAAGCCCTTTGTTGATTTGGGATTTCTACCCCGGGCTAAAGCCCGGGGTTATTCAATAGTAGGCATGGGCCGCCGACAGCTTTGCCTGAACGTCAATAGCGCGCAACTTCACCAAAAGCGAGTAAAAAAATAACCCCGGACTTTGGTCCGGGGTACAGGTTCCAGTCAACAAGGCGTTTTAGCCTTGAACATCTTGTGGGGCACACACTTTTTTACCAGAGCTTTTCCGGATAGGTGCCATACGCCACCTGGACTTTGAGTTTTTGGGATACCTCTTCTTTATCTTCTTTATAAGTAACACCGAACCAGTTGTCGCTGCCGGGGAGGACGCGGACTTTTCCGATGCCTTCTTTGATCATTTCGTTTACGACCAGGGGGATGTAGAATTCTGATTTGAGGTTGCCTTCGTTGTTTTTCAGGAACTCGTTAAAGAGTTTTTGAGTGAAGTCGAAGATATTGGGTTGAAAGCCCCAGAAGTTCATGGAGGTGGGGATGTCGGGGCTGAGTTCGCGGTCGCCATCTTTTTCTTTGGAGATGATCTTGCCGTTTTCTTTTACGATGGTGACGCGCTCCACTACGGTTTTCAAGAAGCCGTTGGCATCGCGTTCGCCACAGCCGCGCGATACGCTGCCGTGTTCGGAGAGCACTTTGCTCAGGGTGTAGCCCACCATGGCATGTTCGCCGGAAGTTTCGCCTGCAAAAAAATTCGCGATCGACTCAAAGGATTCTTTGCCATAAAAATCGTCGGCGTTGATGGCCACGAAGGGTTCGCGGATCACCTCGCGTGCGCACAGCATGGCATGACCGGTACCCCAGGGTTTCACCCGTTCAGGGTTCTGAAATTGGGGTGGCACCATCTTGTCGAGGGATTGGATCACAAATTCGACCTCCACTTTTCCCTGGAGCTTGGGCATGAACTTTTCCTTTACGACGTCGAGTATTTCCTCGCGGACGATAAATACAATCTTGGTGAAACCAGCCCTGACAGCATCAAAAAGGGAATAATCCATAATGGTTTCGCCATGAGGCCCAAAGCCGTCGATTTGTTTGATGCCTCCATAACGGCTACCGATGCCGGCCGCCAGGACCAATAAAGCGAGTTTCTTTTGTGGATTATTTGGTGTACCCATTGTGTTTTTGTTTTAATTCAGAATTATAATTTGAAGTGTTTGCGCAAACATCGCTGACTTTTATCGCGACCCGAAAAAGTGGTGAAGATAGCGTGTAGAGCGTACTGTGCATGCCTTTTATACGCCGCAAAAATATAGTTTTAACCGAATAGTGACGCTGTAAAGTGGCTGACGCTAAGAATAAAAAGCAAAAAAGCCTAAAGTACCTTAAACCAACCTTTTCCTGTTTCCTCATCTCGATCTGGGTTTGATCGCCATGTTCCGGTATATGTGGCATTCATCCCAATCCAAAACCCTCGCCATCTGCGCCGTGCTCGGTGTGGGCTTCACGAAAAAATCCCTGCCTTTTCCGGACGAGATTTTTTATTTCAATTTTTTTTAAAGTTTCTGTCCATGTCCTGGATTTTGGTCCGTCATAGGGTAAATTATGTTCAACCAAACCTTTTAAGACAATGGAAAAGTACATGTTCATTTTTATTGGCGGCGATGTTAGTCATATGTCGCCCGAGGCCCAGCAGGCACACATGGGTAAGTGGTTCGAGTGGGTGAAGAAACTCCAGGATCAGAAGCGCTATGCCAGTGGCGAGGCGTTGCTCCCGGAGGGAAAACTCATCACCGGGCCGAAGAAGACCGTAACGGATGGGCCATTTGCCGAGAGCAAGGAAGTGGTGGGTGGCTACTTTGTGGTGCTGGCGAAAGACATGAAGGAAGCGGTGGAGATGGCGAAAGAGTGTCCGGATTATGTGCTCGGCGGTGTCGTAGAGGTTCGGCCAGTGATGAAGTTCGATATGTAGCTGAGAGAAAAAATTTCACCGCCCTCCTCCTCTAAAGCTTCGGCGGGCAAGCAAAGAAAATGCTTGCGCCCGTGCCTGTTGAAGCTTTAGCGAAAGGGGGCGGTTCAACTTTTTGAATTCCGCGCATTACCTTTATGAAATGCACCCCACCCCAGAACGACAGGTCCATGAACTGGTCGACCACCTCTTCCGCCACGAAGCGGGAAAGATGGCCTCGGTGCTGACGCGGCTCCTGGGATTTGGCGCGATGGAATTGGCGGAAGACATTGTACAGGACACGCTGTTGAAGGCCATGTCGGTATGGAAGATCAAGGGCATTCCCGAGAATCCGTCGGCATGGCTTTATACGGTTGCCAAGCGCAAGGCCATCGACACGCTGCGGCAGCAACATCTGCACAGCCAGCATCATTCCGAGATCAGCGACGCATTAAAGTCGGAGTGGACACTGGCGCCCACCGTCAGGCAATTGTTCCTCGACAACGAGATCGAGGACAGCCAGCTTCGGATGATGTTTGCGTGTTGCCATCCCTCGATCCCTTATGAAGCACAGTTAGCACTCACCTTGAAAACACTTTGCGGGTTGAGCATTGCCGAAATTGCCAACAGCTTTCTCACCAACGAGGACACCATTTCCAAGCGACTCTATCGCGCACGCGAAAAGCTCCGCGAGGAAAAAATTAGTTTGGAGGCCCCGATCCCCGCAAAGTTGCCGGGACGGTTGAATGCGGTGTTGCATTGTCTTTATCTTTTATTTAATGAAGGCTATAACTCCTCACACCCTGACCAACTCATCCGTCACGACCTGTGCTCGGAGGCCATGCGGCTTTGTTTATTGTTGATCGGCAACCCGGTGACCAATGCACCGGAAGCCAATGCGCTGCTGGCGCTCATGTGTTTCCAGGCGTCGCGGGCTGAGGCGCGGTTGGGCGAAGATGGAAGCATTGTGCTCTTGAAGGATCAGGATCGCACGCGCTGGAGCCGGCCGTTGATCGAGAAGGGCAAATACTTTTTAGAGCAGGCAGCGGAGGGTGATGAGATCACCGACTACCACATCGAGGCGGCCATCGCTGGATGTCATGCACGAGCTTCTTCCTTTGAAAAAACGAATTGGGGTGACATCGAAGAGTTGTACACCATTTTGTCGGACATGAAGAACAGCCCCGTTATTTCGTTGAACCGGGCCATTGCCATTCGCTATCATGTGTCGCCGGAAGCCGGACTGAAAGCGTTGCTGGCCATCGAGGGGTTGCAGCAACATTACCTGTATCATGCCGCCCTGGGCGATGTGTATGTCGATGTCGGTGATCTTGATGCTGCAAGGGCAAGCTATGAACGCGCCTTGTGTCTTACCTCGTCTATCGCGGAAAAGAAATTGTTGCAGTTCAAGATGGAACGTCTCGCCTAATCTTTCAAGAGGCGCTCGATGGCGCGATGCACAATGGCTTCGCGTTGTTGGAAATCGCCGCTCACGGTGATGTAGGGAATGTTGCGTTGCTCCAGGGCGCTTTTGAAAATGTCGGTCATCTCCTGGCGTTTGTGTCCCAGGTCGCGCAAGCCATCTTCGATCCAGGGCACATCGATGTCCATGAGAAAATAGAGATCGTATTTTACTTTTGCTTCCAAGGCATACAACACATCGGGCACCACGTTCAGATAATATTTTGAATAGATCTGTGTGGTGATGGCGTCTGTGTCACAGAACAAAAGTTTGTTGGCCGTTTTCAATTTTTCTTCGACGCGTTGTGCGTGGGCATGCCCGATGGTGATGATATCTTCCACCGTGAAGTCATTTGTGATCAGCAGTTCGCGCGCCACTTCGGGCACAAATTCTGTGTTATAGTGTTCGGCCATGCGCACGGCCAACGTCGACTTGCCGGTGCTCTCCGCTCCATAGAAGCATATTTTTTTTACAAAATACGGACGCACCACAGCCGGTATGTGTTCCCAATATTGAAAAGGATGGTTCCTGATCTTCGTTGCCGACACGGGCACGATCGTGCGGTCCGGATCAAAGGCCACGTGTTCTGCCTGCAGGTGGCGTGCAAAAGGTTCGCCATACACTTCGGAGCTGAACAGGATAGCGATCGGTGAATACGTTCGTTTCATCACGGGTGCCCACAGGGCCGTGCGCTCATCCAAGGCCAGCGATTCGTTGTCGAAGTCGTCTTTGATCTTGGCGATCCGGATCCTGGGATCGGTGAACATGGATTTGATCCAGCCCAGGCGAAGATCGGGATCGATCGGGTCCTGATCCGTATAGCTCATGGAAACAATCAATTCATCACACCGCGCCGCCGCGAAGTTGATGAGGGCAATGTGCCCGTGGTGCAGGGGCATAAATTTTCCGATGACCAGGCCGCGTTTCATCTAGACTGCGCTTTGTTTCCACAACTTATATTCACGGATCCAATTCCACAGACCAAAGCTGGCCATGACGGTGAAGACGGCGTACATGATGCTGTAGAACATGATGTCTTTTACAAAATATAAATAGGTGGCCAGCACATCCACGACGATCCAGATGATCCAGCACTCCACTTTTTTCTGGATCATAAAAAAGGTCGTCACAATGCTCATCACCAGGATGAAAGAATCCGCATAGGGGAATGCGCTGGGCAACGCAAAGATCATCGGCAACCACTCATGCAGGCGGCTGGCCGTGGCGCCTACGGCCACCGTGCCCGTTACACCGATCAGGCACACGATGATGAATTGTTTTCTTTCGAGGAAGCTGACGCGCAACTCCAGCTTCTTGTCTTCTTCTCCCGGCTTGGGGTTTGCCCATCGCCACCAGCCTAAAATGTTGGTCACAAAAAAGAAGATCTGTAAAAACATGTCCGGGTAAAGCTGTACCTGGTAGTACAGAAAAAAAGAAAGGGACACATTGACGATCCCGACGGGCCAACTGAGGATGTTGGCTTTTGCCGAGAGCCAGACGGCGATGAGGCCGGAGAGTACGCCGAAAAATTCGAGATAGCTTAGGGGATAGTTTAGGACTTTGAAGAAGATATTGTGGATGTCGAAGAAGTGCATGGGGATTGGGAGTTAGGAGCCAGGAGCCAGAATCCAGGAGCCAGTAGTCAGTAGTCAGAGACCCGGTCTTTTGTTTATAGTTTGATGCAGATGTTTTTTACTTCCAGGAAAAATTTCAGGGCGTGCCAGCCGCCTTCGCGGCCTACGCCGGATTGTTTCATGCCGCCGAAGGGGGTGCGGAGGTCGCGGAAGAGCCAGCAGTTTACCCAGAGGATGCCGCTCTTGACGGCGGCGGATACGCGGTGGGCGCGTTTTAGATTTTCGGTCCACAAGGTAGCGGAGAGGCCATAGGGGGTGCTGTTGGCGAGGGCTATGGCTTCGGCCTCGGTGTCGAAGGGCATGATGGTGACCACGGGGCCGAAGATCTCTTCCTGGTTGGTGCGACAGTGTTCGTCCAGGCCGGTGATGATGGTGGGTTCGATGAAGTAGCCTTCGGCGCAGCGGCCGGTTGGGTTCACGACGTTGCCACCGGTCAGGATTTTCCCGCCTTCCTGTTTTGCCAGCTGAATGTAGGACATCACTTTTTGTTTGTGTGCTGCCGAGACCAGTGCGCCAAGGTTGGTTTCATGCAACAGGGGATCACCCAAAACCAGCGCCTTTGTTTTTTCCACGAAGGCTTCGACAAACTTTTCATAAAGCGGGCGCTCTACAAAAATGCGCGAACCACAGAGACAGATCTCTCCCTGGTTGGCGAAGGAAGATTGGATGGAGGTGGCGACGGCATTTTCAAAATCACAATCGGCAAAAATGATGTTGGGATTTTTTCCGCCGAGTTCCAGCGACAGTTTTTTAAACATCGGCGCGGCCGTGGCGGCGATCTTCTTCCCGGTGACGGTGCCTCCCGTGAACGAGATGGCGGCCACGCCGGGATGCTCGGCGATGGCTTGTCCTGCTTTGGCACCCAGGCCATGTACAATGTTGAGGACACCTTTTGGCAGACCGGCCTCCACACATAATTTCGAAAATAAAAAGGCAGTCATCGGCGTGAGCTCCGACGGTTTGCCCACCACGGTGCAGCCTGCAGCCAATGCGGGAGCGATCTTCCAGGTGAACAAATACAACGGAAGATTCCAGGGCGATATGCAACCGGCCACGCCGATCGGCGCATGGGTGGTGTAGTTGATCGCCTCTGCATCGGTGACGTGTGTTTCCGTTGACGTGTGCAAAATGGCCGTGGCGAAGAAGCGGATGTTTGCCGACGCGCGGGGAATGTCTAACCTGCGGGCCAGGCTAACGGGCTTGCCATTGTCGATGCTCTCGGCCAGGGCGAGTTTGTCGAGGTCGCGGTCGATGAGGTCGGCCAATTTTTGCAGGATATTCGATCGCTCTTGCGCGGGGAGGGTTGACCAGGCAGGGAACGCCCTGGTGGCCGCGTCAACGGCTTTGTTTACATCGCGCTCGTCGGAGTCCGGGATGAGACTGTAGACTTTCCCGATGGAGGGATCATAGTTGTCGAGGTATTGGTCGCTGCAGGGCGCTTCGAATGCACCGTCGATATAGTTCAGGATCTTTTCCATGGTTTATAGGCTTCCGGTTCTGCCGCCGTCGACGGGCACGTTGATCCCATTGATGTAGCCTGCTGCGGGCGTGGCCAGGAAGGCAATGGCATTGGCAATTTCACTGGGGTCGGAAATTCTTCCGGCGGGCACTTCGGCGGCCATCTCGTGTTTCACGGCTTCGTATGTTTTTCCGGTTTTCTCTGCCCTGGTTCTGATGATCGATTCAAGACGTGACGTCATGGACGCACCGGGGAGCACGTTGTTTACGGTGATGCCAAAGGGCGCCAACTCCACCGACAACGTTTTAGACCAGTTCGCCACGGCGCCGCGCACGGTGTTGGAAACGCCCAATCCGCGGATCGGAATTTTTACGGAAGTAGAGATCACGTTGATGATCCTGCCATAGGATGCTTGTTTCATGCCGGGCACGACGATCTTCACCAAAATGTGATTGCAAAGCAGGTGACTTGAAAAGGCCTTCACAAAATCGTCGGGTTCGGCTTGCAACGCATCGCCTGCCGGAGGACCGCCGGTGTTGTTCACCAGGATATGGACCGTGTTTTTAGCGCCATAGGCTTCGGCCTTTTTTTTCAGGTCGTCGGGAAAAGAAAAATCGGCGACGATATAGTCATGTTGCTGACCTGCACCGGTTTGGAGTTGGGCCGCCACTTCTTTCAAGGCTTCTTCGTTGCGTGCCACCAGCGTGATGCTGGCCCCCAGCAAGGCCAGTTCGACGGCCGCTGCTTTTCCTATGCCCTGCGTACTGCCGCACACCATGGCCCGTTTGCCTTTTAGATCGAGATTCATTTCAAGTTGTCGTGTGGATGAAAATTCTTAGTAATTTTAATGAATAAAGGGCAGGTCTGAAAACTGTTTTTTTCATCGCCTTGTTTCCTAACTAAACAACCCGAAGCTATGTCCGTTCGCAGACCGTTCAACCTCAAAGCATGGATCGACTCCAACCGCGACCTGCTGAAGCCACCCGTAGGAAACAAAAACCTGTACGCCGACGCCGGCGACTATATCGTGATGATCGTGGGCGGACCCAATGCCCGCAAAGATTATCACTTCAACGAAACAGAAGAACTGTTCTACCAATTGGAAGGTGATATCAAGGTGACCATCCAGGAAGATGGCAAGGCCGTGGAGATCCCCATCAAAGAAGGCGAGATGTTCTTGCTCCCCTCGCGTGTGCCGCACCAACCGGCGCGTCCCGCCGGCAGCATTGGGCTGGTCATTGAAGTGAAACGCGAAGACCCCAACACGCTCGATGGCCTGCAATGGTATTGTGAGAACTGCAACACGCTGCTCCACGAATACCGTTTTCACCTCGACAACATCGAAAAAGATTTTCTCCCCCGCTTCCGCGAATTTTATGCCTCCAAGGATTTGCGCACCTGCAAACGCTGTGGCACCGTGATGGAAGCCGATCCCCGCTTTGTATAATGACTTTCGAAAACACACATCACTTTGCCAAGGCGATGGATCGCCGGGACCCGCTGCGGTCGTTCCGATCCAAGTTCCACATCCCTGCGGTGAACGAAAAGACCGCTTTATACTTCACGGGCAATTCCCTCGGCCTTCAACCCAAGACCACCAAACGATTCTTACTGGAGGAGTTGGAGGACTGGGCGGCATTGGGCGTGGAAGGGCACGTGCACGCGCGTCGTCCCTGGATGTATTATCATAAGCTTACCAAAAAAGCGCTGGCGTCCGTAGTCGGTGCAAAGCCCGCGGAAGTGGTGGCCATGAACCAGCTCACGGTGAATCTGCACCTCATGCTGATCTCGTTCTATACGCCCACGCCACAACGCTACAAGATCATCACCGAGAGTGGCGCGTTTTCTTCCGACCAATACGCATTCGAATCGCAGCTCAAATTCCACGGACTCGATCCCGACAAAGCCCTGGTGGAATTGAAACCCCGCGATGGCGAATACACCTTGCGCACGGACGACATTCTCGCCGCCATCGAAACCCATCGCGACGAATTGGCGCTGGTGATCTTCGGTGGTGTGCAATACTATACGGGACAATTTTTTGACATCGCGCACATCACGCAAGCTGGCAAACGCGCCGGGGCCGTGGTGGGCTTTGACCTTGCCCATGCCGTGGGCAATGTACCTTTGTCGCTGCACAAAGACGATGTCGATTTTGCCGTGTGGTGCAGCTATAAATATTTGAACTCCGGACCGGGCGCAATCGCCGGCGCATTCATACACGAGCGACACGCAAAAAATTTCTCCGGCCCGCGTCTTGCCGGCTGGTGGGGGCAAGTGGAGAAAGAGCGGTTCCAGATGCTGAAAGGCTTTAAGCCGATGGAAGGCATTGATGGCTGGCAACTCTCCAACGTTCCCATCTTTCAAAGCGCCGCGCACCTGGCCGCACTGGAGATCTTTCAAGACGCTGGCATGAAAGCCGTGCGGGCAAAAAGCATTTTGCTGACGGGGTATCTTGAGTTCCTATTGAAGGAAATGGACGCCGGTGAAAAATATTTCACCCTCCTCACCCCTTCATCCCCCGACGAACGCGGCGCACAACTTTCGTTGCTGATGAAAAAGGATGGTAAAAAAATATTCAAAGCCCTCACAAAAGCCGGTGCGATCGTAGACTGGCGCGAACCCGATGTGATCCGGCTCGCCCCTGCACCGCTATACAACTCGTTTGAAGACGTGTTCCAGTTAGGACTCTTGTTCAAGAAAGCACTGAAGTGAAAAAAAACCAACACATTGCCATCGCCGGTGCGGGCCTTGTGGGCTCGCTGCTGGCCATCTACCTCGCCAAGCGCGGCTATCGCGTGGAAGTTTTTGAGCGCCGTCCCGATCTGCGGTCGCAGGTTTTGGATGGTGGACGTTCCATCAATCTCGCCCTCAGCAACCGCGGCATCCGCGCGCTCGAAGAAGTAGGGCTGGCCGAACAGCTTCGCGCCACGGCCATCCCCATGCACGGCCGCGCCATGCACAACCTGAAAGGGGAGATCACCAAACAACCCTATGGCAAAGAAGGAGAGTTCATCAATTCTATCTCCCGCAGCGGCCTGAACGCTGTGTTGATGGATCGGGCCGAAGCGCTCGGAGTGCGTTTTCATTTTAACCAACGCGTCGTGCAGGTCAATCTCGACACCACCACCTTAACGCTGCAGCAAAACGGCACCGAAAAAACGTTAACGTTCGATCGCCTTATCGGTGCCGACGGTGCCTTTTCATCCATACGGCTCGCCATGCAGTTTACCGACCGCTTTGATCTCTCGCAAGACTACATCGAACACGGCTATAAAGAGCTGCAGATCCCGGCCGGGGCGGGTGGCGCATTCCAGTTGGAAAAAAATGCGTTGCATATCTGGCCGCGCGAAAGTTTTATGATGATCGCCTTGCCAAATCCCGACGGCAGTTTCACGTGCACCTTGTTCTTTCCGTTCGAAGGCGCTACATCGTTTTCATCTTTAAAAACGGCAGACGAGATCACCGCATTTTTTAAAACCACTTTTCCGGATGCAGTGGCGCTCATGCCCGATCTGCTAAAAGATTACCGCGAACATCCCACCGGTTCGCTGGTCACCATAAAATGCTTCCCCTGGGTAAAAAACAAAACGCTGGTCATCGGTGATGCTGCTCATGCCATCGTTCCCTTCTATGGGCAGGGCATGAACGCTGGTTTTGAAGATTGCCACATCCTAAACCAACTGCTCGATCAATATCATGACGACTGGGAACGCGCGTTGCCGGCCTTTCAATCACAACGAAAGAAAGATACCGACGCGATTGCCAAATTGGCGTTGGACAATTTCATCGAGATGCGCGACCTGGTGGCGGATGCTGATTTTCTTTTGCGAAAAAAGATCGAGGCACGCCTGCATGAACTCTACCCCACGCAGTGGATCCCGCAATACTCGATGGTCACTTTCCACGAGAACATTCCCTATAGCCAAGCCTATTCGCTGGGGCAAAAACAAAAACGGATCATGGACGAGGTGATGCAGCGGCCGGACATTGCCACTACCTGGCCGACTTTAGATTTTGGACAGCTTGTTCGTCGAATTCAGGAAGCTTGATGTGGTATTTGTATTGCTCAAAACGGTCCAGCACATCTTTCACATAGTTCACCGGTTCCTCACATTTGCAATAGCCGGCGTTGGCTACGGGGTCGCGATAATATTTCGGTTCCGATTTTTTTAGCAGGAAATACTCCACGTTGTCATTCCATTTGTTAGGGTCCTTCTGGTATTTGCGACAAAGCTTGCGGGCGTCGATGATGTGGGCGAGACCGGCGTTGTAGGAGGCCAGCACAAACTTCAGACGCTCGTTGGGGTCGGAGATGCTTTTCATCCAATACTTGTCGAGATATTTCAGGTAGTTGACGCCGGCATGAATATTCTGTTGAGGATCGTTCAGGTCCTTGGCGCCAAAACGTTTCGCGGTGGCGGGCATCAATTGCATGAGTCCCTTGGCACCGGCCCACGAGACGTTATGCAACGTGAATTTTGATTCCTGATATACTACGGAGGCCAGTAAGCGCCAGTCCCAACCTAAGCTGGCGGCGCCCTCTTTGATCAGGTCGTCGTAGGGAGAAAGTTTGTTGCCGCCCAACGAGGAGTAGTCGCTGTTCATGCGCACCAACGAGGTGCGCGGGCTTTTGAAGTAGCGGTTGTAGATCACCATGAACGTCGATTCCCGTTTGATCTTCACCAGCCATTCGTCGATCACCTTCACCAGCTCTGGCGAATTCAGCCGCACGGCCCAGGCAATTTGCTGGGGCACGCTCAGCACGGTGTTCACATCGATGTTGGGATAGTATGCGGCATTCACGCGGGCCATCGTGTGGTCTGCCAAAGTGTAGTCGATCTCTCCCAAAGCTACCTTGCGGATGAGCGATTCGCTTTCTGCGATGAGGGTATCCTGTTTAATCAAAATATCACCTCCCAACTCTTCCGACAAATTCTTCAACCGCATCTCATAGCTCGTGCCTTGAATAACGTGTACTTCTTTTCCGATGAGGTCGGCGGGGTTGCGCAACATATTTTCTTCCAGGGCATCGGGCGTGAGCTTGCGCCAGTTGCTGGGTTTGCGTTGCACGAGCACCTGGTAGGTATTGAAATGCGGTCGCGTGAATGTTACGAGTTTGCGCCGGGCCTTGTTGATGGTGAGCGGAAAGGCAATGATGTCGCCTTCGCCTTTGTTCAGTTGCTTAATGGCGAGTTCCACACCGGACGTAACTTTTATTTTCAGCGAAACGTCAAGATGTTTTGCTAAAAGTTGCAACAGCTCATACTCATACCCCATCGGGTGACCCTTGTAAATAAAATAGCTAATGGAATTGTTGTCGACCAGTGCGTTGAGGTAGCCCCGTTTTTTGATGGCAGCGAGGTCGACATTGACTTCGGGCTTGGAAAAAAAATCAACTTTCTTCTCCTCATTACAGGAAAAGCAAATCAGCACAAGCAACAAGAAGACGCGGAATATCCGACTGGGCCCACTCATAGAACCTCGAAGATACTGCTTTTTCCAACGGAATAAAAGGAGCTCCCCGAACACTGGGTAGTTGCGATGCAGCGAGCACCGCAAAACCTGCTAAAATGCGCTGGAAACCTCTATCGGGAAGTCCGTAATGAGGATGTCGATGTAATTTTTTTTTACGTAATCCCTGTAAAATTTCACCGGATGCAGGGCGCCGTTGTTCCGTGTGTACTCGCTCACATCCATCATTAAAGGGATGTGCAAGTTTCGAAGTTTTGCCTTCAGCTCCAGCGTAGTTGTGCTGGTGATATAGGCCACGAGGTTTTCAGGTGGGATGGAAAGTGCGGCAATAGCCTCCCAATCTTTATCATCTTTCACCAAACAAGAGATGCGAACGTTGTGCGACGCATCGTATACTTTTTTTGTGTTGATGAGATTGAAGGTGAGCACAACACATTTATCCAACAGCGATGCTTCATCGACTTTTTTGACAGCCTCTGTCCAAACATCGGTCTTGATGTCGAGCATCATGATGATCTCCGCCTGGCGGGCATAGTTCAACATGTCGTCGAAGGTGAGCAGGTGTTGATCGGTGATGTTGCCTTTGGCGTCTTTCAGGAATAGCGTGCTCAAATAATCATCTGTCAACTCTGCAATTTTACCGGTGCCGGTCGTAGTGCGGTCTACGGTTTCATCGTGCAAGAGATAAAGTTTGCCGCTGGCGCTTTTGCGGATGTCGAGCTCCAGGATCACGGGTGTGATCTTGCAATGCGTTTCCGTGTGTTTAAAAAGTAGTAAGGAATTTTCAGGGAAAGCATCGTAGAATCCGCCGCGGTGACCACAAATCCAAAGTCTGTTCGCATCGGTTCTCCATTGCGCCATCGCGGTGAGGCAGGTCAGGGTGATGATGATGGTGCAAACAATTCTCATCCGGTACGATTTTATAAAATAAAAAAAGGAAGCACCCCTGTATGAGGTGCTTCCTTTCTAACAGCGTTGATTAATTAAAGATATAGCGTACACCTACCTGCATTTGCCACACGTTGTCCAGTGTTGCACTCTTGATAAAAGAATCCTTTATCAGGACAGGTTCTCCATTAACGGTTTGTGTTGCCAATTTATATACGGGAGTGCCGTCGGCATTGATGTGATCAACCGAAACCGGGTTTGACGTTGTGGTGGCATAACCCAAGCCCCACTTGTTGCTCAGCAAATTGCCTACGTTAAGAATATCAAAACGGAATTGAAGCGTGTTCTTCTTTTCGTTGGCTCCAACCTTGATGTAAACTTCCTGGATCACCGTGAAGTCGAAACGGGTTAACCAAGGAAATACGGCAGCGTTTCGTTCTGCATACTGACCGCGACGGGTTTTGAGGTATTTGTTTCCGTCGATATAAGTATCGTAAGCAGCTTGCTGATCGGCTTCTGTGAAATTCTTGGTGATCGAGTTGCCGTCTGCATCCTTGTAGGTTGAGGAGAAAGGAGCGAAGGCAAGATCCGTTCCCTTGTTGGCAACATAGAGCAGGTCGTTTGTGGTCTGACCATCGCCGTTGAGTTCGCTGCCATACGTATAAGAGATCTTACCCGGGTTGATGGTGGATGCGTTTCCACCGCTATACGACACCATACCCAAAGAGAACATGGTCGAGCCACCGAACTTGTCGCCATAGTTGAGGCGATAGTTGGCGAAGCCCACGATGCGATGACGCAGGTCGTTGTTGGCATAGGCTGCTCCAATATAGTTTTGACCACCAATAGAAGGTGTGTTCGCTTCCACCGTGCTGCTTACAGACTGCATGTCTTTTGCCTGTCCATAGGTATAGCCCAGCATACCACCGAATCCTTTTGTGGTAGGTTTTTCCAACTTGGCCGTGATGGTGTAGGAGTAGCCGACCTTGGTGTTCTTCAAAACGAATACGTTCGTCACCTGTGTATTATAGAAACGTGCGGGGTTCACCGCCGCGCCCGACAATCCGGAGGCAGGGAAACGGCCGCGGTTATCGGGACCTGCGAAGGTACGATCCGGACCTTTCAAGTTAGCGTCAATATAACGCAAGCCCTGAAGTTGCTTATTATAGATGTATTCCAAGGTTCCAATAAGGCCCCAAGGCAGTTTTTGATCCACCGCTACGTTGGTCTTCCATACCATAGGGTATTTCAGGTTGGGGTCGGTGGCGTTCACTACATAGGGCGGCAGCTTGGTGATGTCGGTGCTGGCGGGAATGAATTGGCTGGGATCCAACCGGAAAGGATACGCCGTTGTGCCCTGCACGTTGATCACGGCCGTGTTCACACCGTTGTTACCCAACTGGTTCGACACCAATACCTGGGGGATGCGCGATACGAAAATACCGGTACCACCACGAATCTGTGTGGTCTTCTCACCTGTCACGTCGTAGTTGAAACCGATGCGCGGCGACAACAGCAAGCGTGTTTTCGGGAATGCTCCGGTGTTCACTTTATAGTCGTTGCCATCTTCATCTTTGAACGTCAGGTCAGCTACTACGGGGTTATAGAAATCCGTTGCCGTGCCATTGTCATACTTGAAAACATCGCCGCGGATACCGCCGGTGATCTTCAGGTTTTGCATGACTTGCCATTCGTCTTGCAGATAGAAAGAGTATGTCGACACTTTCAATACTTGCAGCGGCTCTGCTCCACCGGGCAACAAAGAGTAACGCAAGTTGTAGCGAGCCACGCTAACCGGCGACACGGGATTTGTAGGATCGGCTATAAAAGCATCCGCAGCCAATTTAAAGTCGGCGATGGAGTTGTAGACATAAACACCGTTGGAAGACGGGAAGAATACGTTGTTGGACTTGTAGAATTCGTAGGCAAGACCCAGCGTCAGCGTGTGCTTGCCGGCGAAGTAGGTCAGGTTGTCCGTGATGTTCAGCGTAGAGTAGTTCAGTTTGTTGGACGGCGTGAAAGGATCGAAGCCGATCGATGTATAGGTGCTTCCACCGGGTGCGTTCAGGATATCGATGGTAGGAAACTCGCTCGTTTTATAGCGACGGTCTTCAATTTGTTTGTTGAAGGTTGCGATCAGGTTGTTCGCAAATTTGCTGGCGAACGTGGAGTTCAATTCCGCTGCGAAAGAACGCGTGTTGTCTTTAATAATGTAGCCGGTGTTTTCGGGAGAAATAGCCAACGCCGAGTTGGTACGGTTTCCGTTACCAGCCGTGTTGCTGCTGGCGCTGTTGCTGATGATCTGTCCGGATTCCGAATCGTGATGCGAGTAGCGCACGGAAAGTTTGTGGTGGTTGTTGATGTTGTAGTCCAACCGCAAAAGTCCTTTCGTGCTTTTTATCTCGTTGTTGAAGTTGTCGATTGCGCCCAGGTCAAAACCGAATCTGCTTTGCATGAACGTTTTGAGGTCTTCCATATCGGAAGCAGTTACGCGCGACACGTTGCCGGTGGCACCTGCCTTGGAGGTCACCCAATCCAATGCAGGCGTGCTGCTTTTGAATTGTTCCATGTTGGCAAAGAAGAACAGTTTGTTCTTGATGATGGGTCCGCCGATGCGAAAACCTACGGTGGTTTCTTTCAGGTTCACCGGGGGAAGGTCTTTGCCGTCGGCTTTCTTACCGGTCATGTCCGTGATGCCGAGCAATTTTTTCTTGCTGTTGCGATAGAGGGTGTACACCGAACCGGAGATGTCGTTTGTACCGGAGCGCGTTACGGCGTTGATGCCCGCGCCGGCAAAACCGGATTGACGTACATCGAAAGGTGCAACGTTCAACTGTACTTCATCAAGGGCGTCCAGCGATACGGCGGTTGTACCGGTGCGGCCGCCGGCCTGTGCCGAGTTGCCCAAACCGAAACCGTTGTTGAAAACCGATCCGTCGATCGTAAAGTTGTTGAAGCGGCTGTCCTGGCCGGCGAAAGAGCGGCCGTTACCGTAGGCGTTGTATTTCACGATGTCATTCACGGTACGACCGATAGTCGGCACGCTGTTCAGGTTCTCGCGGTTGAACGATGCCGCAGCACCGGTGCGGTCGGAGCTGAAGATGTCGTTGCGTCCGGCCGACACCACTACTTCTTCGAGTTGTGTGCTTTCGTCAACGAGCTTCACGTTCACATCGGCCGATGTACCCAGGTTGAGGTAAATGTTGTCGACGCTTTGTTCTTTGTATCCCACGAAGGTGAACTTCACGGTGTAGGGACCGCCCACGCGCATGCCCGGCAAGGTATAGCGGCCGTCGGTCAGCGTGGTGGTTCCATAGGAAGTTCCGGAAGGTGTGTGCACGGCTACTACCGTCGCACCGGGTAGGGCTTCTCCATTGCCATCGGTCACGAGACCGGCAATAGAAGAGGTCGTCACCTGAGCC
This sequence comes from uncultured Chryseolinea sp., assembly GCA_966211885.1. Taxonomy (GTDB): domain Bacteria; phylum Bacteroidota; class Bacteroidia; order Cytophagales; family Cyclobacteriaceae; genus Chryseolinea. The sequence continues at coordinate 17,254 of CBIHQM010000076.1, forward strand.
CATGCGCCCAGGGAACCGAGCAGCACGGCCATTAACAGTAAAGATTTTCTCATACGTTTGATTAAGATTAGAATTAGTTAGAGCGTGACAAAAGTACCCGAATGGGCACACTTAACCTTTAAAGCACTTTTAATTCTTTCCACAAATTGTTTACAATCATTTAACACTGGCTCATGTTCCACTCATAAAATTTAGGCTAATTATTTGATAAAGAATATTTTATTTGCCCGCCGGATTCATTAAACCTAAACCTCATTATGCTGAAATCTTTCGTCCTGACGATTTTTCTTACATCGATTGCGATACTTGCCAGCAGTCAACCCGACCTGTCTTATTACCTCCCGGAAGGGGTAACCTATGACCCGTCGATCCCCACCCCCAAGGCCATCATTGGACATGAAGTCGGTGAATGGCATGTGACCCACGACCGGCTTGTCAATTATATGTATGCCCTCGACAAAGCCTCCGACCGCGTCAGCCTGGAAGTGACGGGCTACACGTACGAAGGCCGGCCGCTGCTGCTGCTCACCATCACCTCGCCCAAGAATCACGAGAAACTGGAGGCCATCCGAACACAGCACCTCCAATTGACGGACCCCGCCAAGTCGGCCGCGCTCGACACCAAGAGCATGCCCATCGTTTTTTATATCGGCTTCAGCATCCACGGCAACGAAGCCAGTGGTGTGAATGCCGGTCTGCTGGCGGCCTATCATTTTGCCGCCGCCCAAGGCAAGGAGATTGAAAGTTATCTCGACAACACCATCATCCTGTTCGATCCCAGCTACAACCCCGACGGCATGCAACGCTTTAGCAGCTGGGTGAACTCACGCAAAAGCCAGGTGACCTCCACCGACCCATCGGACACCGAACACAACGAAGCGTGGCCCGGCGGACGTTTCAACCACTATTGGTTTGACCTGAACCGCGACTGGCTGGTGGCGCAACACCCCGAATCGCAAGCCCGCGTGAAAAGCTTCCAGCGCTGGAAACCCAACGTGCTCACCGACCACCACGAAATGGGTACCAACGCCACATTCTTTTTTCAACCCGGCGTTCCCTCACGCGTCCACCCCCTGACACCCGACAAGAATTTTGAACTCACCAAACGCATCG
>CBIHQM010000077.1:0-18140 GCA_966211885.1 uncultured Chryseolinea sp.
TGAAGCGACAAGACGGCTGGGACAATCTTTCAAAGGCCTATGCCCTTCCCCAGGCAGCCGTGGGGCTGGAGCACGGTCTGGCGTATTCGGCTCTAACCGAAAATAAAATACAAATCACCGATGCCTACTCCACCGACGGCGAGATCATCCAAAACCATCTGACGGTGTTGGAAGACAATCAAAAATTCTTTCCCGACTATCTCGCCACATCTTTCTATCGCCCCTCCATTGGTGAAAAGGCCGAATCGATCCTGAAAAAATTAACCGGGCAGATCTCTGAGCGTGAAATGCAGGCCATGAACGCTGCCGTGCTTTACGAAAAGAAATCCTTTCAACAGGTGGCTTCGGGTTTTCTCCGCGAGAAAGGGTTTGTTGCCAGGGCAACAACCGAAACCTCAACATCGATTGTCCCCGATCTGTTGAGCAAAACTGGCGTGCATTTGAAATTGACGTTCCTTGCTTTGGTGCTGGCCATCGGCTTTGCCGTGCCGTTGGGTGTGGTGCTGTACTGGCATCCTAAACCCGCGCGCTATGTTTTGTATCTCGTCGGTCTGCTGCAAACCATTCCGTCCATTGCGTTGCTGGCCATCTTCATTCCCTTCACGGGCATTGGTCAGTTGCCTGCCGTGTTGGCGCTATTTTTATACGGGCTGCTCCCCATCCTGAGAAATACATACACCGGTCTTCAAGGGATTGATCCCGTACTCAAGAAAGTTGCCATCGGCATGGGTATGAATCGCGCACAACGCATGCGGCTCCTGGAGTTTCCGCTGGCCATTCCATTTATATTGTCCGGCGTCCGCACCGCCGCGGTGATTAGCGTGGGCACCGCTACGTTAGCTGCATTTATCGGCGCGGGCGGATTGGGGGAATACATCGTCACCGGGTTGGCGCTGAATAACTCTTCACTCATTTTGCGTGGCGCCATTCCGGCAGCCGCACTCGCGATCCTCATTGAGATCGCTTTCGAAATTCTCGAGCGCATCTTCCGCCCAGCGTATTTACGGTAGCGCACAACCGATCGGAAGATATTTTTTCTAAATACTAAAGACTAAGGACTAAAGACTAATACTCCAGCATCTGCTCGTCCTCATAACACCACGCCCACCGTTCGCCCGGCTCTGCGGAGATAGCCACCGGGTGGCCCGCCGTTTGCGCGTGATGAGAGGCATGCCTGGCGGGCGATGAATCACAGCACAGCGTTGCGCCACACGTTTGACATGTGCGCAAGTGCAGCCACCGGCCGCCGATCTTCACACATTCTTCGCAGACCCGCGCTTTGGGATGTTTGATCTCCTTCCAATTGTCGAGGTGAACGCAAAGCCCGGAGTCATTCGATTCAGGTTTCGTACTCATAGGGGGGATGGGTTTAATTTTCAGCCAGGTATTCGTGGACAAATTTGATCGCCATAGCGCCCTCGCCCACGGCCGAAGCCACGCGATTCATAGCGCCCGATCGCACATCGCCCGCGGCAAACACCCCCGGGCAACACGTCTCCAGCAAGAAAGGCTCGCGAGCAAGCTTCCAGGTTTTGCGGAACGATTCGTACTTCAACAACTCTCGCCCGGTTTCCAGAAATCCTTTTTCGTCTTTGATGATGTTGAGTTTGATCCAGTCTGTTACCGGCCTGGCGCCAATGAAAATGAAGAGCGCGCTGGCTTCCACTTTCTTTGTCTCGCCTGTTACCACATTCCGGAGATCGATCGCGTCAAGGTTGCCGTCGCCATACGTGCGCGTCACCACGGTCTCGGGGATGATGGCGATGTTGGGCGTGGCCTTGATCTGATCGATGAGATACTGCGACATGCTGGACGACAAATCATTCTTGCGAATCACGATGTACACCTGGCATGCATAGTGCGAGAGATACATGGCACTCTGTCCTGCGGAATTACCTCCTCCTACCACATAGACATCTTTGTCTCTGCAAGCATGCGCCTCCGTCGTGGCCGCTCCATAGTAAACGCCTGCGCCGGTGAAGCGCTCTACGTCGACCGCGTCCAACGTCCGATAGTCAACACCCGTGGTGATGATGATGCTGCGCGAGTTCATGGTGGTGCCATCGTGAAGGGTGATGATCTTGTAGTCATCTTTGATATCGATGTCCACTACCTCCTGGGGCGACAGGAATTCCACCCCAAAGCGGGCGGCTTGAGTGATCGCTCTTCGCGATAACTCGGATCCGCTCAGTCCATTGGGGAAGCCCAGATAATTTTCGATCCGGGAACTCGTGCCCGCTTGCCCGCCGGGAGCGCGCTTTTCCACCAACACGGTGTTCAATCCTTCGGACCCGCCATATACGGACGCCGCAAGGCCGGAGGGGCCAGCGCCAATAATGGTGACGTCGTACATCGGTTTCGAGGCCTTGGAACGCATCCCCGTTCGCTCACCCACTTCGCGCAGATCGGGATTGACCAAAAATGTGCCGTCTTCAAAAAACACAGCAGGAAGATTTTTCACACTGATGCCATTGGACACCACCAACTCATTCGCGCGATCGCTCGACTCGATGTCGAGCCATTGATAGGGAATAAGATTGCCGCTCAGAAAATCCTTTACGTCGTGCGATCGCGGCGACCATTGATAGCCCACGATGCGAATGCCCTGGAACTCGGGTTTGTGATTGCTCTGCCACTCCTCAAGCTGGTCGTTCAAAATCGGGAAGAGCTTTTCTTCGGGCGGATCCCAGGGTTTCATGAGGTAATAGTCCAGTTGCACATCGTTGATGGCGCGGATGGCAGCTTCGGTATCGGAATAGGCCGTGAGCAAGATGCGGCGTGCTTCGGGGAAGATCTCTTTGGCTTGTTTCAGAAAATCGACGCCCAGCATATCGGGCATGCGTTGGTCGGCCAGAAAAAGGGCGATCGTCTCGCTTTTGTTCTTTAGCTCAGCCAGCGAATGCAGTGCGTCGTTGGCAGAGCCAGTGCTCATGATGCGATAATCTTTTCCATACACACTCCGCAGATCGCGCACCACGGCGCGAAGCACCTGTTGATCGTCGTCGATAACAAATAGTATAGGTTTCTTCATGGACATATTCAAAGGCAGAAAGATAGGAATTTACAGTATGCGTTACAGCGGAAAGCAAACCTCGAAAGAAGTTTGGCCGGGCACAGATCTCACTTTCACTTCGCCGTCGTGCCGGCGAATGATTTGGCGTACGATTTCCAAACCTAACCCGGTCCCTTTCCCTACAGGCTTGGTCGTGTAAAAGGCGTCAAATATTTTATCCTGAATTTCTTTAGGGATGCCAGGACCATTGTCGGTGATCGTCACCAGGATGAATTCGCGGTCTCTCTCCGTGGTGATGTCCAGCCGGGCATCGTCCTTGCCTTCCAGCGCGTCCAGGGCATTGTCGATGATGTTCATCCACACCTGGTTCATGGAGCTTACGTAGATCTTTGGTTTTGGCAGGTTTTCGGCAAAGTGCAGGGTGACCTGCACGCGATTGCGTTTGATCTTGTGGTTGAGCAGGGTTAGGGTGCTCTGCAGGCCCTCGCGGATATCGATTGGTTCTTTGGCCGGCGCCTGATCCATGTGGGTGTAACTCTTGATGGAGCTCACCAGGGTGTTGATCCGGCGCGCCGCTTCCTCGATGTCGTGGACGAGCCGCTCGGTGGTCAGCACCTGGAAGAGCCAGTCTACCACGGCATTCTTGTCTTGGGGGCGGAGCATTTTTGCCAGGCCCTCCATGTCGTCGCGATTGAAACCGAAATCGGAAAAGGTCTCGGCCATCATATAGCCTTCCTGGATTTCGTTGTCGTCCAGCCATTGCAACATCACGTCTTCTTTCTTCGTCTTCTCCATCAGCGAAAGCGCCGGCTGTGTTGCATTTATTTTGGAGAACAGCAGGTCATTGACGCCGTCTACGATCACTTCGGTGGATTGAATGCGGATCACACCCTTGAAATGTTCGGGCAGGTTGGCCAAATGTTTTTTCAATTCCTGCGCCCCCCGCACCACCGCGGCCGACGGGTTGTTCAACTCATGCGCCAGGCCGGCGGAAAGTTTTCCCAACGCCATCATCTTGTCGTTTTGCTGCTGGAACTTGGTGAACTCGCGCACGCGGTCGGTCATGGCGTGCACCAGCACTTCGGCCAGCTCGTAGTTGGTGGTGATCAATTCATGAAAATAATCCGAATGGAGCCTGTAAGAAATCGCTTCTTCAACAGCAACACCAATGGCGCCGGCACCTTTCATGCGGCTATAGGGCAGACGGCCGGAGATCTCGAAGGGTTCCACCACGTCGAAATAGTACAGGTTTCCCCCTTGTTCCATGTAAAGGTTGATGCGGCCCTTGAACAAAATGCGCAATTCGTTCATGGGATCGCCTAATTTAAAAAGCTGTTCGCCGTCGGGGTGAATGCTGATGGTCCCTTTGGTGGCCATCCATTCGATCTGGGACGGTGGCAGGTTTTTGAATTCCGGCACCTTCATCAAATTTGTATAGATCTCTTCTTTGGTCAGCATGCGCGAAAATTTTCAGAAAGCTATAAAACTCGGGATTCATAAACCACCCCAGGCCAACGGCAATGTTTCATCCGGGATCGTGGTTCGTACAACAAAACGCTGCAACGTTTCCTCTATAGCAAGTCCCACGCTTTCCGGTATTTCCGCGAAAGCAGGGCATCGGCCTCTTTGTCGTCGACGAATTTTTCTTTTTCGACGCTCCAGTTCAGCTTCCGGCCCAGCCGCCACGAGATCACCGCCAGGTGCATGGGCATGGTCATGTCCTTCACATACGCCAGGTTGGATTCGGGTGAGGTCCGGGCCTTCACGGCATCCACAAAGTTCTGTTGATGCCCCGGCGAACGCGGCAGCTTTTGAGCCACTTCGGGCAAGTCCGAAACGGTTTCGCCGTTGATGGTGATGGAACGCGTCTCGTAGTCACAGATCAGCGTTCCCTTGTCACCTTCAAAGTATGCGCCGATGCCGCGCTCTGCCGCGCCGGGTACGTTGGGTGGCAGTGTGGTCCAATATAATTTCAGATTTTCAAATTCAAAATCGGCATCCAGCCACTTTGGCGCATCGGCCACACCATCGGTTTTCTCACCCCGTGCCGTCACGCTTTTCAAACCGCGAGGTTGAACGGCCCACCAGGCCACATCGGCGATATGGCACCAGAAATCGGCGAACACGCCACCGGAATAATCCAGGAAATAACGATAGTTCAAATGAACGCGTTCCGGGTAATAATCCACTAAAGGTGCGGGACCGAGCCACATATCCCAGTTCAGCGTTTTGGGTGGTGTTTGAGGTTTAGGATGGCCCATCCCCGGCGAGAAGCCGTTTTTCCAAAGCCGCACGGTGTGCACTTTGCCGATGGCTCCAGACTGAATGATCTCCACCACACGATGATAGTTATCGGTGGCGTGGATCTGCGTACCCAATTGAAAAATGCGATTGTGTTTTGTCAAATTCTTTAACATCACCCCGGCTTCCTTCACGTCGTAGGAAAGTGGTTTTTCCCCATACACATCTTTGCCCGCCTGAAATGCCAGCGAAGCAATTTGTGCATGCCAATGATCAGGCGTGGCAATGGTGACGGCGTCGATATCCTTGCGGTCGAGTATGTGGCGGAAATCGCCATAGGTTTTGGCTTGTGTATCGGGATGAAGTTTTTTCAACGACTCCAACGTGCCATTCAAATGATTTTCATCCACATCGCAGAGGGCAACAATCTCTACATCCGGCAAAGCGGCGAACCATTGCATGTGCTGGTTGCCCATGCCGCCCAAACCGATGTGGGCGATGCGCAGCCGGTCGCTGGGCGCGTAACGGGAAATAAAAGAAGGAAGGATGGCGAAGCCCAATGCCGCGGCACCGCTCTTTTTGATAAAATCACGTCTGTTCAATGATTGATCCATGATAGCGTTAGGGATTTGGTTGCTCCCTAATCTATTAAAAATGCCTTGATAATCCTTGCCCAAAAATGATGGACGGCCAAGGGAAGAACAGCCCCCTTGCGAATGGATTACTGTGCTCGACAAACGTGCCCCGGGCCTTGCCGGAAAGCATTTGTCCTAGTCCTTCATGGCATTCCAAAGGATCTCCACCGGGTGTAATGCACGTCGCCCTGTACCATCTTTGATCTGGTGCCGGCAACTGGTGCCCGGAGCCGCGATGACCACATCTTCGGGTTGCTTGCGCACAGTAGGGAAAAGTACCAGCTCGCCAATTTGCATGGAGAGATCGTAATGCTCTTTCTCATACCCGAACGACCCGGCCATGCCGCAACACCCCGAGGGGATGAGGTGCACTTCATTTTTGCCCAGCACCGTTAGAATTTTTTTCATGGGCGTCAGCGTAGAAAGTGCCTTCTGCTGACAGTGGCCATGCATCTTGATGAGCAGGCGTTGTTCCTTGAACGCATTCGCATCGATGCGGCCGGCATCAAGTTCCTTTGCCAGGAACTCCTCGATCATGAAGGTGTGCGCACCAATGGCGTAGGCGCTGGCTTTCTCATCGCCCCGGAGCAAGTCGGGATACTCGTCGCGGAACGTGAGGATGGCCGACGGCTCAACACCAATGAGCGGCGTCTCAGCCGTGATCAAGTCCTTAAAGAGCGCCACATTCTTCCGCGCCAGGTCTCGCGCTTCCTCCAACATTCCCTTCGACAAAAGGCTGCGCCCTGAATCGTGATGTTCCACGAACTTGATGGCGTAACCCAGTTTGTCCAACAGCCTCACCGTGGTGATGCCGATCTCGGCTTCGTTATAATTTAAAAGTTCATCGATGAACAGATAAACAGTTTTGGTTGGTTGCTTAACGGTGGGTTTGAATTTTTGGGTAAACCATTTCTTCCAGCTGATCGGCGAAAGGTGCGGCATACTCCGGTCCGCCGCGAACCCGATGACCGACTTCGCCACATTGCCCAAAGCTTTGTTGCCAAAAACAAAACGATAACCCCAAGGCATCAACGATGCAAGCTTCATGCCCAGCGAGAAATTCCCGATGAGGCGTGTGCGGAACGGGATGCCCTTGGTCTTATAATATTGATACTGCCACTCCTGCTTCAACTTACCCATGTCCACGTTGGACGGACATTCCGACTTGCAGCCTTTACAACTCAGACAGAGGTCCATCACTTCCTTTATCTCCTCCTGTGCAAAGGGATTCACCTTGTCGGTGCGGGTGATCATTTCGCGAAGGATGTTCGCCCGGGCGCGGGTGGTATCTTTCTCTTTGCGCGTGGCCATATAACTGGGACACATCGTGCCTCCACTGATCTCGGTCTTGCGACAATCGCCCGAACCATTGCATTGCTCCGCCGTACGCAAAATGCCCATGGTCGACGAAAAGTCGAGCACGGTATCAAATTCTTTGGTCGCCTGACCTTTTTCGTAACGCAGGAAAGTATCCATCGGCGGCGTGTCCACAATCTTGCCTGGGTTGAATAAATTGTAGGGATCCCACGTGCGTTTCAGATCTTTGATGAGGGCATAGTTGTGGGGGCCGATCATTTGTGGAATGAACTCGCCACGCAACCTTCCATCGCCGTGCTCGCCCGATAGGGAGCCGTCATATTTTTTTACCAGCGTGGCAATATCTTCTGCGATGGTCCTGAACAACTGAACACCTTCGACTTTTTTCAGATCAATGATGGGTCGCAAATGCAATTCGCCCGAACCGGCGTGCGCATAGTGAACGCTGTACAAACCATGCTTCTTCAAAATATCGCCAACCTCCGCGATATACGACGGGAGGTCTTCCACATCAACGGCGGTATCTTCAATGACCGGCACAGGCTTGTCGTCGCCCGGAACGTTAGAGAGCAACCCAAGGCCTGCTTTGCGCAGGTTCCAAACTTTCTTGATATCGTCGCCGCCCACTACGGGGTAAGAATAGCCAAGCCCCTTGCTCTTCAGGTCATCGATCAGCGCCTGTGCGTCGGCATCTACCTGTGCGGCGGTGTTACGTGTGATTTCCGCTACCAGGATGGCTTGTGGATCACCTTCGATGAAGAAACGATTTTCCGCTTGTCCGCGATTTCGTTTTGTGGCTTCGAACACATAGTGATCCATCAACTCCACAGCCGAAGGCTTGTGATGCAGAGCCACCAGGTTTGCCCGCAACGATTCGTCGATGCTGTGACAATGAATGCACACCAGTTTTTTATGTGGCGGATCGATGGGGGTGAGTTTGATCTTGGCCGACGTCACAAACGCCAGCGTTCCTTCCGAGCCGGCAATGAGGCTGCAAAAATTGAATAGATCACCTCGGTCTTGGAATGGCTGCATGCGCGCCAGCATGTCGATGGCGTAGCCGGTATTTCTTCTTTGGATAGAGCGCTTGGGAAATTCTTTTTCTATTTCCTTTCGGTTGTCGCTGTTGGAAAGCATCGTCTCGATGTGACGGTATACTTTATTTTCCAACGCATCACCTTTTGTACGCGACAAAAATTCCGTCTTGTTCAAGGGCCCGAACCACACTTTGTTGCCATCGGAAAGGATGGCGTTCACTTCAAGCAAGTGTTCGCGTGTGCTGCCATAGACCACGGAATTGGAACCACACGAGTTATTGCCGATCATGCCACCGATCATGGCACGGTTGGCCGTCGAGGTTTCGGGGGCAAAGAAATAGCCGTACGCTTTCAGATGCTGGTTCAGATCATCGCGCACAATACCGGGTTCCACCAGCGCCCAGCCTTCTTCTTTATTAACTTCAATGATACAATTGAAATGTTTGGAAACGTCCACCACAATACCTGCGCCCACCACCTGACCCGCCAGGGAAGTGCCGGCTGTGCGGGGGATGACGGAGGTTTTGTTCTCGCGTGCAAAGCGAATAAGCTTCACGAGATCATCTTCTGTCTTTGGGATGGCTACCGCCTGGGGGATTTCGCGGTATGCGGAAGCATCGGTGGCGTATAGTTTTCGGGTCGTTTCATCGGTAAAGAATTCTCCTTCCAGCGTTTGCTTCAGACTATTGAGGTTCATGTCTCAAAACTAATTTATTTGATACGAAGTACCAACGTGCCATCATCCGAAGGAGTGTTAGGCTGGACTTGTCGGAACGCCAGATTCACGAAACTTTTTGCATAAACTTCGCGGGCCTCGCCCGCCGAAGCTTTAGCGAACGCGGGGTTTAATTTTTCTGAGCCCGCTCACGCACCCCTTCAAATGCGTGCGATTTCCTGATCTCACCATTCTCGAACACAACCTCCAACACATCCTCCAAATCCAAGCGTTCGTCCTGCGCAATCGTTTTATATTTACCTGCCTCCTTCACGAGTTTCAACCTGCCCGCTTTCGACGTCTTAAAGGACGCTACCAGTTTCCCATCCGCATTCATCTCCGTTGGCTGCTTCTTCACATCCATTCCCTTCCCTGCCACTTCGGCATAAGAACATTTCATCGCAAATTTCTGCGTGTCGCGATTCACTTTCTGCAACAAGGCGCCCCCCATGCCCAGCACGAGATTTTCCGCAGAGATGCCTTTTTCCTTCAAGGCGTCGTATAGCAACGGGATCGACTCATGATCCACCCCGTCGCCCTGGATCACGCGGACCTGGGGCGGGAGCACGCGAAAGCCCTTGGTGTTTGTGGTGAATCCGAATTTGGCAAACAAAATGTCGAACACACTGAGCAGCGTCATCACCGGGTCGCCGGAGTCGGGACGGATCACCAGGGTACCCTGGCGTTTTAGTATTTCGTCTTTAAACGCTCCTCCCCAATATTCGTCCACGGCCCGGAAGATGTTGTACGAATCCGAAACACAAGCCACCAGGCCTTCCGGATAAGCATCCAGCACATGCCTGAAGATCTGCTTCTCTCCTTCCGGCCCTAGTAACGTCATGATGGAGTGTTCGGTTGCCGGGATAGATTTGCCATACACCGCTTTGGCTCCATAATAGCGCTGGGCAAAACGCGATGCCAACACCGTGTCACTCCCGGTGAAGCTCAGCAAATGGGCCGACCCACCTAATCCAGCACTTTCCACAGAACTGACACCCCGGAAACCAAAATCGTTCAACACAAAATCAATGGCTCCGCGGGAGCTGTCATCGGCCGTGGCTTCAAAATATTTTGTTACCGTTTTCCGGACCTCCCGCGAAAGCGTGGCCACCGTGTTGGGATACCACACCTGCATGAGCAGGGTTTCCAGAAAATTGGTGAGCCAGAAGCAGGCGGGATCGGTGTTCTCGATCGTCATCAACACATTGTGCACGGGAATGGCCAATCCCTCCGGCACGGCCTTGATCCGCACAGGCAAACGGCCGCCGTGTTTCTCCAAAATGTAATCGAAGTTCTCGCGCCGAAAGACATCCTTTCTGCCAAACACACCATTCATCACGGCTTCTGCTTCGTCGACATCCTGGCGGGTGAAAGCCTGGCCTTCCAGGTATTCCTTCAGATAATATTGCAATCCATAAAATACCGTTTCCGGGAACAAACCACCACGGCTTTCCAAGTAGGAGTAGATCTTCGACGTGCCCGGGGTGTAAAGTTTGTAGTGCGAATACTTATAGGCATCCGCCAGCAACAACAGGTTTTCTTTCATAACTGTATTATTTAGCATACTTCTTCAAAAGAAATTGTAAAAGAGGAAAGTGTGTGTCCAATACCTCGTGGGCATCCATCATATTTTGGATCTTGTCCATCGGAAACCATTCCACGGAAGCGATGTCGTCGCTGCCTTTGGGATCGCCGGAAATGAAATCGGTCGAGAAGAGCGTGGTGACAATCTTGTCGCCTTCGGTTCTATAGCGCCAGTCATCCTGACGTCGGGAAGTTTCATATTGCATCGTCGTGATCTCGATCGGACCACACTCTTCGCGCAATTCGCGTTGAGCGGCCATTTCGAAACTGTCGTCGGTGGGATCGCTAAACCCTCCCAGCAAGCGCCACTGGTTGTCGATGTCTTTTTTGCCGAGCAGTATTTCTTTTTTATTATCGCGAAACACGGCAACATCGACGGTGGGATAGACTTTGAGGTAGGTGTTGGCATAGGCGTAAATGATCCCGGAGCGAAATGCTTCGGCGTCCATCACCCTGTCGCTGAACTTCTCGCGGAGGGCGGTCGAATTGTGTTTGCCTTGTTCCGGAAGTGCTACCACCTTTTTGTTTCCGGAATAGCTGGTCATGAAACTGTCGCGACTGCCATAGAGGGTGAAGGTGGATCCGGGAAACGTTGAGGTGAGCAGATGGTCGAGGGCCTGCGTCCATCGCGTGTCCAGGGGATGATCGGACAGCGGAAGCACCACCATGTCGGGATATTCCTTCTTGATCATTCTCTCGCGCGTCGGAAAATCCAAAGGGTTGCGGCGACTGCCCAACACGGGCGAAACGCCGAGCACGATCACCGTTTTATTGTGGTTCTGCTGCACCGTCTCAATGATCGACTTATGACCTTCGTGCAGGTAAGGAGTTTGAAAGCGGGCGACAATGACACCGACGTTGTTCATGGTTACAAAAGCGTTAGTCCAATTTTCTTTTTAAGAGCAGGGTCTTGTGGGATAAACACATCCTCCAAAGGAATTTTAAGTTTGTCCAGTTGGCGATTGCCGACGTATTGATATTGCTCCTTTACAAAATCAGTAATGTCTTCTATGGCTACGATCTGGCTTAACCCGAATTGCTTAAGCATACTGCCTTTCAATCCCAGCTGAATGGCTCTTCGCGCAATCACATTTCCAAAGGGGTCATGGTCAGGATCCCACTGAAGTCTTCCTTCATTCATCTGCAATGATTGTTTCCACTCGTTTTCACTTCCGTGTACATCCCTCTGAAAGGATGCATGGGCACTTTGACCCAGTATCAACTCGAAATCTTCCTTGCGAAGGGTTATCGCCAGAATTCGTTCCTGTCCTTCCTTCTGCGCCCAGCCACTGCGAAACATCATCCATAAAAAACTGGTCTTGATCCAAGACATCCGGTTGTAGCTATAATCGCTTCCTCCAAAAACCTGATGCTTCACCGCATAGTCGGCGGTCGAGTTTTTGAAGGCTTGGTAGACGATGATGTGATCGGCACTCATCCTGCCGATAATGTGATTGCCCTCCTTCGGCAACCTTTCGACGCTCTCGCTGTACAACGTAATTGATTTTGTTATGGTGTTCATTTGTGTAATATATACGCAAATATAAAAATGAAGTTGAATTTGCGGTTATCTAATTTGCGTATTTTTTACGCTAATTAGCTAATCACTTGACTATGAGTAAAAAAGATCGGAATGGTAGCCTCGTTCTTTCAGCTCGAAATACTTCTTTTTGTTGAAGCGATAGAGTTTTGCAGGCCGGCCGGCCTTGCGTTGCAGGGTTTTATTTACTTCTTCCAGGAAACCGAGGGCCATGATGCGCTTTTTGAAATTGCGCCGGTCCAGGTCGTTGTCGAGCAGCACCTGGTAGAGTTTTTCCAGGTCGGAAAAGGGGAACTCCTTGTCCAGCAACTCGAACCCAATGGGCTCGTACACGATCTTGCCCCTCAATCGCTTGATGGCGGAGTCGATGATGTGCTTGTGATCGAATGCCAGCCGGGGAATGCGCTTGATGTTGAACCATGCTACATCTTCGGCGTCGGTTTGCGCGGAGAGCTGGTAATCGCCGGGGCGCACCAGGCCGAAGTGGGCTATGGAGATCACACGGTTGCGTGGGTCGCGGCCGGGCTGACCAAAAGAATAGAGTTGCTCCAGGTAATTTAGATCGATTCCCGCCTCCTCTTGCAATTCCCGGCGCACGGCTTCTTCCAGCGACTCGTCGTTCAGCACCAGTCCACCGGGCAACGCCCACGACTTCTGGAACGGTTCGTATTTCCGTTTGATCAGCAGCACTTGTATGCCCTCTTCCGGGCTATAGCCAAATACGACAGCGTCGACCGAGACTTTTATATCTTGCTTCATGACGTGGGGGCCTATTTGCGTACAAATAACACAAAAATCGCCATGTGAAAAAGGAGGGTTACTTCTTATAAACAATTTCGCCGCCAAACATGGTCCACAACACTTGCGTGGTCTTTACGTCTTCGGCAGAAACTGCGAGCACGTCCCGGTCAACCAAAACCAAGTCGGCTTGTTTTCCAGGTTCAATGGAGCCGATGGTGGTGTTCCACAACACTTTCGCTGCGTCGATGGTGTAGGCTGTCAGCATCTCCGCGCGGGGCATGCTTTCGCGAAGGTTTAGAACACCCAGTTTTCCCAGGCGCGTTTCGGCAACGTATATCGCTTCGAACGGATTCGCCGAGCTCACCGGCCAGTCGCTGGCGCCCGCGATGACGGCACCCTGGTCGTGCATGGATTTGGCTGGATAGTGAACGTTGAATAATGCAGAATCGATGTAAGGCTTTACCAGTTCAACCGTATACGTATCGGCCGTTGCCCAAAGAAGTTGATAGCTCGCCAGGACATTCAGTGCAGCAAACCGCTTGAAATCGGAAGGCGCCACCAGTTGGAGGTGCGTGATGGAATGTGCAACCTTGCTGTTCCCATTGGTGGCGCGGGCATACGCGAAGGCGTTCAGGGCCTCGGTCACCGCCCGGTCTCCTATGGCATGCACGTGCACCAGCAATTGTTGCTGATCTGCTTTCGCCACGAAGTTTTTGAACTTGACCGGATCGAACATGAGCGATCCATATTGACCGGAATTTTTATACGGTTTAGAAATCGCTGCCGTTTGTGTGGGATATTCCAACACACCGTCGGCAAAGATCTTGAAGCCCAGCACCGATAAATCCTTTACGTTATGGTAATGCCTCTGAAGGGCTTTCACCACGCCGATCTGTTTTTGAACGTCGTCGTCGCCCTCAGCGACCACGGTAGCTGCCACGTGTGCGGTGAGCTTTTTTTGCAGGGAAAGTTTTTCGTAGAGTTGCAAATCGCTGTTCTGTGTGCTGCTGGTGGAGCCCGTGGCCGGATCGAGCCAGGCCGTGATTCCAAAACTGTTCAGATGTTGAACGCCGGCAATTGCTGCATCATAAGGATCGATCGCGCTGGCGGGCAAAACATTCCGGATGGTGTTGAAGCCGTCCTCGGAGATGCGCCCATTGGGTTCGCCTTTTTCATCGACACCAAAATAAGGTTGCTCATCTTTGGTTAGGGAAGCGATGAAAGCGCGGTTCACACCGGCACGTTGCAACATCACACGATTCACCCACGCGGTGTGTCCATCCGAGCCCCGAAGCACAATCGGTTGTGTGCGATAGGCATCGGCGTTGAATAGTGCATCCAGCTCATTTGCATGTGCCCACGTGGCGCTATGCATCCCTTCTATTAGTATGACGTCGCCCCGCATGCCTTTGCGCGTCTTCAAAATGTTTTCTGCATAGGTGGCCAGTTGTGGTGTTGGCAACCAAACGTCGCCGAGGTTGGCTGCGCTGAGACTTTTGCCGCCGCTGAGGGCGTGGTTGTGGCTGTCGATCAACCCGGGCAACAGAAATTTTCCTTGCAAGTCAATTTTCTCCGTCTTGCCTTTCAAGCTTTTTTGAATGTCGGCCAGCGATCCCACGGCGATGATCTTGTCGCCCGAAAGGGCCACGGCTTCGGCAAAGGGTTGGTTGGGGTTGGCTGTAAAGATCTTTCCGTTGAACAGGATTTTTTGTGATGGAATATCTTGTGATGCGAGCGGTTCGCTCAGAAAAATAGCCAGGAATAGGAATGGCAAATGTCTATACATGCATCAGGTTTAGGTTCCCGAAGATAGGGAAAACATCATTATGCGACGAAGCGCTTATTGCCTTCTCTTCTTTAGACTTCTGACAAAACGCCTGAGGATAAAAAAGTCAGCCACAGCGAAAGTCAGCATCACCAGTCCCACCCAGGTGTAGCCTTCATAAGACAAATTCTTAAATCCCGGATGAGCAATTTTATTGCTTAAGGCCCAAATGTAAAGGGTTATTAACAACCCGGTAAAACATAGAAAAATCACCAGGCCCAATTTAGCTAATCCTCGAAGTGGCTCATTCATAACGTAAGATCTCCAAAAAATTCGTTAGTCCAAGAACTGCAATTTTCTAATCCCAAATTCCTCATTTCATGAAATTACCTACAGGCAACACTGTTCATTTTTGATCAGCCCGATGTACACATTTGACTATTCAAGAACATAAAAAAGCGAAAGCAGGCCGTCCAGGCGCTTGCTTTCGCGGTTGTTAAATTTGGTAAGCCGTTTGATTTACGATTGGCGAAACATTATTTCACACATGAGAACGCTGATCGCCCTTATCCTTTGGTGCATGTTGTTTGTCCTTTGCTGGCCCATCGCCCTGGTGGTGCTTTTTCTCTTTCCTTTGTTTTGGCTTCTGCTGCTTCCTTTCCGCATCCTGGGATTCACGCTGGAGCTGGGCTTCAAACTGGTCGGTGCCATTCTGCTTTTTCCGTTTCGCGTGTTCCGGTGATCTTAGCGCGACGTGCGCGCCAGGCGGAGCTTTCTGAACCGTATGATGTAGAATACAACGGCCGTCAATAAATACAATGGCCACAGATAAGTGAGCGCTATCAGTACCCTTCCTGTGGCGTGCCACCCCGTGGCAAGTCCTTTTAACAATTCGTCACCCAGCGTTAATTCTTCCTTTGCTTTGAGCGGTGTGGTCAGGGTTTGATAGAACTCCAGTTCGATGGTGCTATAGCTCACCTGGTCGCGCAGAAAGTTGATGCGGCTCACGGTGGCCTCGATGTCTTCGTGCAGTTCCTCAATTTTCTTTTCAGCATCGAAGAGTTCTTCCAACGTGCCGGCCTTTTTACGGAGGATCTCGGCATAGCGTCCCTCCACTTCGCGCTTGGTCTTGAGACGCGACTCCAGGTCAACAAATTGTTTTGAAACGTCATCGGAAGTGACGTCGCGAAAGTTTGTGTAGAGGGCTTGCTGATCGATATCTTTCAACAGGGCCGTAAAATATTCGCTTCGCACGCGGATGGAGAGTTTATTTTCCAACAACGGGTTTTCAAGATGCAGGCTCGACGAAGCTATGTAGGCCGGATATTTTCGGATGGCCAATTCAATCGCTTCCGTACTTTTTTTCACACTCTCTACTTCGAAGCGATACTTGACGGATTTAACAAGTTTGGTGTAGCCGTCGGAATACAGATCTACATCATCGACTTCATTCATCGCCAGCTGATTGGCTGCTTTGTCTGCCGCAGCCATTTCGGAAGATGCGGAATCTACATCTCCGTCCGCTAATTCTTGCTTTTTGGCACACGAAAACGTCGACATGATTATCATGATCAAATAAAAAGGCACAGTGAAGCGTTTCATAAAATTTTTAGTTTTAAGATTATTAAAAGCAAAAAAATATAGACGTCGTCAGCCAGGCCTGCAGGACACTTGCGGACAAGAATTCAGAAAAGAAGAATCAGAAAATTAAAACCGTGCGGCGAAGAATGCCGTCGGGTGGAAGAGAACAGAGCCTCCCGGAATCGGGAAGCTCTGAAAGTTTACAGGTAGGTGTGTGCTTATTGTTTTGCGGTAGAATCGCCAGCCACAGGGGCTTGAGCAGTAGTATCGGCGGGAGCAACCGTCTCAGTAGCGGTAGTGTCCGTCGTTTCAGTAGCCGTTTCAGTTTTAGGCTTGCATGCTCCTATCGTAACCGCAATGGCCAGAACAGCAAAAATTGTTTTCATTGCATTCTTCATAGTTTCTAGTTTAAATTTTCCCTTCATACCGCGATTTCCGGAAGGTCACCCACGCAGAAAGATCTTTTTCTTTGGGTTACCTTCGGGGCGACTTTGTATAAAACCAACCTTACGTAAAACGTGGCCTATTATTTCGACGAGCTGATTGTTTCAGAGATCCGGAAGAAGAACGAGGGGGTGCTCCGGGAGCTTTATAAGACCCATTACGCGATGATCGTGAACCTGGTCTGCACCAACAGCGGCACCGAACAAGAAGCCAAGGACATTTACCAGGAGGCCGTACTCGCTTTTTATGAGCGGGTGCAGCAAGCGGATTTTATCCTGACCTGCAAGATCAAGACCTACCTCTATGCTGTATGCAGAAGGCTGTGGCTCAAGCGATTGCAAGCCAAGAAGCGCTTCCAGGGCAGCATCGAGGAAACGGAATCGTTCCTGGGCGCCGATGAGGAGGCGCTCAACGCAGAAGAAAAGGAAAAACAGTTTGCGGACATGAAAACTGCGCTGGAGGGTCTTGGAGAGCCCTGCCGCAGCATTATCGAGGATTTCTACATACACGACCTTTCCATGGAAACCATCCGCGAAAAGTTTGGGTATACCAATGCCGACAATGCTAAAAACCAGAAGTACAAGTGCCTCCAACGCTTGAAGAAATTGTTTTTTGACGCCCATAAAGACCACTGAAAATATGAACACCGAACAAGATCTGCTGGACCGCTACGCCAAAGGCACCCTTTCCGCCCAGGAAACGGCCGCCCTGGAAGAGCGGATGAAGCAGGACCCCACCTTCCGGGAACAGGTGGAAAAGCACCTTTCCCTTGTCCATGCCCTCCAGTTTTATGGCGAACGCTCCCGCCTTCTCAAAACGCTGGATGACGCCCACCAGGAAATAGAAACGCCCGAAAAAGTCGTACCCCTGGCCCGACCCGCCGGTTGGAAACGCTATTGGATGACCGCCGTGGCCGCCTCCGTGGCCCTGATCAGTATTTTGGGAACACTGTTCATGACCCGCTCGCTGGATACCAAACAAACCGCCATCTATAAAGAATTGCGCCGGACCGTAGAACAAATCAAAAAGTCGCAAAAACTGATGATGGAAGACATGGCCGAGGTGAAGGAGAAACCCAATCCCTCGCCCGAGGCCTATGCCGGCACAGGTTTCCTTATTTCCTCGAATGGCTATGTGGCCACGAGCTACCATGTGATCAAGGAATCGGACTCCGTTATTATAGAGAACGCCAGATTTGGGCGCCTCAAGGCCACCATCGTTCACAGCGACCCGGCCAATGACGTTTCCATTCTAAAGATCGAACAAAAGCTCGACGACCTCGCGCAACCACTTCCCTACACGCTGTCGATGACCGAAGCCAATCTGGCCGAGGACGTCTACACGCTCGGCTACCCCCGCGAGGACATCGTGTTTGGCGAAGGCTCGGTTAGCGCACTGACCGGCTTCAAACAAAATCCCAATGCCTACCAGGTATCGGTACCGGTAAACCCCGGCAACAGCGGCGGTCCGTTGTTGAACACAAAGGGAGACCTCGTGGGTGTGATCAGCGGCACGCAAACCGAAACC
>CBIHQM010000078.1:0-18108 GCA_966211885.1 uncultured Chryseolinea sp.
CACCTTTCGCAAAATATTTTATGGTAACTAATGGTTGTTAGCGAAGAAAATGCTGCCGAACCCGTTTGCTTGAACCACCCGCGTGGCAAAGTCCACCCTATATTCCAGTCAACGGGTCAGAAAATCTGTCTCATACCGGCCGGTCACACACAGCACCCGATGTCCGCTCCGCACCGCTTGTCGAAATGGGTTCCCAGGCCTATGGTTCATTGCAGGCCGCGCATTACCTTTGGCGCTCAACCCTAGCAACCCATGAAAAAAACTTCCCTATCCTTTCTTATCCCCGTCTTTTTTGCGCTGGCCTGTGGCCATAAGGCACACGAACATGAAGGGCACGATGAAGCGACGGCACCGGATGCCACCGAAGCCACCGGCAACCAACTGCTCTACGAGAAAGTGATGAAAGTGCACGACGAAGTCATGCCCAAGCTCAACGATATCTATACCCTGAAAGAGGCGCTGAAAGATAAAATAGCCAACACCCCCTCAATGGCCGAAGCCAAGAAAAAAGAGATCGAACAGACCATTGTTCAACTCGACTCCGCCAGCGAGAACATGATGGTTTGGATGCGCGCCTTCAACGCCCCGCCCGACAGCCTGGGTGAAGAAAAAGCACGGGAGTACCTGGAAGGACAAATGGAAAAAGTCCAAAAGGTGAAAACCGACATTCTCGAATCCATCGAGAAGGCAAAGGCACAGTAATCCCCCAACCTGCGGGCTACCAAAGAAAGAACGACCTTGGGGACGTGTAGACTCCGGGTGTTAAAGGTTGTTGGCCATTGAATGCGGGGTACGGATACTAAAGGCCGGCAGGCCGCCGTTGTATCCGAACCTAAAACACCCTCCCATGAAATCGTTTACCGCCGGTTTCTGTTTCCTGTTGCTGTTGACAGGAACCCGTTTGCATGCCAGCCATATCCGCTCCGTGGAAATTCAGGCGTTGCAGCAAAATTGTAGTTCACCCACCTATACGATCGTGGTCATCGGCTACATCAATTACGGCACTGCCGTTGCCTTTGGCGGCGACGGAAGCCTGCTGAATTTTGGGAACGGCACCACCCTCGTGTTGCCAGAACTGGTGAAGATCGACACCATCGATGCCGTGTTAAAGGTCGGCCGCGTGCGATTCGAGACCGCCGCCACCTTCATGCCGGGCGCTTATACGATCTCTTACACAGAAGCCAACCGAAATGAAGGCGTGTTGAATTTTACAGGCTCGGGGGCCACCGTCTTTTACACGGAGATCTCGCTACTGGTACAACCCGGCCACTGCAATTCCTTGCCGGAGCTCACCGTCCCGCCCATTGATCGTGCATGCCCGGGATTGGCTTTCTATCACGCGATCGGCGCCATCGATCGGGATGGCGACAGCTTATCCTATGGCTTGTCTGTGCCGCTGTCGACATCCAACACGCCCGTCTCTAACTATAAGCATCCAAACGATATCGCCTTTTACTCCGGCGTCGACTACAACCATGCCACAGAAGCGCACAATGGCCCGCCGACGTTCTCCATCGACCCGGTAACCGGCTTGCTGACCTGGGATGCTCCCAATGCCATTGGTGAGTACACGGTTTCTATCAAGATCTATGAATGGCGACGTTCGCCGAATGACAGCATCTGGTATCTCACGGGCTATGTGTTGCGCGACATGCAGATCATTGTGGAGGATTGTATGAACCGCCGGCCAGAGATAAGCGTCCCGCAAGACGTGTGCGTGATTGCCGGCACGCCGGTGAACGTACACCTGAAGGGTTCGGACCCCGATGGAGATCCCGTGATAATGGAAGCCTTCTCGGATGTGTTTTCGCTAGACGAAAACCCGGCCATCGTTCAAAACGACGGCGAACTGCAATCGACATCGCCACCATACGACACCGCCTCGCTTTCGTTCTCGTGGAAACCGGCCTGTGCCCACGTACGGGAACAGGCCTATTCCATTGTTTTTAAGATCACGGACCGTCCGCGCTCAGGGGCACCGTTGGTTCGATTTCAGACGATCTTTGTGAAGGTGATGGCTCCGGCGCCCGCGTACGAGCGCGTGACCGTTAACCCCGTGAACAAGGTTCTCACCTTGCAATGGAAATCGCCCGCGTGCGCAAACACCAAAGCGGTGCAGGTTTGGCGGCGGGTGGCTCGTTATGCATACGATGCACCCGAGTGTGCCACGGGAATGCCGAAGGCGTTGCGCTACCGGTTGCTGGCGGAACTGCCCGGGGATGCTGTCAGCTACACCGATGCCGCAATAGCCGTTGGCGCACAATATTGTTACCGGATCGTGTCGCTCGTGGGCGATGCCAAGGTTCCCAGCCGGATCTCTTTGGATACTTGCCTTATTCCAAAACCGCCTGAAGCGCCGGTGATCACCACGGTGAGCGTAACAAAAACCAATGCCACCAACGGCCACACGTTGGTGCGATGGACGTCGCCCTTTGCCCTGGATAAAAACCAGTATCCTCCACCCTACTCGTATAAAGTCTATCGCAGCGACGGGCTGACGGATCCTGATTTTGTTTTTGTACGGGGCCCTTTGCAGGACACGGTTTTCACCGATACGTTGAACACACAAGATCTTGCACATCGCTACCGGATCGAACTGTACGTGCCAGCCCTCACCACAGCACCGGTGGACACATCGGATGCGGCTTCGTCAGTATATCTCGCCCAGCAGTCCAACACGAAAGAACTATCCCTGACCTGGGATGCGGAGACGCCGTGGTATAATTTCACGCAGGCATATCCGTATCATCTTATTTATAGAAATGAAACCGGCCCCGACGGCGCCTTCACGCTGTTGGATAGCGTGGATGTAAATGAGAATGGATTTACGTATACCGACCCGAAGGCGCAACCGGACATCGTCTATTATTATAAAGTGCTCACACGAGGTTCGTATGGAAACCCCGACCTCCCGCAACCCCTGGAAAATTACGCGCAAGTCTTGCGCGCCGCAAAACCCGATACGATACCGCCATGCGCTCCCGTGGCCATGATGGAGACCATGGACTGCCGTTCTTTTTCGTGCCGGGGGAATAACTACGCCAACAAAATTACCTGGAGCATGCCCGCATCGTGCGCCGAGGACATTGAAAGCTACCAGGTCTTCGTGTCTGATGATGAGGTGACCTATACACCATTGGGCCGCGTGAACGGGAATTCCTTTCTGCACGGCGGGCTTCCGACGATGGCGAAATGCTACACCGTGGCAGCCATCGACCGCGCCGGCAATATGAGCCCCCCAAGCCAGCCCGTTTGCAACGACAACTGCGGCTTTGTGGCCTTTGCAAACGTGATCACTCCCTATAACGCCGATGGACGAAATGATTATTTTGAGGCCTTTACCGATGTGGCCGATGAGGCTTCGTGCCCCCGTTTTGTAAAGTCCATTGCCCTGAAGATCTACGACCGCTGGGGAAAGGAAGTTTTTACATGGGATGCCCCGCCGGGCGAAGGAAATAATTATGTTTTCTGGAATGGGCTGGACCCGGCCGGCAAGAAGGTGAGTAGTGGCGTGTATTTTTACTCAGCCGACGTACATTTCGATATGCGCAACCCCAAAGCAGAGCACCGGGTGGTGAAAGGTTGGGTGCAGGTTATTGATTGAACAGGGTTTCTGCTTTTGGGAAATCTCTTACCTTTGTGCACCTAAAATTGCACCATGGAGATAAAGAACATTCCCTTGCATCAGCTTCACGTTTCATTGGGTGGAAAGATCGTTCCCTTTGCGGGGTACAATATGCCCGTCCGCTATTCATCGGATATCGAAGAGCACATGACCGTGCGGAACGGCGTGGGCGTTTTCGACGTATCGCACATGGGCGAATTTCTTTTGAAGGGCCCCAACGCGCTCGACCTCATCCAACGGGTGACCAGCAACGACGCCTCCACCCTCGTGGACGGCCAGGCGCAATATTCCTGTCTGCCCAACCAAACCGGCGGCATCGTGGACGATCTCATCGTCTATAAAATAGAAGACGAAGGCTACATGCTGGTGGTGAACGCCTCCAACATCGACAAGGACTGGAACTGGATCAGCCAGTTCAATACCAAGGGCGTGGACATGAAAAATGTTTCGGACGACACGTGCCTGTTCGCCGTGCAGGGCCCGAAGGCCGTCGCCACCCTGCAGAAACTGACCACCACAGACCTTAGCGCCGTTAAATACTACCACTTTACAGTCGGCGAATTTGCCGGCGTAAAGAACGTGATCATGTCCAACACCGGCTATACCGGTGCGGGTGGTTTCGAGATCTATGTGGATAAAGCCTACGCCGAAAAGATCTGGAAAGCCATCTTTGAAGCGGGCAAAGAATTCGACATCAAACCGATCGGCCTGGGCGCCCGCGATACGCTGCGCCTGGAAATGGGTTTCTGTCTCTACGGCAACGACATCGACGACACCACGTCAGCGCTCGAAGGAGGACTGGGATGGATCACCAAATTCAAAAAAGATTTCACCAACTCCGCGGCCCTCAAAAAGCAAAAAGAAGAAGGCGTCACCCGCAAACTGGTAGGCTTTAAAATGGTTGACAAGGGCATTCCCCGTCACGACTATATCATTAAAAACGCTGCGGGCGAGGTGATTGGAAAAGTTACTTCCGGCACGATGTCTCCTTTGCTGGGCATCGGCATTGGATTGGGTTATGTGACCACTACAAACTCCGCGGTAGGTTCCGAGATCTTCATCGATGTTCGCGGCAAGGCCTTGAAAGCGCAAGTGAGCAAGACCCCACTGATTGGCTAGTCAATCGTCACTTTCTCCATCGCATTTATGAAGACTATCGACGTTTGCCTCAGCCCCGACCTGATGCACTTGTACAAAGTGCACGACCGCACCGTCGTGGTGGTCGACATCTTCCGGGCCACCTCGTGCATGACCACCGCGCTGGCCCACGGCATCGAAAGCATCACACCGTTTGCCTCGCTGGATGACTGCCGGGCCATGAAAGCAAAAGGCTACTTCACCGCAGGAGAGCGCGACGGAAAAAAAGTGGACGGCTTCGACCTGGGAAATTCCCCTTTCGAATACATGGCCGGATCGCTCAAGGGCGCGAAGATCGCATTCACTACGACCAACGGCACACAAGCCATTGCCAAATCGGCAGGCGCAAAAGAAATTATCATCGGCTCCTTCCTCAACCTTTCGTCCGTTGCGAAGTATTTGCGCGATGGCGACAACAACGTGCTCGTGGTGTGTGCAGGATGGAAAGGGAAAGTGAATTTAGAAGATACACTTTTTGCAGGCGCGTTGGTTGAACTCTTAAAGGATCACATCGAGCCGGATTGTGATGCCCCTATTGCTGCCCAGCATCTATACAACCAGGCAAAAAATGACTTGGAAGGATTCCTCAAAAATGCGAGTCACGTGAAGCGGCTGGCCAGGCTGAATGTATTCAAGGACATCACGTTTTGCCTCACACCGGATCAGTTTAACGTGATCCCGGTGTTAAAGGAAGGTGTGCTTGTGCCCCACGTCCTGTAGTGCCGCTTACACCCTGATATAGATCTTTCGTTTGTCCAGCACATAGCCCACCGCCCAGCACGTTAGCATAAAGAAAAATGCAAACAGGAACGAGGCATTGATGGGGCTAAAGATCTTTTCAAATCCCAAATAAACCGAATGTTGCAGATTCTCGGATTTTGTCGGGATCATGTACATGATAATGATCAACAACTCCGAAAGCAGATAGATGAACAGTGGATTTTTTCCAAACACCAAAAAGAAGGGTGTCCACTTTGTGCGGTGGAGGATTTCCAGCACATAGATCAGCAACGACAACACCATGAGGTCGATGCCTACCGTGAGCAGGACGAAGGAGCTTGTCCACAACTTTTTGTTGATGGGGAAAACCATATCCCACGTGAGGGCCACAAAGACCAGCAACGCACCGGCTAACATGAGCTTGGCGATGGTTTCGTACTTATTTCCATACCTCCGGATAAAATCGCCGGCGAGGTAACCAAAGATCACGTTCACAATCGACGGTAGCGTGCTCAACAATCCTTCGGGTTCGAATGCTACGCCCTCTCCATGATACAGGTGTTGCTCACCAAACAGCCACAGATCAATTTTTGATCCTGCATTTCCCGCCAGGCTATAGGGATCATTGGCGTCGCCATACGCATAGCTCACGATCCAATACAGCAGTAAGGCAAACGCACTAAACCAAACCGCAAAGCGCTTTGAACCATAATGTAGTATGATCGACGCAAAGAAATAACACAGCGCGATGCGTTGCAGCACGCCCAGGATACGGGTGGTTGTGATCGACTTGAACGCCCAGTCACCGTGCTCATCGGGCCGGTAAAACGGGAACCAGTACATTAAAAATCCCAACAGGAAAATGATGGCCGTCCGCTTCAAGGTCTTCCTCCAGAAAACACCCTCACCTTGCAACTCATATTTATGGAGTGAGAACGCCATCGCATTGCCCACAGCAAAAAGAAAGGAAGGAAACACAAGGTCGGTGGGTGTAAAGCCATGCCACGAAGCATGCAGCAGGGGCGCGTAGTTGATGGGACCACCGCCGGTGTTGACGATGATCATAAAACAAACGGTCATTCCCCGGAATACATCAAGGGAGAGGTAGCGCTGATTCTCGGACATAGGTGTTCAGGATTTAACGAAAGCTCCAGGATTTTTTCCAGCCGTGCAAGGGGAAGTACACGAAATCGAAGACACACCGCGCACACTCAAATAAAAATTTCGATATCTCTATTTTTGATAGACCACTTTCCCTCCTACCCAGGTCGTCAACACCTTCACATCTCTGATCTCGGGAGGTGGAATGACCGTGATGTCCTTCTCCAGCCGCACCATGTCGGCCAGCATGCCGGGTGCCAGCATGCCTTTGATGTTCTCTTCAAAGGATGCGTAGGCGGCGTTCGCCGTGTAGGCTTGCAAGGCTTCTTCCACGGTGATCTTTTGTTCCGGGATCCATCCGTTGTCGTTTTTACCGTCCAGTGTGCGGCGTGTCACGGCGGCGTAGATGCCTTCCAACGGTGTGGGTGGCGCTACGGGCCAGTCGCTTCCGAAGACCAGCTTGGCGTGGGCATCCAGCAGCGAGCGGAAGGCGTAGGTGGTCTTCGAGCGTTCGTGACCGATCACTTTCTCGGCCCAGCGGCCGTCGTCGATGGCGTGGTAGGGTTGCATGCTGGGGATGACCATCTGGGCAGCGAAACGTTTGATATCGTCTGGAGCGATGTGTTGCGCGTGTTCGATGCGAAAGCGGCGGTCGCGGTTGCCGTTCTCGGCGGCCACTTGTTCGAAGGTGTTCAGCAAGGTGTGAATGGCTTTGTCGCCAATGGCGTGCACCATCACCTGGAGCCCGGCGCTATCGGCAGATTTGATGAGCCGGTGGAGTTCTTGTTCGCGGATAACAAAGAAGCCGGAATCTTTCGGCGTATCGTCGAAGGGTTTGAAGAAGGCCGCGGTGTGCGATCCCAGTGAGCCGTCGACAAATTCTTTCAGCACACCTTTGCGCAACCAGGTATCGCCATGTCCTTTTTGTTTTATTTTATCGGCAATGGTTTTCCAATCGCTCAACATCATGCCGGCATAGATGCGGGTGATGAGGGCGTGGCGGTCGTGGGCTCGCTCAAACACTTCCTGGTAGCCGCTCATATTATGCGCGGACGTCACGCCTCGCGCGGCCACATAAGCCATGGCGGCTTCCAACGCCTTATCCTCTTGGTCTGGGGTGGGCGGGGGCACGGCCTTGTAGATCATGCCCATGGCATTGTCTTTAAAGATACCCGTGAGCTTGCCCGCTTTGTCGCGCACAATGGAACCGCCGGCAACGTCTTTCACTGCATCGCTGATCCCGGCCGCTTTCAGTGCGGCCGTGTTGGCCAGGCACATGTGACCGTCGAGGCGGTTGATCCATACCGGGTGGTCTAGTGTAACGGAATCGATCCATGTGCGTGTGGGCAACTCGCCGCCCCAATTCTTGTGGTCCCAGTCGCCAGCCGTGACCCATACACCTTTCGGGAGGGTTTGGGCGTAGGCTTTTATGCGTGAAATAAATTCAGTCGGCGTTTTTGCATCGCGCAACTGCACGGCCGAAAGTGCGAAACCTCCTTCGATAAAGTGCGTATGGCAATCGACAAACCCGGGCGTTAATAATTCCCCCTGACTTAGGGTGATCACTTCGGTCTTTTCTCCCTGCCACTTCTTTATCTCACCGGCAACGCCCACCGCAGCAACTGTGTCGCCATTTACGGCAACCCCTTCTGCCCAGGGTTGTGACGGGTTACCGGTCCAGATGCGGCCGAGGATAATTTTATCCGCTGCGGGATGCTGACTGCAGGCGACCAGCAAGCATGCTGCGATCGCGGTGCCGAAAATTCCTTTCATTTCAACTTTGGATTTTGATGATGACGGTCTTTATCGCGTTGGGTTTTCTTTTCCAGGTTGCGGGCAAACGCTTCCGTAAGGTTCACTCCCGTCTGATTGGCCAGGCAAATCAGTACCCACAACACATCCGCCATCTCATCGCCAAGGTCTTTGTGTTTGTCGGATTCTTTTTCCGACTGCTCACCATATCGTCGCGCCATGATGCGGGCAACCTCGCCCACCTCTTCCGTGAGCATGGCCATGTTGGTGAGTTCATTGAAGTAGCGCACACCGTGTGTTTTTATCCACTCATCCACTTGTTGCTGGGCTTGTTCAAGAGTCATGCGATTCAGGATTGAAGTTTTGACAAAAATGCAGGAGGCAACGGAGCGATCTTTCTGACCGCATAATCGAATGTGATGATCGCCAGCTTGGCCAACGCCACTTCCTTGCCCGATGCTTTTTGCGTGACGCGATACAACATATCAAACCCTACGCGATGAAAATCCGAAACGCCTAACTGAAAGAAAAGCTCATCGCCAAGGAAAGCCTCCGACTTATACACAACGCCCACATCGGCGATCACCTGCCCGATGGTTCCATCCAAATGCAATTCGTTTTCTATACCCCGCGTGCGATAGAACTCCACCCGCACATCCTGCATCAGGGTCAGTATCCGATCATGCCCCACATGCGCCCCGTAGTTCAGATCCGACGCGCGAACGGTCAGGGTGGTCTCGTAAATAAATTTCTCTGGTAATTGTATTTGTATGCGGGACATAGGCTTCAGGAAATTACGATGATCCGGCGTGGATCACAAGCTCTTCCACAAGTACAAGGTAGCATAAGCTTCCCAGCCTTTGTACTTTTTGAATACCTTTTTCATTTCGTCGGGCGTGGGCTTGCGGTCAAGCTTCTTGTATTTTTTCACCACGTTATACAAGCCCGCATCTTCCAAGGGAAAGGCGTCGGGGTAGCGAAAGGTTTTCATGAGGGCATAGTTGGCTGTCCAGTTGCCGACGCCTTTTATTTTCATGAGGCGTTCTTTGGCTTCCTGCAGCGGCAGGCCTTTCAGGCTTTCTTTGGAAACGGTGCCGCTGGCAAAGGCCTCGGCGATCGTGATGGTGTAGGCCGCTTTCTGGCGCGAGTACTGCAGGGGCATCAACAGGTCGGGCGACAACACCGCCACCGCTTCGGCAACGGGAAACAAATAGTATTTCTTGTCCATCATCTGCAACGATGCGCCAAAGTGTTCCACAAATCTTTGTTTCAACGTATACGCAAACGCCACATTGATCTGCTGGCCCAGCATGGCCCACGTGACGGCCTCGTAGAGATCGGGCTGGCCCACGATGCGGTAGCCGTAATATTGCTGGACGAGGTCTTTCAGCAACTTATCTTTTTCCGCCATCGCGTAGAACGGCTTGAGGTCGGTGTCGAGGTCAAACCATTCGCGCACGTAGGCGATCACTTCTTCCTGCTGGGCTGGGGTGAGGCTCTCCGCCAAAACGTCGATCCGGACTTTCTTTTTTTCGAACGATACGGCGATGGCGACCACGTCATCGTCGACGCGCAAGGCTTTGTGCACGGTTTCTCCGTCCACCTGGTGCAGCAGCTCGCGGGGCGAGCGCTTCAGGAAAGACAAGGCCTGGTCGAAACTGAATTCTTTGGGAACGGGAACCGTGAGGGTGATCATTTATAGCGACACTGGGTGTTGTCGGATTTTATGAAATACGATTTATAGTTCAGCGCCTTCGGGTCGGTGCAGCCTTTCAGGTTCATCAGTTGCACTTTGCGGAACTCCAGCGGATGACTTTCGGCTTGCAACGCGATATAACCTTCCTTCAACGGTGTGCCTTGCTTGTCCATCCATTGGAGCGAGTCGGCAAAACCGCCGCGTGTCCAGATCATGTAGCCGCCCACAAAACCGCCGCCCACACGGGGATGTTCATAGGTAAGCACGGTATCTTTTCCCAAAATGTGATGAACGATCGAGTCACCCAACACCACGGCCTCGATGGTGACCCATTCGTTCTCGTCGTAGTTCCTTGAATTCGAGTCGATGCAATGGCCAGGAAAGAGGCTTCCTTTTTGAAAAACCTCGGTGCCGGGGGTGCACAGATTGCCAGTGGTTCGTTTCACCGAATCGTTGCTGGCCAGGAACTGCATTTCGAGGGATACTGGAAACGTCTGATTCTTTGTCAACGTAGAGGCTGCCTGCGAATGCAGCATGACACCGCTGTTCAGGTAAGCATAATCGGGCCCGCCACGCAACTGTTTTCTCCTGAAGCGATACTCCAGCCGAATTCTGTAATAGGAAAAGGGTTGGTTGTAATAGAGGTGACCAAACTCGCCGTCAAACTTGTCGTAGCGACTGTAGTCGATCTCCAGGATGCTGTCTTTTACATAAAAGGTGTTGTTGAAGTTATCGTTCAGATCGTGTTTGGCGATCTTGATGTCCCACCCCGTAAGATCCTTGTTATTGAATAGGTCTATCCATTCCTCGCGGGTGGCATCGGGGTTGCTTTTTGTAGCGCAGGCACTTATCAAAAATAAAAGGGCCAGGGAAAACAGGAGATTGAAATGCTTCATGCAGCGAAAGTACGGAATCGGTCTGGTAATTTCTGCGGGTTTTCCGCTGGCGGTCTTCAAAATCGTAGCATACCCCTGCCGATAACGGCGGATTATGGAGCGTGAATTTTTTTTCGATTATACTTTAATGCTTTGGAGCTCCTTCGCGATAGCCGCTGCCACGTCGTCCTGCTTTAACATTTTCGCCGCCTCCATCTTTCCTTTGAGCGACAGCACGCGACGTGGTGCGCGTTTCAGGGAGGTGTCGAAATATTGCATGGCTTCGCGGGGCTGGTTTTGGCTGAGCAGGAACTCGCCGTAGAGTTCGGATGAAGGCTTCGCCACTGGGGGACCATAACCAAAGGCAATGCGGTCCTCAAACGAAGCGGCTTCTTTCAGCCAACGGTCGGCCGCGGTCAGGTCTTTCTGTTGCCAGGCTTTCATGCCCTGAAGTTCCATCTCCATCAGGTGCAGGAGATCGATAT
This sequence comes from uncultured Chryseolinea sp., assembly GCA_966211885.1. Lineage (GTDB taxonomy): Bacteria > Bacteroidota > Bacteroidia > Cytophagales > Cyclobacteriaceae > Chryseolinea. The sequence goes on from CBIHQM010000078.1 coordinate 11,392, forward strand.
CGGTTTTCGTCGTGTTTTCGCGACTCGCGCCACTGCCACAGAGCGCGATGCCGTCGCCATCGATCTTCGCGGTCTCGCGCAGCCGGTCCTGCTCCATCGCGGCGATAACTTTTTCCATCGTCGGGATGTCGGCCATCGCATAGGCCCGCATGCCTTTAACAAAACTTTCCAAGCCCTGGGTGGCAACATTCAATCCTTTGGCGTCGGTCTCGTGCGCGGCAAAAGACGATTTCCAGTCATTGGTTTCCACAACGTAAGACGATTTCAAAAAGATCTCGTGGGTGCGGGCTTTGATGGAAGGTAGTGCCGAGCAATAGGTCATCATGTCCTGCAAAAGTTTTTGAGCATCCTGGACGCGGCCTTGTTGGAGATAGCCATACTCCAGCCAGTGAAAAGAATGATAGCCCAGCGCATCGTTGGGCAAATTTCTTTTTTGTTTCCGGTTCACACTCGCTTGCCACGACACTTCATTGGAACTCACCACGCGGTCCCACATGCCCAGGGCGAGATAGATGTGCGTAGGCATGTGCAGGGCGTGCGTGGCATCGTGGGCCACGACGGAATATTCATCGGCCGCGTGGAGCGCATCACGCGCATGACCCGGGTCGTCGTTGGCATGAATAAAATAATGCAAGGCTCCGGGGTGATTGGGGTTCTCTTTCAAGATCTGCGCCGAGATGCGCGCACTCTCCCGGTACAGCTCTTCGCTGCGCCCCACCGGCTCTTCGCCCAGCAGTGCCAACGCATACAGGGAAGCCACCTCATGATTGCCGGGATATTTGTTGTATAGCTCGCCCATAAATTTGGCGTACGCCCGATCGCGTTCCGTTTTTGTTCCCGTTCCGTAGAGCACATTCACGGCCTGCAAAAAATCTTTCTCCAAGGGTGTTGCACCTTTTGCCACACGCGCTTCCGGCGTTGCTGCGAGCCTCTTTAATGTGGCTACGGCTTTTTCATAATCCTGTTCCTGCCAGATGGCATGATTGTAGGTCATCGCTTCTCCCCAGAAAGCCATCGCACAAGTAGAGTCCAGCGTTTGCGCTTCCCGGAAGGCTTCCGCAGCGTCCATGAACTCGAAGCTGTGCATCAGCAAATGGCCTTTCAGAAAAGCCTGCTGTGCGGCATCCGTGCCCGCCACCTCGAACGTGACGGTGCCGAGCGTGTAGTTGGACTTGGTTGGTTGTTTACAGGAGAGCACCGTGGCGCAGAGAAACAACGCGGAGAGGAGGAGCCTTTTCATGGTGTTCGGATTTTGAGTATAGAAAGGTAGCCCTTTTTAGGACGACGATCAACGAAAATCCACCCGGTGTCATTCCGCAAGTTTCGGGTTGAGCGGGGCCACACTATCCCCGATCTTTACAGAAAAAAATATGGAGGATATTGTCGCTATGCCTTGGGAATCAATCTATACAGCACTCAATGAAAAAGGGTATGCCCTGCTGCCGCAGGTGCTCTCGGCCGACGAGTGCCGGCACCTTTCCGGATTGTATGCCGACCCGGATCTTTACCGGAACACGATCAACATGCAGCGTTACCGCTTTGGCAAAGGGGAATACAAATATTTCAATTACCCCTTGCCACCGACCATCCAAGTCCTGCGGGAAATGCTGTACACGCCGTTGGCCAAGCTCGCCAATGCGTGGATGCAGAAGTTGGGGATGGACATTACGTATCCCGGTGATCACAAAGCGCTGGTCGCGCACTGTCATGATCACGACCAACCCAGACCAACGCCGTTGATCCTACGGTATGAGGCGGGGGGATTCAATACGCTTCACCAGGATCTTTATGGGGCGGTGTATTTTCCTTTTCAGGTGGTGTTTGTGTTAAGCCAGGCGGGGAAGGATCATGAGGGCGGCGAGTTTGTGCTGACGGAGCAGGTGCCACGCGCGCAATCAAAGGCGGAGGTGTTGCAGCCGAATCAGGGGGATGCGCTCATCTTCACGACTAACTTCCGGCCGGTGAAGGGTTCGCGAGGATATTACCGGGCTACGATGAAGCATGGGGTGAGTGAAGTGAAATCAGGAGTGCGGTATTCGTTGGGGATTATTTTTCATGATGCGGCATGAGGCTACGGAAATCATGTTGAACCGCTGAGACGCAAAGAGCGCAAAGGAGATACAGAGCATACTTTGCATTTCCTTTGCGCTCTTTGCGTCTTAGCGGTTCTAGTTATTTCTTCGGAGGGATAGCAATATTATCCGCCACCAACATCACAAAATCCTTTCCTTTCAAAAATCCTTTCCCCCACTCGGCTTCATACTTATCCGTGATGCCCAGATTCACCAAATCTTCTTTTTTCTTCCCCTTCTTCAAGGCCGCCGCCACCTGATCGCGAATATCCGCCAACCGATCGCGAAACACCTTCACGTCGGCCTTTGTGCTTAATTCGCCGTGACCGGGGATCACTTTGGCTTGGTCATCCATCATAGCAAGTATCTTATCCAAGGCCGCGATCATACCATTCACAGAGCCACCACTGGAAACGTCGATAAACGGATAGCCATAGGTGACAAACATATCACCCATGTGATACACATTCGCTTTCTTAAAATGAACGATCACGTCACCGTCGGTGTGGCCAGGATCGAAGTGGATCAGTTCGATGTCTTCGTCGTTGATGTGTACGTTCAGCTTGTCGGCAAAAGTGATGTCGGGCAAGGCGTCTTTCGCGCGCGGTGGCACTTTTTCATTCTGGCGATTCACGGTTTCCTTGGTCATGCGCTCGCGCACCTGGTCCTGGGCCAGGATGGTGATGCCCATCTTTTTAAAATTGTCATTGCCGCCGGTGTGGTCGCCATGGATGTGGGTGTTGATGAGGAACTTTATCTCGCCCGGGCTGAGGGTCTTGATAGCGCCATTGATCTTGTTGGAAAGGGGCGCAAACTGATCGTCGATCATCAGCGTGCCGTCGTTTCCGATGAGCACCCCGATGTTGCCACCGGAACCTTTTAAGAAATACAGATTGTTACTCACCAGCACGGGGCGGATCCTCACCGTGTCGTAGTTGGGTTGCTGCGCCAGGGCAGTGGCCATGGCGGCCATAATAAAAAAGAGGGACAGTAGAAATCTTTTCATGATTGTAGGGTTTTGTTAAAAATAAGGAAAAGCTCAAAGAATACGTCAACCCCTCATCACAAATGAAATCAGCAAGAAACAGGTTGAGTAATCCCCCTCACGGTGGCAATTTTGAGTCAACAAAAAATCATAGTTTTATGTTGTTGATGACAAACGAAACCCATATCAATTACCAGCGTATCGAAGAAGCTATTCTTTACCTGGAAAAAAATTTCCAACGCCAACCCGAACTCGACGAGGTGGCCGAAAAAGTTCATCTTTCACCCTTTCACTTTCAGCGCATCTTCACGGAATGGGCGGGCATCAGCCCCAAACGGTTCCTGCAGTTCCTTACGGTCGATTTCCTGAAAGAGAAACTGGAACAGTCGCGCAACCTGGTGGAAGCCGCCGAATCGGCCGGGCTCTCCAGCCAATCGCGGGTGTATGATCTGTTCACAACGCTGGAGGGCGTAACACCCCAGGAGTACAAACTGCACGGCTCGGGGCTGCGCATTCACTATGGCATCCACGAAACACCCTTCGGCGCCTGTCTGCTGGCCGTGACCGACCGCGGTATTTGCTGGCTGTCGTTCCTGGCCACCGACGAGGACCCCAAGGGCCACATCGAGGCCATGAAAGAACACTGGCACAATTCACTCTTCCACCAGGACCAGGCGCTCACCGCGTCCTTTGCTGAAAGGATCTTTCATCCGGGCGCGACACCCGCGACGGGACGGCTCCATGTGTTTGTGAAGGGCACAAACTTCCAGCTCAAGGTGTGGGAAGCCCTGTTAAAGATCCCCATGGGCAACGTGACCACCTACCAGGGCATTGCCGCCAACATTCAAAATCCGAATGCCCTGCAGGCCGTGGGATCGGCGGTAGGCGCCAACCACATTGCCTATCTCATCCCGTGCCATCGCGTGATCCGCAAAGACGGCATCCTGGGTGAGTACCGCTGGAGCCCGGCCCGGAAGAAGAGCATCATCGGCTGGGAAATGGCCAAAACAGAAACGAAATGAGCCCCGGTAGCCGGCTTCGCGATCAACAAAAACGTTGACACCGGCATAGTAGGAAGTCAGGACCTTGACAAAGAACAAGATATAATTTTTTGTCTTCCACGTTTTTTGAGATACTTTACCGTTACATTTTGGAGCTGCTCCATGCTGCCAAGGTCCTAACTTTCGAAAGCTGTGAAAATGTTATTGGGTTATATCAAAAGACGCCTGGGGGTCTTCCTATTGTTTGTGCTGCCCGCCTTTGCGGTACGGGCGCAAGACTCGTTGATAACGGTCCTCGAGGCAGAACTGGCCCGGAGTTTTACCGAGCTAAAAAAGGCAACTGTCCCCGCCTACTATATCGACTATCGCGTCGACGACGTGGCGAGCCTTCACCTGAATACTTCCTTTGGCAGTCTCGTGCGCGCGGGCAGTGACAAAAGCCGTGTGCTGGTGTCGCGCGTGAAAGTGGGCAGCTATGAATTTGACAACACCCATCCACAAGGACCCGACGATTTCGAGATGCACGAGGGATCGGACCCCACGGAACTTCCCTATGAAAATGAGAAGATCGCGCTTCGCATGGGCATCTGGATGACCACGCAAAATGAATACAAACAGGCCCTGCGCGGATTCAAAGCCGCCCGCCAGGCGCGCGAGCGGACCACCACGCCCGTGACCACCGCACCGACCAACGATTTCTCGAAGGAGACCCCAACCCGCTATTATGAACCACCCCAGGCCGACCTGATCACGGCTTTCAACGGTGGCGTCTGGAAAGAAAAACTCAAAAAATACTCCGCTCTTTTTCTGAAAAATGGCGATCTCGTAGAAGGCGATGTGTCGCTTCAATTTTCCCAGGAACGAAAATATTTCATCACCACCGAACAAACCCAGGTCGTTCAAAACAACACCTCGGCCTACATCCACGTGAACGGCAGCATCCGCGCCAGCGACGGCGACGTGATCCCGCTCCACCTCTCCTACTATGCCGTGACCCCGGATGGATTTCCCGCCGATGAAAAAATCATGGGCGATATCGAAAAGATGATCGCGTCGCTGGAGAAGTTAAAAACTGCACCTCTGGCAGAACCGTATAGCGGACCGGCCATTTTGCTGGCACCTGCTGCCGGTGTTTTCTTCCACGAAATTTTTGGTCATCGGGTGGAAGGCCATCGCATGAAAAAAGAATACGACGGCCACACCTTCAAAGCCAAGATCGGCGAATATGTGTTGCCCACGACCCTTCAAGTATATTTCGACCCCACCCTGACGGCCATCGATGGCAAACCCATTAACGGCGGCTACAAATACGACGACGAAGGCATCAAAGGCGAACGGGTGACGGTGGTGGACAAGGGCATGCTGAAAACTTTCCTCATGTCGCGCACACCCCTGGAAAATCTCGCACGCTCCAATGGCCACGGCCGGGCATCCATCGGTATGGAGCCTGTCTCGCGTCAGTCAAATCTGATCGTGGAAACAACCAAGGGGGTACCCATGGAGGACTTGCGAAAAATGTTGTTAAAAGAATGTAAGCGGCAGGGCAAGCCCTATGGCTACCTGTTCCGCGATGTCGTCGGTGGATTTACGGTGACGGATCGCTACAATCCCAACGCCTTCAACATTTTTCCTACGATGGTCTATCGCATTTATGTCGATGGTCGCGCCGATGAGTTGGTACGCGGTGTAGACCTGATCGGCACGCCGCTGGCCATGTTTGCCGAAATACAAGCCACCGGCAACGACCGCGATACATTCATCGGATTTTGTGGCGCCGAGTCGGGCTACGTACCCGTGAGCGCCGCTTCGCCGTCTTTGTTTGTGCGAAGAATCGAAACACAAAAGAAACCCCGTCAACACCAGGAGGCCACCCTGTTGAGCCGCCCGGGATCACAACCTCAACCGTAAGGCTATGCGCATGCTCCGTGTAATACGACCCGTTGTTCTTTTTGCCGGATGGATGGCCATCGCCCAGCCGCTGTGTGCACAGGAACGGGAGTCCGTCATCCTGAAAGCCATGAAGGACGAAATGAAGCGAACGATGACCGACGCCAAATATGAAGGCCACGACAAACCGTTCTACATCAGCTACGGCATCAACGACAGGCATGTGTTCAACGCCCACGCGACTCTTGGCGCTCTTGTAAGATCCGATGTGTTTCAAAGCCGGAACAAGTCTGTGCGGCTCCTGGTCGGCAACTATACCTTCAACGACGAAAGCCTCGACAACAACCTGACCAGTCCACCCAACGCCAACGATCTGTCCGTTCCCCTGGACGACGACTATTTCGGAATACGCCGTGCGCTATGGGCCTCTACGGATGTGGTCTACAAAGGCGCGGCGCAGAAATACAAAAAACACCAGCTCACGCTGAAAGAAGAAAATAAAAAACTGGAAGACCTTCCCCACCGCGAATTTGCCACCGTGCCCGTGGTAACAAAAATCGATTTTGCCAAACCGCTCAACCTGGACCAGGAACGCTGGAACAACTATGTAAAAGAACTGTCCGCCGTCTTCAAATCGTTCCCCGACATTGAAGGCTCCGCCGCAGCCCTCACCATTACGTACGGCGACGAATATTTCGTGAACAGCGAAGGCACCACGATCGTGAAACCGTTCACGACGGTCTACCTGCAGTGCGGCGCCTACATGGAAACC